>JBBRPS010000209.1:0-13440 GCA_038227745.1 Gemmatales bacterium | reverse complement strand
CGGTGGCGGCGGCGCTGGTGTGACGGGCCTTCGCGGCCTCATCGATGGAGCCGGTAAGGGTGTCTGATCGCCGAGGGCCGTAGGGTGGGCGGTGCCCACCAGACAAACCCGGTGGGCACCGCCCACCCTACGGCCCGGACAACCTCCCCGGCTGCCTGTATCAGTCCGCCGCCTTCAGCACCGCCTCCGCCTCCGCCCTCAGCCCGTTCCAGATGTCGCTTTGCACCGCGTTGAACGTCAGCCGGCCCGCCAGCGCCACCGCCTGCTTGTACAGCGCCTCCGCCCGCGCGCCCGCGCCGAGCTGCCTGTGACTCATCGCCAGGAACAGCAGGTTGGCCGCGTGTTTGCCCTCGTCCGTGCCCCGGTTCACCTTCGTGAGCACTTCCACGGCCCTGGCGTAGTCGCCAGCGCGGTAATGGGCCCGGCCGAGCGTGCTGCGGTAAACGGGGTTGTCCGGCGCGAAGTTGAGCGCCCGCCGCGCCAGCGCCAGCGCCCGCGCGGGGTCACGCAGTTTCGGCGGCCCCTGGATGTGCAGCAGCGCAAGGTGGTTGCACACCTCCGCGGAAGCGGGCCGCCGCGCCAGCACCTTCTCGAACAGGGCCGCGGCCTCCTCGTAGGCTTTCTGCTGCATGCGGCACAGGGCCAGCCGATCCAGCGCCCCGATGCAGTCCTTGCACAGCTTGAGGTGGCCCTCGAAAGCCGTCGCTGCCTTGCCGTAATCCTCCATGTGGTAGCGGGCCTCGCCCAGTGCGAAATAGAGCTGCTTGGCCTTCGGGTAGTGCTCGATGGCCTTCTCCGCGACCGGGGCGAGCTCCTTCCAGCGCTTCTGGCGGAAGAGGGAATCCGCCTGGCTCTTGAGCAGGGCCGGGACGTTCGCGATCTCCTCGGGACCGATCACGACTTGGGCCGGGCCCGGCCTGTCCTTGAGCAGGGCGGCCAGGTCCCCCGACCCCTTCGGCCCCGGACCGCTCCAGTCCAGGCCGAGCGCGACCAGTTCGGGCCGCATCTGCGGCAGGTCCCACAGGGTGACCAGATCCTCCGTGCCGACGATCACCAGGCGGTCGTGGTGTGGCTCGAAGGCCAGGTTCCGCACCGAGCTGTTCTGCGGCGGCAGCGCCGCCAGCTTGCGGCCCGTCTTCGCGTCCCAGAGGACGACGCGGCGGTCCTCCCCACCGGAGGCCAGCAACCGGCCGTCGGAGCTGAACGCCACCGCGTTGATCGGCCCCTGGTGGGCGGCCTTGAGGGTGTGGGCGACCTCCAGGCCCGGGACGTTCAGCAGGGTCAGCACGCCGTCCCTGCCGGCCGCCGCTGCACGGCCGTGGCCCGGCGCCAGGACCAGGCGGTTCAGGCCGCCCGCGACCCGGGTCTCGGCCACGACGTCCCCGCCGGCCAGCTCGCGGATCACCACCCGCCCCGTGCTGTCGCCGACCACCAGGTTGTCGTTATCGACGAACGCGACCGAGAGCCCCACGCCGGCGGCGTGCTGCCACTGCCGCGCCCTCTTCGCCTTGTCGCCCGCCACGTCCCAGACGGCGACCCAGCCGTCGCGGGCCGCGGACGCCAGCCGTTCGCCCGCCGGGTCGAAGGCGAGCGCGATCACGGCGTCGGTGTGGCCGCGCAGCCGGTGCCGGGCCTTCCGGTTGGCCTCGTCCCAGACGAAGACGTCGTAAACCTGCCGGCCCTCGGCCGACGTGTGCCAGTCCGTGCCGATGGCGAAGGTCTCGCCGTCGGGGTTGTAAGCCAGCGACGAGATAATCTGGTTGGGGCCGGCGTTCACGTTGGGCTGGCTGACCCCCCGGGTCAGGTCCCAGGTGAGGATGCGGCTGTCGTTGCCGCCGGTCAGGAGCCTCTCCTTGAAAGGGTGGAAGGCCAGGGCGTTGACGTAGCCGTTGTGGCCGGGCAGGCCGCGCCGCTTGTTGAGGCCCACCAGGCGGTACACCGCGACGGTGTAGGCGCCCGCCGCCAGGGAGTTGCCATCGGGACTGATCGCCACCGAGCAGAGGGCGCCGATGCCGGGGTGGAACACGAGCAGCGGCTGGCCGGTGCGCGTGTCCCACAGGCGCACGCTCTGGTCGTAGCCGGCGGTGGCGATCATGCTGCCGTCCGGGCCGAAGGCGACCGCCGTCACCCGGGCGGTGTGGCCCTGCAGGGTGCGGAACTCCTTGCCGCTGGGCAGGTGCCAGAGGCGGACGACGTGGCTGCCGTCGGTGACTGCGAGGAGGGCGCCGCCGGGGTGGAAGCTGAAGGAGTCCGCGTTGCCGCCCTCCAGCCGCACGGGCGGCCGACGGTCGCGCAGGTCATACACCAGGGCGGCCCCGTCGGGGCCGCCCACCGCCAGCCAGAGGCCCTGCGGGCTGAGGGCGACGGGGCGGTTGAACTGGCCGCCCGGCCCGGGGAGGGCGCGGTCGCCGCCCCGCGCGAGGGCGGCCAGACCGCCCACGGAGGGGAGGCCGGCCGGGGGATTGCAGCCCAGGGCGCCGAGCAGCTCCGACCGAACCGGCTCGACGACATCCCGGGGGGACTGGAAGACGCGCAGGACGGCGCCGGTGGCGGCGTCGTGCAGGGTGACGCGGCCGTCGCCCCAGGACGCGGCCAGCAGCCGGCCGGCGGCGTCGAACGCCAGGCCGCGCGGCGCGGCCTGCGCTTTCAGGCCGGGGAAGGGCGGCCTGTCCGCCGTGACCGGGGCCAGCGCGAAACGGCGGTCCCAGGCGGCGTAGGCGAGGTATTTGCCCTCGGGATGGAAGCGGGCCGCGGGGAACGGGGAAGGATTGCGGTACTTGTCGGCGGGGGCGGCGGCGGCGCCGTCGGTCAGGGAGCGCAGCGCGCGCTTCCCGGCCAGGTCCCACAGGCGGAGCACGCCGGCGTAGTCCGCCGAGACGAGCGTCTTGCTGTCAGGGCTGAAGTCGAGAGACCAGACGTAGTCGCGGTGGCCCTGCAGGCGGGCCTCCTCGCGGGCGTCGAACTCGCCGATGCACGCGATCGCCTCCGTGCGCAGCTCGATCAGGTCGCGCAGCGGCGTGTCCAGCCGGGCCAGGCGGTGCAGGTTCTGCAGGGCGTCGTGGCGCCAGCCGGGCAGGCGAGTCAGCCTCCGGGACCGCGTCTCGCTCAGCAGCGCCCGGTACGTCTCGGCGACGGCGGCGTCGCGCAGCTTGAGCGCCTCGGCGGTGGCGACCTTCGCCCGGTCGCGCAGCTTCTCCGCGTCCGTCCGGGCGGCGACGGCCTTGCGGCGCTCGTCCGCCTCCTTCGCGCGCGCCTCCTGGGCCGCCAGCCGCTCGCCGGCTTCCTTCTCCCGCGCCGACACCGCCGCCAGCCGTTCGTCCTCCGCCTGTTCGAGCGCCTGGCTGATCTCGGCGTACGACCAGGCGCCCAGCCCGAGCAGGCCGACCACGGCCAGGCACAGCGCCCCGGTCAGGGCGGCCACGCCGGGCCGGCGCTTGACCCATTTGCGGAAGCGGTCCCACGGGCCAGCACGGCGGGCCTGGATCGGCTTGTCGTTGAGGAAGCGGCGCAGGTCCTCGGCCAGCTCGTCGGCCGTGGCGTAGCGGCGCGACGGCTCCTTCTCGATGGCCTTCAGGACGATGGTCTCCAGGTCGCGCGGAATGTGCGCGTCCAGCCGGCGCGGGAGCGGCGGGCTTTCGTTGATGACCCGCTCGATCAGCGAACCGCGCGCCGAGTCCTCGAAGGCCGGGCGCAGCGTGAGCATCTCGTAGAGGGTGATCCCCAGGCCGTACACGTCGCTGCGCGGGTCGGACCAGCCGCCGAAGCGCTCGGGCGGCATGTAGCGCAGGGTGCCGACGACGTCGCCGGTGTGGGTCAACTCGTCGGTGCCCTCGGATTTGGCCAGGCCGAAGTCGGTGACCCAGACGGTGCCGCGCGTGTCGAGCAGGAGGTTGGACGGCTTGATGTCGCGGTGCAGCACTCCCTGCCGGTGGGCGTAGCCCAGGGCGTCGGCGACCTGTACGCCGATCTGGGCGATGCTGTGGAAGTACTGCGACTCGGCCTGGACGGTGAAGGAGATTTGCGGCACCTCGCGCCGCTCGGCGGGAGGCCCGGGAGGGGCGGACGGCGCGGCGGGTGCGGTAGCCGGGGCGACAGTGGCGGGGGACGGCGTGGCCTGCGCGGTGTCGGGCCGTGCGAAGCGGCCGCTGACGAGGCTGGCGGCGACGCTGCGGGCCTCCGTGCCGTCCGCCGCGTTGCCCTTGAGGCCGCGCAGCTTTTTGAGGTCCTGCAGGACGACGTCCAGGCCCTGGCCCTGGATGAACTGCATGGCGAAGTAGTGGACGCCCTCGCTCTGGCCGACGCCGAAGACCGGCACGATGTTCGTGTGGTGCAGTCGGGCGGCCGCGCGCGCCTCGCGGCGGAAACGCTCGAGGTGGGTCGGCTGGAGCAGAGCGTGGAAGGGGAGCACCTTGAGGGCGACATGGCGGTCGAGGGTCTCCTGGACGGCCTCGTAGACGATGCCCATGCCGCCGTGGCCGATCTCGCGCAGGATGCGGTACTCGCCGAGCTTCTGCGGGATGCCGCCGGACTCGGCCTCGCGCGGGGCGGCGAAGGCCGGGCCGGTGAGGTCGCCCTTGACGGGGGCCATGTCCTCGACCATCACGAGGGCCTCGAAGACCTCGCGGATCTCGTCGGCCAGCTCGGGGTGGCGGGCGGTGTACTCGCTGACGGAGGGGTTCTCGCCGCGGCGGCGGCGCTCGGTGAACTCCTCGGCCAGTTTCTCGACGGGATCGCGTTGCGAACTCTGGGCGGTCATGATCGCTTCTCCGTGGTGCCCCCAGCGGCGCTGCTGAGGATTTCCTTGAGGCGTTTGAGGGCGCGCAGGTACAGCCGGGAGGCGTCCCCCTCCGGCAGTTCGAGGACGGCGGCGGCCTCGGCGTTGTTGAGCTGCTCGAAGTGGCGCAGGGCGAGAGTCTCGCGCTCGAGCGGGTCCATGGCGTTGAGGGCGTCTTCGAGGCGGGCGAGGCGCTGGCTGCGCAGCTCGGCCTGGCTGGGCTGGGCGGCCTGGCCGAGGAGCTGGGCGGCGATGGCGAACGAGGTGGCCGCGGGGGGCGGGCCGCGGCGCAGGGAGAATTCGCGCCCGGTCGCGGGCAGCGCCTCGCCGAGGCGGACCTGCTGCAGGTCCTGGAGCCGGCGGCCGGCGAGGCGGCGCAGCCAGAGGAAAAACGACTCGGCGGGGTGCTGGAAGTATTCAGCGCGCAGGGCGGCGGCGTCGGCGCAGGCCTGGCGGACGACGTCGGTGGGGTCGATGCCGCCGCGCATGCGCCGGTCGAGGCGCAGCGAGACCATGCGGCGGAGGCGCTCGCGGTGCTTGCCCAGCAACGCATCCCAGCCGTCCGCCTTCCCCTCGGCGGCGGCGCGGAGGAGGCGGTTGGTCTCGCTCGAGTTGTCGGGCGTTGTCGGAGGCATGGCATATAGTTTGCCCGAAGGGGTAGGGCGATGACAAGGAAAAAGAGAAAATCCCGGTCTCCTCATGCAAGTTCCGGGTACACCTGTCCTGGACCGGGAGTGAGTCCCTTCCGTCTTGCCCGCGGCGCCGCTGTGTGGTCAAATCTTCTGAGAGGCACGGGAAGATAAGGAAGGTCGGCGAGCCGCCGGGCTGGCCCCGGCGGGGTCTGTGGGGGTGTCGCTGCGCGACGGGCCGCCGGCTCGCTCCTTCGTTCCTCTGCCTCTGAAGGCACACGGCTTCCAACCCGGGAGGGGGCACCCGGTATTACTCCGGCGCGAAAGGTGGTCACACAAGCCCGACGCGCAAGCGAGGGACCCCTCGCTTGCGCGTCGGGCTTGTGGGAGGATCTTCCGCGCTGGAGCGGTATTACTCCGGCGCGAAGGATGGTCACACAAGCCCGACGCGCCAGCGAGGGACCCCTCGCTGGCGCGTCGGGCTTGTGTGACCACCTTTCGTGCCGGAGTAATATCAGCCTGCGGGGACGACTCATGAGCGACACGGGACAGCACGACCCGGAATTCGACCAGCAGTGGGCGGAACTCCTTCACGCGGACGTGGAGTTCGCGGACAATCCGGAGCCGCGCTGTCCTTGCGTCTTGCTGCTGGACACCTCCGGCTCGATGCGCGGCGAACCGATCCAGGCCCTGGCCGAGGGGCTGGCGGTCTTCCGCGAGGAGTTGCTCAAGGACTCGCTGGCCCGGCGGCGCGTCGAAATCGCCATCGTCACCTTCGGCGGCGTGGTGCAGGTCGTCCAGGACTTCGTCACTGTGGACCGCTTCCAGGTGCCGCTGCTCGCCGCCGAGGGCCTGACGCCGATGGGCACCGCCACCCTCAAGGGCCTGGACCTGATCGAGGAGCGCAAGCAGCGCTACAAGGCCAACGGCGTCACCTACTACCGGCCGTGGGTCTTCCTGATCACCGACGGGGCCGCGGAGGGTGAACCGCCGCACGTGCTGCACCAGGCGGCCGGGCGCGTCCGGGCGGAAGAGGCGGCCAAGCGCATCGCTTTTTTCTCGGTTGGCGTCGAGGGCGCGGACCTGGGCCAGCTCGCCGCCATGGCCGCGCGGCCGCCGTTGAAGCTGCGCGGCCTGCGCTTCATCGACCTGTTCGTGTGGCTGTCGCGCAGTACGCAGCAGGTGGCCAACTCGCGCGTGGGCGACCAGGTCGCGCTGCCGCCCGTCGATTGGGGATCGTTGTGATGACCGGCACGTCAACCGTCTGGCGGACGGCGGGAGTCTCCGTCGCCGGCACCAGCCACCTGCGGACCGGCACGCCCTGCCAGGACGCTCACCGAATCGCGCACCTGCCCGGGGGCGTACTAATAGCCGCGGTAGCGGACGGTGCCGGCTCGGCCCCCCTCGCGGACGTCGGCTCGGCATGCGCCGTGCGGGCGGCGGTGGACGCGGCGATGGCGCGCCTCGGCGCCGGCCTGCCCGCCGCAGAGGAAGACTGGCACGCGCTGTTGCGGGAAGCGTTCGAGGCCGCCCGCGCCGCGCTGGCCGCCGCGGCCGCCGCCCGCGGACGGCCCGTGACGGAACTGGCCACCACGCTGCTCCTCGCCGTGGCCACGCCCGATCTGGTCGCGGCCGCACAGGTGGGCGATGGCGCCGTCGTGGGCCGCCTCGCCGACGATAGCTTCCGGGCCGTGACGCGGCCGCCCGCCCAGGAATACGTCAACGAGACCACGTTCCTGACATCCGCCAACCCATTCGGTCAGGCCTCGTTCGCGGTCCTGCGGGAGCCGCTGACCGGGCTGGCCCTGTTTTCCGACGGTCTGCAGATGCTCGCCCTCAAGATGCCCGAGGGGACGCCGCACGCCCCGTTCTTCACCCCCCTCCTGCGTTTCGTGGCGGAGGTCAAGGATCCGAACGCCACCGAGGGGCAGCTGCGCCGGTTCCTCCAATCGCCCCGCGTCACGGATCGCGCCGACGACGATCTGACGTTGGTGCTGGCGGTTCGTGCCGGCGCGTGATAATCTGCAAAGGGAGTAGGGAATAGGGAGAAGTAGCCGTTTAGCCGCGAGCCTCGGGCGAGCGCGCTCGCCCCCCGCGTAGCGGGATCTGGCTCACCGCTCGCGGCTAAACGATCGGCCCCTTCCCGAAGGGAGCGACCATGTCCCTGAGTGTGCGCCTGGAACGAGGCTCGCAGACCTTCACCCTCAACGGCCAACCGCTGGCCCGCGGGGGCGAGGCGACCATCTACGAGGTGCCCGGGCAGCCGTCCCTGGTCGCGAAGGTGTACCACCAGCCGACGGCGGACCACGCCGCCAAGGTGGCGGCCATGATCGCCGCGCCCCCCAGCGACCCGATGGCCGGCCGCGGCCACGTCTCCATCGCCTGGCCGTTGGACCGCCTGCTCGACGCCGCCGCGCCGCGCTTCCTCGGCTACGTCATGCCGCGCGTGGACAAGGTCCGGCCCATCCTCGAGTTCTACAATCCCGCATCGCGCCTGGAGCTGTGCCCGCTGTTCCACTACGGCTACCTGCTGCGCACGGCCCGCAACCTGGCCGCCGCCGTCCGCGCCATCCACGAGCGCGGCTACGTCATCGGCGACCTGAACGAGTCGAACGCCCTGGTCAGCAACATGGCCCTGGTCACCCTGGTGGACACCGACTCCTTCCAGGTGCCGGGGTCGCAGCAGGTCTTCCGCTGCCCGGTCGGCAAGCCGGAGTACACGCCGCCGGAGTTGCAGGGGGCGCGCTTCGCCGACTTCGACCGCGGTCCGGAGCACGACGCCTTCGCCCTGGCAATCCTGATCTTCCAGCTCCTGATGGCGGGCATCCACCCCTTCGCCGGCCGCTACATCGACGTGGGCGAGCCGGGGGGACTGAGTGAGCGCATCAGCGCCGGGCACTGGCCGTACGCGCTGCGGCGGCGCGTCCCCTACGCGCCGAACCCGCACGCCCCGCCGTTTGAGACGCTGCCGCCGCGCGTCCAGGAACTGATGCGCCGCTGCTTCGAGGACGGCCACGCGCGCTCCGCCCTCCGTCCGGACGCCGCCGCCTGGTACGAGTGCCTTCTGGAGAGCGAGAAGGAGATGGTCGCCTGCCCCGCCAGGCCGAAGCAGCACGTCTTCCACCGGCAGCTGAAGGCGTGTCCGTGGTGTGCCCTGGCGGCGCGCCAGGGGCGCGACCTGTTCCCCTCGGAAGAAGACGTGCAGGCCGGCCGGGTCGGGGTGCGGCCCGCGCCCGCGAAGGCGACGGAAGTCGTCCAGGTGGCGCTGGCCCCGGCCCCGATGGCGCGCGACCTCCCCGGCCGGGAAGTCCCTGTCACCGCCGTGGCCACGGCCTCGCGTTCCGGCCCGGTCGCCGCCCCGCCGCCACTGCCGCGCCGGCCTTCCGACCTGGACCCGCCGTCGAGTCGCCCCTCCGACCTGGCCCCGTCGCGGGACATGCCCGCCAGTGCCCCCCAGCTCTCGTGGCCGTCAGGCCCCGTGACAGTCCCGCGCGACGAGCCGATCGTTCTCGACTTTGACCCCCCGCCCTCCCGCCGTCGCCTGCCCTGGCACTGGGTCGCGGGGGCCGCCGCGGGGGTGCTCGTGCTCGGGGTGGTCCTCGCCCTGGTCTTCTCGGGCGGCTGGCCGCCCAACCTCGAACAGAAGGCGCAGGTCGTCCCGAACAAGAAAGGGCCGCCCGAGAAGGCTGGCCCGCCCCCGAGCCGGCTGTTCCCCAATGGCCAGGTCCGGTTTCTGTCCGAGCTGCCGGAGTTCGACGTGCGCCCCGGCGAGTGGCCGTTCAAGAAGGGGGACATCGGCGACGGCAAGCCGATCAAGGTGGGCGGCGTACCCTCGCCCCACGGCCTCGGGATGCACCCGCCGATGGCCACGTTCAGGAACCCCCCATACGCCGCGGTCAAGTACCGGCTGGAAAAGGAGGCCGAGTTGCTCAAGGCAACCGTGGCAGTCGATGACTCGACCCAGTGGTGCTGGTCGCCTGCGACCTTCACCGTCCTGGGCGACGGCAAGGAGCTGTGGAAATCCGGGGAGATCGCCCACAACCATGCGCGGAGCCAGGAGTGCCAGGTCGTCGTCAAGGGGGTGGACGTGCTGGAGTTGCGGGTGCAGGTTCTGAACGGGAACAAAGGGGTCCACGCGGTGTGGGTGGAGCCGCGCGTGCTCCAGAAGTTCGACTCGCCGGACTTGCCCGGGAAGGAGGAGGCCCCGAAGCAGAAGGACGGCGGCAAGGCCGCGGGCCCCGGCGAACTCGGGGTGGAGCTGGCGGCCCTCCTGAAGGAGGCGGCGCAGGTGGCGGAGTGGCAGGTGGCGAACAAGCTGGTGCCGCAGGAGATCCGCGACCGCCGCGCGGCCCTCCGACACCGAGAAGGACTACCGCCGTGAACCTGCACGTCCTCTGCCGGGCGCCTGATGCTGGTAGAATTAAGGCGACCGGTAGGAAATCGTATCCGCGTAGGACGGCTCTCCCGAGCCGTCCCGGACGGGTCAGGAGACCCGTCCTACGAGGAAACCAAGTTCTGCCACTCGCCAAAGATGAATCCCTTATCCTCTCCCCTGGCATCGGGCAACCTTCATGGGCGAACACTCCTCAATCGAATGGACAGATGCGAGCTGGAATCCAGTAAGGGGTTGCGTCAAGATTAGCCCCGGGTGCGCCCACTGCTACGCGGAGACCTTCGCCGAGCGCTTCCGCGGCGTCAAGGGCCACCCCTACGAGCAAGGCTTCGACCTCCGCCTCGTCCCCGAAAAACTCGCCGAGCCGCTCCGCTGGAAGGTCCCCAAAATGATCTTCGTCAACAGCATGAGCGACCTCTTCCACAAGGACGTGCCGGACGATTACGTCCGCGCCGTCGCCCGCGTTATGCAGCTGGCGAACTGGCACACCTACCAGGTACTCACCAAGCGCTCGGAGCGCCTGCGCGACATGCTGCGCACGACCCTCGCCGACGGCGCCCGCGAGCCGCACCTCTGGTGGGGCGTCAGCGTCGAGGACCGCAAGCACGGCCTGCCCCGCATCGACCACCTGCGGGCCGCCCCCGCGCAGGTCCGCTTCCTCTCCGTCGAGCCGCTGCTGGAGGACCTCGGAACGGTCAACCTCGAAGGCATTCACTGGGTAATCGTCGGCGGCGAGAGCGGCCCCGGCGCCCGGCCCATGCACAAGGACTGGGTGCTGTCCCTCCGCGACCAGTGTCAGAAGGAGGGCGTGCCGTTTTTCTTCAAGCAGTGGGGGGGCGTCCGCAAGAGCAAGGCGGGACGTGAACTGGACGGACAGCTCTACAACGGCGTCCCGGGGCGCGTGGCCCGGCCCGTGCTGGAGCCGAAAAGACGCCTGGCCGCCATCGCCGAGGCGGAGGCACTCTACCGCGCCGGCCCTGGCGTGGGCGGGCAGCAACTCCGCCTGGCGCCATAAGAAGCTGTTCCCATACCGACGAGCGGGGGGGGCGTTAGCCGCCCCCCGCTCGCCGGGAGGGAAACGATGTCTAAACGCTGGCGGCCAACACCGGAACGTCCGCCGGGTCCGGCTCCGGCATCGGCTCCTTGACGATCTGCAGGAAGTGCGTCCCCTTCTTCCGCGTCAGCAAGTCCGCGAGCTTCTCCTCCGCGGCCGCCCGCTGATTGTAGTCGAAGACCGCCACCTGATTCATGCCCGCGTCGAAGACGCCCCAGCGGGCGCGCATCCGCGGCGGCGCTTTCTTTGCCCGCACCCTCTTCACCTTCGGTCCCGCCGGGGCCTTCGCCCGCGACTTCTTCTTCGGCGCTGGCGCCTCGACCGTTGCGGCACCCGGGTCCGCAGGCGCGGCCTGCCCCAGCTCGTCCGCCGCATCCGACTGCTTACGCAACTCGCGCCGGTTCAGGATTCGGCCCGCCATGTCGGCCTGCTTTCTCGTGAGAGTCGAGGCTCGCGGCCACTCGGCAAGGAGTGGCCCCGGCCCAGTTTTCTGTCAAAATACTCGGCTCACTGCACGCTCGGCACCCCGGGTGAGGCCCCGCTACCGGCGGCCCTGTCCGCTGCCGTGTCGATCGAGATGACTTCGACTTCCAGCGTCACCGCCTGCCCAGCCCAGGGGTGGTTCGTGTCCACCTTGACCGCGTTGCCGCGCACCTCCACGATCCGGACCAGGCGGCGCCGCCCCTTCAGGTCCGTAACGCGCACCCAGTTGCCGGCCACGAGGGCCTCCTCCTGCGGGAACCGCGCGCGGGCCACCCGCCGGACGCGGCCGGGGTTCGCCAGCCCATAGGCCTGCTCGGGCGGCACCCGCACCAGGGCCCGCTCGCCTTCGTTCAGCCCGACGAGGGCCAGCCCCAGGCCGGGCAGGCAGCGGTGCTCCTTGCCGACGGTCAATTCCAGGGGATCCCGGCCGCGGGTCGAACTCCTGCCCCCCTCCTGAGAGCGCTTCACGAAATGGACCCGGACCCGGTCGCCCTGTTGAACGGTTCGCATCGTCTCCTCCTCGTGCTGGGAAGGCCCGGACTGGGTACAGTCCGGGAGGGAAAGTCCGGGGAGGGCCGGCGCACGAGCGCACGTCGTCCCGGGACGGGTAGCGAGGCCGGGCCGCACGGTCGGGGCCGCACGGCCATCGAAGCCGGTCGCCGTGATGCGTCAGCCGACGCGGCGGTCCGCGCGGGCGGCAGGGAGGGGGCAAGCCGGGCGGGCGGGCGGGCGGGGCGCAATCATGGGGGACATCTCCGTGCAGGGAAGACAGGACGCCCGGCTCCCCACGCATGATGTCCGCCAAATCCGCAGAAGGTCTCTGGGAAAGAGGAAGGCATCAGGGATGAGAGCAACCGTGACATTGTACGCCGTCGGGCGGCGGACGGCCACTCCGCTTTTCAAGATCGGCGCAGTCTCTGAAGCGGCGCGGCCGCCTCAGGTGAGGAAATCATCGACGTCGTAGCGCGGCAGGACCACCACGAAGGTGGTCCCCTGGCCCTCGCCGGAGTGTACGTTCAGCGTGCCCCCGCTCTGCTCAACGAGCAGCTTGACCACCGCCAGGCCGACGCCCAGGCCGGCCGCCCGCGCCGGCGCCGAGCGGTAGAGCAGGTCGAACACTTCCGCGCGGCCCTGCGGCGGCAGGCCGACGCCGTTGTCCGACACCCGCAACTCGTAGCCCGTCGGCGACACCCGCAAACCGAAGCTCACCCACCCCTCCGCCTTGGACGGGTCGCGGTACTTCAGGGCGTTCGAGACGAGGTTCTCCAGGATGTGCCGCAGGCGGGCGGGGAACCACTCCACGTGCTCGGCCTCCATCTCTAACCGCAGGGTCATGTGCGGCGCGCCGAACAGTCGCTGCTGCAAGCGGAACACCTGCTCGATCAGGGGGCGCACGGCGATCGCGACCACCTGGTCGTGGGCGGGATGGTAGCCCGGCGACTCCTGCAGGTCGCGCAACACCGCCGCCAGTTCCTGGGCGGCGTGCTCGACGCCGCCCAGCGCCGCGGGCGCGTCCCCGGACTGGGCCGCGTCCCGGCAGAGCAGGTGGATCCGCTTCACGGTCTCCCACGTCTCCTGCCGGAGGAACTGGACGCGCTTGCGCAGGCGATCGACCTCCAGTTCCAGGTCGGCCACGTAGGCCAGCAGCGGGGGCCCCGCGGACTCCTCGGGGTTCCATGCTTTCCGCGAATCCCACATGCTCATCGCCTCTCTCCATGGCCTGTCTTCCTGTAAGGCGTCGGGGCGGGAGCCGCGCGTCCGCGCCCCTCCCCGCCGTCGCCCCGACTACTCCTCCGCCGGCGCGGAGGGGCGGGTTCTCGGTAGGCGTCCCGACATCCCTGCGGATGAGGACGGACGCTCTACTCCGCACACTTGATGTCAGCCAGCTCCGGAGAAAATGGCCTGGGGAAGAGGGAGGCATCAGGAATGGAGTGTAATGCTATCATCCTAACGTCCCATTGACACAGAAGCTAGTACACGGCGGCAGAAATCTGTAGTCGTTTAGCCGCGAGCGGTGAGCCAGATCCCGCTGCGCGGGGCCCGCGCGGGTAAGCCAGATCCCGCAGCGCGGGGGCGCGTAGCGGGATCAGGCTCACCGCACGCGGCT
>JBBRPS010000208.1:0-13449 GCA_038227745.1 Gemmatales bacterium | reverse complement strand
GTGGGACTTCCTGGAGGGGCAGCCGCGGCACCTCGACGAGATGGTGCAGCAACTCGGCCTGGGCGTGCCGCAGCTCTCGGGGATGCTGCTGACGCTGGAGATGAACAGGGCGGTGCGCCGCCTGCCCGGCAACCGCTACGAACGGGCCTGACTTCGCGCGGGGATCGCCGTCATAGGCCGTGTTAACACGGACAGGCGACGAGGGACAATGCAGATCTGGAGAACAACGAGTATCACCCGATCCCGCCGGACGGAGCCGGCTCCTACGAACCACCCCGTAGGAGGGGGCTCCGTCCCCCGACCGCAGCTCGCCGGACTCCTACAACCCCCTCTCCCCCGAACGTGCCATCCCAGCAAGAAAAGAATTTGAAAGCAAGAACCGGAGTGCGAGGTCCTGGAGAGCGCTTATACTAATATCAACAGAGGGCAACTCAACGTGGCGAGGTGAAGTAAATCGTGATTGCAAAGCAAGATAGGGCCAAGCCGCCCGTCTCCAACCCCAGGTCTGCGTCCAGCACGTTCGCCGACGACGAGAGCCGGTGGCAAGCGCTCGTGCGGCGCGATCGAGACGCGGACGACGTGTTTTATTACTCGGTACAGACGACCGGCGTGTACTGCCGCCCGTCCTGCGCGTCGCGACTGGCGAAGCGGGAGAACGTCCGCTTCTACACGACCCGTGAGCAAGCCGAGCAGGCTGGCTTCCGCCCCTGCAAACGGTGCCGGCCGAACGAGGCCCCCCTCGCCGAACGCCAGCAGGACGCCGTGGCGCGAGCCTGCCGGCTCATCGAGGAGGCAGAAGAAGCCCCGACCCTGACCGACCTGGCCGATGCCGTGGGCATCAGCCCTTACCATTTTCACAGGCTGTTCAAGAGGTTCACTGGCGTTACCCCGAAAGCTTATGCCGCCGCCCACCGGACGCAGCGTGTCCGGGACGAGCTGACTGAAGGCGCGACGGTCACCGAGGCAATCTACGGCGCGGGCTTCAACTCGAACGGACCGTTCTACGCGACCTCGACCGAGCAGCTCGGCATGACGCCGACGGCGTTCCGCGCCGGCGGGGATGGGGTTCGTATCCGCTTCGCCGTCGGCGAATGCTCGCTCGGCTCGGTCCTCGTCGCGGCGTCCGACAAGGGCGTCTGTGCGATTTTCCTCGGCGACGACCCCGACGCGCTGGCCCGCAACCTGCAAGACCGCTTCCCGAAGGCGGAGATCGGCGGCGGCGATGCGACGTTTGATCGGTGGGTTGCGGAAGTCGTCGGCATGATGGAGAAACCGGCGCTCGGCCTCAACCTACCGCTCGACATTCGCGGCAGCGCCTTCCAGTTGCGCGTCTGGGAGGCGCTGCGTCAAATCCCACCTGGCTCGGTCGCGAGTTACGCCGAGGTCGCCGAGCGGATCGGGCAGCCCAAGGCCGCGCGCGCGGTGGCGGCGGCGTGTGCCGCCAACCCGATCGCGGTCGCGATCCCCTGTCACCGCGTCGTGCGGACGGACCAGTCGTTGTCGGGCTATCGGTGGGGCGTGGAGCGCAAGGCCGAGTTGCTCAAGCGCGAGCGGGCGACGGGCTGAGCCATGGAACGCCACCCTTTCAGACCTTCGGTGGTGGGTTCGTAGTGTTGTCAACCCCGGATTCCCCTGGGATTCTGAGGGGTAGACTGCACAATCCCCAGGGAAATTCGCACCTGGCAGCGCTACTCACCCACCACCAACTTCACCGCCATCACCCACGTCAGACTCTTGCCAACCTCGTAGGTGTGCAGGCGCGTCAACTTGCCGGTGTCGTGGTCCGCCTGAAAGACCGCCAACTTGCCGGAGCCTTCGCCGGCGCTGAAGACGTAGCGGCCGTCCGGATCAATCTCGAACGAACGCGGCGTCTTCTCCGTCGGCGTCTGTCCCAGCGCTGAGAGCTTGCCGCCCTTGTCGATCGCAAAGCCGGCCAGACTGTCGTGGCCGCGATTGGAAACCCAGACGAACTTGCCGCTCGGATGCACCTTCACCTCGGCCGTGGAGTTATTCTCCTTGAAGTCGGCCGGGAGGGTCGAGAGGGTCTGAACCGGCTTCAGTCCGGACTTCGGGTCGAAGTGATAAGCCGTGATGCTGTTGCCCGCCTCGTCGGAAGTGAAGGCAAGGTTCTGGGTGGGATGGAAGGCCAGGTGCCGCGGGCCTGCCTTGTCCGTGCCGCCAGGAACCGTGCCGGCTTTCCTCAGCTTGCCAGTCGAGGCGTCGAGTCGGAACTGGAACACGGCGTTCGGCGTGACGTGCGGCACGAAGACGAACCGATTGGCGCGGTCCGTGGCGATGGCGTGGGCCGTCTTCGCCGTCTCCAGCGTCTGCACGGCTGGCGTCTCGATTTTCCCGTCCGCGAGCCCGTGTACCACCACCTTGCCCGCCATGTACGAGGCCGACAGCAGCCAGCGCCCCGTGCGGTCAGTGCTCACGTAAGCGGCATTCTCTCCCTTCTCCAGGGGAGCGGTGCTGAGGTGTTGCAACTTGCCCGTCTTTGGATCGATGCGAAAGCTCGCCAGCGTACTGTTACTCCGCAGCGTCGCAAACAGATACTTCTTCTGGGGATCGACCGCGAGCGCGCCGGGGGCTCCTTCGACCGCGAGCGTTGCCACGGTCGTCAGCTTCCCATCGTTGGGATCGAGATGGTAGATCCGGATCTTCTGCTCGGAAGCCATCGAGACATAGACGAATGTGTCCGCAGGCAGACTCATGGTAAACCCCAGGAACCAAGCCATCGTCAGCAGCCAGCGCATCGTTGGATCCTCCCGTTCAAATCATGTTCCTTCGCGCATCACAGCGACGCTGCCGGGACGCCGAGTTGGCGTGGGCACGGCCGCGAAGCGAGCGCTAACGGTTCGCAGGCAACAGGGCACGCCCCTGCCGGGTCGGGCTGCTCCTGGTCGCTTCAGCGGCCGGGTCGTTCGCCCGCAACAGCCTCTCGGCCTCGCGGCGCAGGACCCACACCTCCAGGCGCTGGTTCCAGGTCAGCGCCCGGCCGACGGCGGGGTCCTCGAGCTTCCCCTGTTCGGCCCGCTCAACCCAGGCGGCGCCCTGGTCGAAGTAGGCGCGGGCCTGTTTGGCGTCCCCGCGGCGGTGGCGCGCCATCGCCAGCAGGAACAGGTCCCAGGCGGCCCCGCCGCCCCCGTGCAGCTTCTGGGCTTCCCGCAGCCGCGCCTCCGCGTCCGCGAGCCGGCCCGCACGGTACAGCGCCGCGCCGAGCCATGCGTGGATCAGGTAGTCCTTTGGCCACTTCACCAGGGAGCGCTCGCCCAGCCTCATCACCGCCGCCCGATCCACGCCGGCGTCCGCGGCCAGCGCGCAGGTACGCGCCAGCCAGTGGACCATCGCCTCGTCCTCCCCGAAGCGCTTCAAGAACTCGGCGCAGGCACCTCGGAAGGCCCCCTCCTCGCCGCCCGCCGCGTACAGCAGCGCTCGCTGGTACCACGCCACCCAGTCGGACGTGCCGTGCTCGATCGCCTCGCCCAGCAGGTCACCGCCGCGCTTGCCGTACATCCGGCGCAAGCCGTCACGCTTGCCGTCCGCCAGGCTCGCGTCGGTCTCCACCACGAGCAGGCACCACCCCAGGTGAATGCCGGCCGCGTGCAGCACCGCGGGATCGTCGGGCCACAGCCGCACCTGTTCCTCCGCCCGCCCAGCCGCCCCGGCGTGGTCGCCGACCCGGACGAGACTATCCACCAGGTTCCCGTAGTGGACGCGGAGGTATTTGCGGTACGTAGGGTGCTTGGGGCTGGCGTCCAGAGCGGCGCGCTGGCGAACGACGGCCAATCCCTCCAGCCGGGCGGCCTCGGCGTGATCGCCGCGGCGGCGCGCCAGCGCCGCCAGGGCGTCCAGGCCGCGCCCGCAGTCGCTCTGGTAAGCGGGCACCGCGGGGAACTCGGCGGCGAGCTTCTCGCGCAGGTCCTGGGCCAGGCGGTAGGACTTCTCCGCGTCCCGGAGCCGCCCCCGCGCCTGCTGCAGGCGGCCGAGGCTCTCGTGGCTGAGCGCCAGGTCGGCCCGGTAGGGGGGCGTCGCCGGGAAGTCCGCCGCCAGCTTGCTGCGCAGCTCGAGCGCCTGCCGGTACGCCTTCTCCGCCTCGTCGAGTTGCCGGGCCCCCCGCAGCAGGGTGCCCAGGACCTCGTGACTCTGGGCCATCGCCCGGCGGTCGCCGGCCCGGTCCGCCCCGGCGGCCGCCAGCTGCCGGCGCAGCTCCAGGGCGCGGCGGTACGCCTCCTCCGACTCCTTCGGGCGCTTCAGGCCGCGGAGCGTCACGCCCAGGTTGTAGTGCGTCAGGGCCAGGTCGCGCAGGTACTCGGGCGTTTTCGGGCTTTCCTCGAGCAGCCGCTCCTGAATGGCAAGCGCCAGGCGGTAGGACCGCTCCCCGTCCTGCGGCCGGCTCGTCTCGGTACACAGGTTGCCGAGGTTGGTGTAGAGGCGGGCCAGTTGCTGGCGGTAGTTGCGCATCTCGGGATACTTCTCCGCAGGCTCCCGAAGTAGATCGACCCCGCGCCGGTACGCCGCCTCTGCTTCGGCGGAACGTCCGCGGGCGGTCTGGAGCAGGGTGCCCAGGCGGTACTCGACGACGGCCAGGTCGAGGCGGTAGCCCGGCTTCTCGGGGAAGTCGGCCCCCAGCTTGCGGTACAGCGCCGCCGCCTGCGCATACGCCCTCTCCGCCTCATCGGCGCCGCCCAGGTGCTGGTGGATCTCGCCGACGCGCTGGTAAGCCAGGGCCGTCTCGCGGCGCAGTTCGGGGTCCGCCCCCTCCTCCTCGAGGAAGCCCTGGTAGAAGCCCAGTGCCTGCTTGAGGAGTTCCCGGCGCACGGGCTCCATCTGCGGCACGTCGGCCAGGCGGCCGACCGCGACCCGGGTGAGCATCTGATCGACGGCGGCGCACGCCTTGCGCAGCCGGTCGCGGGCGCTGTCGCGCGCGGCGCTCGCCTCCCGCCCCTCGCGCTCGGCGTGCAGGCGGGCGGCGCCCGCGCGCGCGTTGGCGACCGCCAGGACGGCCACCACGACCACGACCGCCGCCGCGCTGACGGCCAGCAGCCCGGCCAGCGCCGGGCGCCGCCGCGCCCACTTGAGCGCGCGCTCGGCCGTCCCGACGGGCCTGGCCAGGATCGGCCGCCCGTCGAGGAAACGCTGCAGGTCGTCGGCCAGGGCGTCGGCGCTGGCGTAGCGCCTGACCGGCTCCTTACTGAGACATTTCAGACAGATCGTCTCCACGTCGCGCGGGCACTGCGGCTGCAGGCGCGAGGGCGGTACCGGGTCGTCGTGGAGCACTTGCTGGACGGTGTCGTACGCCGTCGCCGCCCGGAACGGCGGGCGGCCCGTCAGCAGTTCGTACAGGACGGCGCCGAGCGCGTACACGTCCGCCAGCGCCCCCACCGCCTTGGCCTCGCCGCGGGCCTGCTCGGGCGCCATGTAGGAGGGCGTCCCTATCACCTGGCCGGTCTGCGTGAACCCGGGTTCGTCGGCAAGTTGCTTGGCGAGGCCGAAGTCGGCGATCTTGGGGGTAAGTCCCGCCGCTTGCGGCTCCGCACCCGCACCCGCAGGGGCGGCGAGGAGGACGTTGGCGGGCTTGAGGTCGCGGTGGATGACGCCCTGCCCGTGGGCGTAGTGGGCGGCCCGGGCCAACACTCCCACGAGCCGGGCGGCGTCCGCAGGCGGCAGCGGCGCGCCCTGCAGGTGGCTCTTCAGAGAGCCGCCCTCGACGAACTCCAGGGCGCAGAAGGGGCGGCCGTCATGCTCGCCGACGTCGTAGACCTGGACGATGTGCGGGTGCTGGAGCCGGGCGACCGCCTCGGCCTCACGGCGGAAGCGCGCCAGTTCCTCCGGGCCGGCGTCCGCGCCCCGGATCATCTTCAGCGCGACCAGGCGCTTCAGGGCGAGTTGCCGCGCCTGGTAGACGACGCCCATGCCGCCCCGTCCCAGTTCCCCAAGGATTTCGTAGCCGGGGATGCTCGGCCAGGGTTGGACGGCCCGCTTTGCGTCAGGCAGGGGCGGTGTCCCCAGCGAAACCGTGCCCCCCTCTTGCGGCCCCGGCGCGGTGGACGGCTCCGGCGGCCGATGGGACTCGATCTGCGGGCGCAGCCGGTCGGCGAACTGGGGGAAGCGCTCCTGGAATTCGTGCAAGGCAGGCGACTCGCCCAGGCGCTCGCGCAGCAGGAACTCGTTGCCGATCAGGCCGAGCGCGCCGTCGCTGTCCGCCGGCAGGAGGGGCCGCCCGGTGAGATAGTGCTCGGCCGGCACGCGCTCGCCCGCCTGCCAGCGCTCGTCCTGGTCCACGCACAGCACGTCGGCGACCTGCGCCGGGGTGAGCGGCCCGGCCTCGGCGAGGAAAGCGCGGACGTCAGGCCGCCCGCCCACGCGCCACAGCCGCCAGTAATCGCGCGCGGGCCCTTGCCAGCCATCGCTTTCGTCCGGTCGCGGGTCGCGGGTCGCGGGTTCAGTCATCGGCGTCCTCCAGCCTCAGCGCACGGGCCACGGGTCGCTGCGGCCGCCGGAATGTCTGGCGCGGCAGTGGCGCGCGTGCCTGGATCTTAACCACTCCGTGACCCCTGGGGGAGGGAAAATCCGCAGGAAGTGGTGACGGGGCCGGGGAGTCGCCCTTTTTGCTCACTTCTGGACCGGCAAACGCTTCTCGAACCAGGCAAGCGTCTCGGCCTTCATTTTCGGAAGGGTAGTGCGTGAGCATGTCGGACGCGGAGGGGCTCTGATTTTCTGGAATCGCGGACTCAAGATGCTTGCGGCGGGCCGAGTCTTCGAGTACAGTCAAGCATGCCGAACCGGCCCGCCGCCACGGCCTACCGAGCTGTCCGGCTTCAGCGGCAGACACGGAGCTGGGGGATGACGAACCAGTCCTCCGTCTTGTCGCCGGTGATGTCGTCGAACCTCAGGTGGCGATGGCTCCGCCCCACCCGTGCCTCCCCAGCCACGAACTCGACCTTGCCCGCTCCCAGGCTGACGAGCAAGACATTCTCGCCGACGGGAGTTCAGCAACCTGGGACTCCGGACGTACCGGAATAAGCCGCGCGTGCCGATCGAGGCGACCGCATCCGTAGAAAAGGAAGGTTTCCATGACTTCCAGGGGCCTAAAGAGGTTACCGATCTTCCTCGCGGGAGGCGTCGTGACCCTCCTGGCATGGCTCGTTATCGCGACTCGGCCGGGGGTGGGGCAGGCACCGAAGAACGATTTGGCCGAAGGCTATGGGAAGCAGGTCCAGCCGCTCCTGAAAAAGTATTGTCTCAAGTGCCACTCGACGAAGGCCAAAAAAGGCAGCCTCGACCTGGAGCGGTTTGCGTCGCTGCAACAAATTCGTAAGGATCTCAAGCCGTGGCAACAGGTTATCGAGCAGCTTGAGGCAGGCGAAATGCCGCCGAAGGAGAAACCGCAGCCGACGGCCGACGAACGCAAACAGCTGATCGCCTGGGTTGGCGGGTTCCTGGACGCTGAAGCCCGGTCTCGGAGCGGCGATCCGGGGCGCGTTCCGCTCCGTCGGCTGAGCAACGCCGAGTACGACTGCACGATCCGCGATCTGACCGGGGTGGACCTTCGGCCGACCCGGGAGTTTCCTGCGGACGGGGCCGCTGGCGAAGGGTTTACCAACGCCGCCGAAGCGCTCTCGGATATCACCCCTGCACTGTTCGCCAAATACCTGAAGGCGGCCAAGGACATCGCTGACCACGCCGTTCTCCTGCCGGACGGGTTTCGCTTCGCGCCCGGCAAGACTCGGCGCGATTGGACCGACGAAAGCCTTGCTCGGCTCCGCAAGTTTTACGCAGGGTACACCAGCGATGGACGGCTGTCCTTCCAGCCGTACCTCATGGCCACGATCCGGCACCGCGAGGCTCTGGCCATCGGAAAGATCACTCTGGCTGAGGTAGCCGCGAAGGAAAAAGTTAATCCGAAGTATTTGGGGGTGCTGTGGCAAACTCTCACGGACAAGGCTCCTTCCCACCCGCTCGATCTGATCCGCGGCCGCTGGCGGGAAGCGGGCGAGAAGGATGTCGGTCCGCTGGCGGCCGAGATCGCGGCGTGGCAAACGGCGTTGTGGAAGTTCGTGCCGATCGGCAGCTACCGGTATGGCAACACGGTGCGGCAAGTCGCTAACGACCCCGTCGGGGGTGAATCGCAGCCGTTGAAACTGGCCGTCAAGCCGGCACCCGGACAGAGCGAAGTCGTGCTTTACCTCGTGACCCGCGACACGCCTCCGGGCGGCAAGGGTAGCCACGTCGTCTGGCATCGCCCGCGTTTCGAGGGGGCCGGCAAGCCGCCGCTGCTTTTGAGGGACTACCCGCAGTTCGGCGCGGCCTACGAGGTCGATTACTCCACGGTGTTCACCGACACTGCGAAGTACCTTGCGGCGGTGGCGATTGCGGCCCACGACCGCAAAGTGTCCGCGGAAGAGCTTGCCAGGAAGAATGGACTCGACGCGGTGTTCTTGATGCGCTGGATCGAGATGCTGGCCGTTGACCCACTAAAGAAGGAGGCCCTGGGTCCTGAGAAACTCAAGAAGGTCGTGCCGGCGGTGGCTCTCGAACTGCTCGACGAGAAAACCCCGAAGAACGACAAGAGGCCGGCGATCAACGGCTGGCGGCGAAAGGGTATCGACCTTCCAACTCTGGTCACGAACTCCTCGGACACGGTCGAACGGATCCCCGGGAAGGTGCCGCCGCACAGGGTCGCGGTCCACCCCACACCCAGGGAGTTCGTTGCGGTCACCTGGAAGAGCCCGGTAGCCGGGAGTGTCCGGGTCGCGGCTCGGGTGACCCACGCTCACCCAGCGTGCGGCAACGGCGTCGCCTGGTGGCTCGAACACCGCCGTGCAGACCAGGCGTCCGTCCTCGCCGACGGAGTGCTCGATCTCGGCGGAGCGGCAAAGCCCGCAAGCAAGGTGCTCAAGGTCGAGAAAGGGGATCTGCTCATCCTGGCCGTGGATCCTCGGAACGGCGACCACAGTTGCGACCTCACCGAGATCGCTCTCACCGTCACCGAAACCGACAAACTGAAGCGTGTCTGGGACTTGGCGGCCGATGTGGCCGACACCGTCCACACTGGCAACCCCCATGCCGACAAGCACGGCAACAAGGAGGTCTGGAGCTTCGTCCGGGGACCATCGAGGCCGGTTGGGAAGACCCCGGTATCCGGTCCCATTTCACCGGTTTCGGTCCTCGGTCGATGGCGCGCGGCTGCAGCAGACCCCGCACGGCAGGCCGAGGCCGTCAAGGTCGCTGAACAGGTTCAGACGCTTCTCACGGGTGTCCGACCCGTCAAGGACAAAACCCCCGACCGCATCCTCTACGACAACCTCGTCTCCGCGGATAGTGTCGTGCTCAAGGGATTGGAATTGGCCCGCTTCGTGAAACCGCGCCCCAGGGGCACGAGCTACGGTATCGCGAAGGAACGTTTCGGCCGACACTCAGATGGCAAGCCCGCCGAGGAAGCCAGCCTCGTCGTCGCGGCGAACACGGTTATCGAGGTGCGGTTGCCTGCGGCCCTCTTGCGCGACCGCGAGTTCGTAGTCGAGGGCAAACTCGACGTCCCGCCAGGTACACGTGTCGTGCAGTTCCAGGTGCTGTCCGCCCCCCCCGGACCAGGCGTCCGTTGGGACGGCAAGAGCCCCGTTGTGGCATCCCCAACTGGGACTGCCTTCAGGCAACTGCTCCAGGGACACGCGGACTTCCGCCGCTGCTTTCCGTGGTTCCTCTGCTTCCCCGGCGTCGTTCCCACGGACGAGGTCGTGTCTCTGAAGATGTTCCACCGTGAGGACGAGCCCCTCGAACGGTTGTTGCTCGACGACGAGCAGAAACGCCGCATCGACCATCTCTGGGACGAACACCGTTTCATCGGCCAGCAGCCCGTGGCCGAGAACAATTACCTGCCCCAGTTCATCGGCTTCGTGACTCAGGATCAACCGAAGGAACTGCTCAATTACTTCGAGGGACAGCGACCCACCTTTCGGAAGCGGGCTGAGGATTTCGAGAAGGATTGTTTAGCCGCTGTGCCAAAGCAACTGGACGCACTCCCCAACTTCACCTCGCGTGCGTTCCGCCGACCGCTGTCGGAGAAAGAGAAGACCGACCTGCTCGCCCTGTACCGGACGCTTCGGAAGAGGGGCGTGGCCCACGACGAAGCGTTCCGCGGCGTGCTGGCTCGAGTGCTGGTTTCGCCGGCGTTCCTGTTCCGGATCGAGAAGGCTCCGGCGGGCACGAAAGCCGGCCCGGTCAACGATTGGGAACTTGCCACCCGGCTCAGCTACTTCCTTTGGTCGTCCGCGCCCGACGACGAACTGCGCCAGCTCGCCGCCGGCGGAAAACTCCGCGATCCGAAGGTCCTGGCGGCCCAGACGCGGCGGATGCTCGAGGACGGCCGCCTCCGCTCGCTGGCGATCGAGTTCGGCACGCAGTGGATTCACGTCCGCGGGTTCGACGAGCTGAAGGAGAAGAACGAAAAGCTCTTCCCGACGTTCAACGCGAACCTCCGCAAGGCGATCTACGAAGAATCCATCCTGTTCTTCCAGGACCTGTTCCAGGGCGACCGGGCGGTCACGCAGATCCTCGATGCCGACTACACGTTCCTCAACGAAACCCTGGCGAAGCACTACGGCATCCCCGGCGTGACTGGGCCGCAGTGGCGGCGCGTCGAGGGGGTGCGAAAATTCGGTCGAGGTGGTATCCTTGGGTTGGCCAGCGTGCAGGCGAAACAGTCAGGCGCGTCCCGGACCAGCCCGGTCCTCCGCGGTAACTGGGTGGTCGAGACGTTGCTCGGGGAGAAGCTGCCGCGCCCGCCCGTCGGCGTGCCGATTTTGCCCGACGAAGAAGGCGGAGCCGACAAGCTGACGACGCGCCAGCAGGTGGAGAAGCACGTCTCGGTCGCCTCGTGCGCCGCCTGCCATGTACGAATCGACCCGTTCGGATTCGCCTTTGAGAAGTATGACGCCATCGGGCGGTTGCGCGTTAAAGACCGTGGCGGACTGCCAATCGATGCGAAGGCCAAGCTCAAGGACGGGACGGAGTTTGAAGGGATCGACGGGCTGCGGACCTACCTGCTGACGAAAAAGAAAGACGCGATCGTCCGGTTGTTCAGCCGGAAGCTACTCGGTTACGCCCTTGGGCGGGCGGCCACCCTCTCGGACCAGTCGCTGATCGACGAGATGGTGTCGGAAATGAACGCGAACGCCGGGCGCCTATCGGCCGCTGTCCTGACGATCGTCCGCAGCCCACAGTTTCGTTCGATCCGCGGTAGCGACGTGGCGATTGACGAGTAACGCATTCCCCTGGAGATCTTGCAATGACGACACCCATCAGCTACCCCGTCTCCCGCCGCGCCTTTCTCCGCGGAGTCGGCGTGACCATGGCCCTGCCGTGGCTGGAGTCGATCCCGGTCTGGGGCGACAACAATCCGAGGGGCCGTTCCTCGGAACCGCCGGTGCGGTTCGCCTGCCTGTTCTCCGGGAACGGGTTCCACAGCAGGGAGTGGTGGGTCCGGGGTGAAGGCGCCCAAATGGTGCTCGGGAAGGTGCTCGAGCCGCTCCATCCGTTCCGCGAGAAGTTGCTTTTCCTCCGCGGGCTGTACAACCAGGAAGCATTGATCGGCGGCATCCACAGTTGCCAGACAGGGAACCTGCTGACCGGGGCGCACCTGGCGCCAGGCGGCGAGATCCGGTCCAGTGTCAGCTGCGATCAGGTGATCGCGGAGCGGCTGAGGGATCAGACCAAGGTGCCGAGCCTGGTGCTGGGGTGCGAGCCGTCGATCGCGGCGATCCACAAGAACTACTCGATGATCTACAGCTCGCACATCTCGTGGAGTTCGCCGAGCACTCCGACACCGCTGGAACTGTACCCGGCGCTGGCCTTCGATCGGCTGTTTCGGGACGAGGTCGGGCGGGCGGACAGGAGCGTACTGGACGCGGTCATCGAAGATACCCAGGGCCTGCGGAACACGGTGAGCAGGTCCGACCAGCGGCGGTTGGACGAGTACCTGTCGTCGGTCCGCGAGGTGGAACAGCAAATCGACCGGGCGGGCCGGGCCGGCCGACTGCAGGGATGGCGGCCCACCCTGGCCAGACCGGACACGCCGCGGCCGGCCGACGGCATCCCCCAGGACGTCGATCAGCACATGCGGCTGATGTGCGACATCCTCGTCCTGGCGTTCCGGACCGACACCACCCGGGTATGCACCCTGAAGCTGAACAACGACCACTCCTCGCTGCGGTTCCCGCGCCTGCGGTCCGAGCGCCCGAATCAGGGCATTGACTACATGATCCACCACCTGCTGTCGCACACCAACGGGGCGGACTGGCTGAAGGTGAACCAGTTCTTCACCGAGCAGGTGGCGTACATCGCGGAGAAGCTGGACAGGGTCCAGGAAGGCGGTCGGACACTGCTGGACAATTCGATGATCCTGTACTGCTCGAGCATGATGACCGGAGGGCACGACAACAATCAGTTGCCGGTGGTGATGGTCGGCCGCGGCGGGGGGCAGATCAGGACGGGTCGCATTCTCGACTACCTGGGCAGGCCGAACCGGAAGATGTGCAGCCTTTACCTGTCGCTGATGGACAAAGCCGGCGTGCGCCTCGACCGCTTCGGTGACTCGAATCAGCGGTTGGCGGAAATCTGATTGCCCAGATCCCCTTGGAGGCAGAGGGACGAGTGAACGAGCCGGCGGGTTTATACCGCAGGCGGTTCAGTTGTTCCCCCCTCGCCCCTGTACGCGGGGGCGAGGGGTCGGGGGACACAAACCGCCGACGAAGGACATCGTCACCCACCCCAGGTATACGTTCTTGCTTGACTTCACTGCCAACCGGCACCGCCTGGAACTGGTCGAGCATAACATTCGTCTGGGAACGTATGAGATGACGAAAATTCATAATATCCGGACCTTCGATGGGAAGGCTCTTATGGGGGTCAAACCCTGGACAGGGGTTAGTTATTCCAAGGGTAAGGTCCCTTCGGACAAGAACGTCGATGGTGGTATCAGCGAGGGCGACCTCACGAATGCGGCCTTCGCGGATGACCTCTGGCCGTTCTTCCTGACCCACGGCATCGTCGCGTTTACCCCTCAGCACAGGATCGTCCCCGGGAAGTGGAAGCTCGAATACGACCTGGGGCTCCTGTCCGTGCATGGCCAGGCGATCGATCACGGGCGCCCGTGCCTGGTGCTGCGGACGCCCCCCCGCAAAGGGGCCGCGACCCTATTTCTACTGTGCGGCATCGCTAACTCAATGCCAGCTAAGGAGTTATCGCCAATCTTGGTCCGAAACTGGCTATTTGTCCACAGAGGGCCATTTTTCCAGGCATTCGGGAGGCTAGTGTCGTCGGCACGAAAACTTGCACTAAATTGGACTGTCCTGCTATGCTGAGCGTGTGCTCCGTTTCGGCGTGGGAGGTGCCCCATGCGTGGACGCAAGCCCGAGGTATTGGCCATCCCTTCCCCGGACCTTTCGG
>JBBRPS010000207.1:0-13462 GCA_038227745.1 Gemmatales bacterium | reverse complement strand
TCGATGGCCCGCATCAGCGACTCCGCGTCGAGGAAGCGGTCGGCCGGGTCGGGCGCCAGGCAACGCTCCACCAACTCCCGCGTCGCCGGCCGGCAGTGGCCTTCCAGTAGTTTACTATCCAGGCGGGCGGCGCGCGGCTGCGTCGCCGCCACGTTCGCCGGCAGGAACTCCAGCGGACTGCGGCCGCTCAACAGCTGGAACAGGTTGCTGCCCACCGTGTACACGTCGGCGGCCGGCGTCAGCAGCGCGTAGGGCTGTTCGCACTCCGGCGGACAGTAGCCGGCGGTACACGCTCCCGGCAGCAGCTTCTGGCCGGCGTCGAGGTTCACGAGCTGGCAGCCGCCCAGGTCGAGCACCGTGACGCGGTCCTGCGCCGCCAGCAGCAGGTTCGCCGGCTTCAGGTCCTGGTAGATCAGCCGCCACGTCATGCCGGGCCGCATCGACGCCGGGAAGTGCAGCGTCCGCAGCACGTCGGTGACCTGGTGCGCGATCCGCAGGCTGCGGGCCTCCGACAGACGCTGTCCCGGCTGCTCGCGCAGCACGTCCTCCAGCGACCGGCCGCCGACCGTCTCCATCACCAGGTACGGCTCGGCGTCGATCATTTCGTGGTCGTCGTAGCTCCACGCCTCGCCGTCCTCGGTCTGATAAGGGCCTTGCAGGAGCGGGTTGGTGTCATATACGAAGTCGTTAGGGTGGGGGACGGCGTTGCAGCCGGCGTTGCGCAGCAGCACGAGAATGCGCCGCTCCATTTCCAACGTCTTGCGCGGCAGGCGGAGCTGGTTCGTGAAGCCATCGCGGTCGCGCACCCGGGCGTAGGGGAGGACATCGTAGCGCAGGGTCGTCTTGATGACGACGCGCGCTCCGGTGCGCAGGTCCTCGCCCTGGAGCAGCAGGCCCATGCCGCCGGACGCGAAGAAGCGCTGGACGCGGTAACGACCGGCGAGCGGCTGGGCGACGGTGAAGGCCAGGCCGCGGTTGTCGCCGCGCGGCACCTCGGCGCGCAGGAAGGAGCGGCCGTCGCGCTCGAAGGGGTCGCCCTGCAGGTCGCCTGCGGTCACCGCCGCTGGGGGCGCGTTGTCCATTTCATCTCCGGGCCGCTACGTGACCTCGAACTTCAGCCGCACCGCCCCGCCGAGGATGACGCGCGTCCCGGGCGCCAGCGGCACGTCGTCCGGCCCGGGACACAGCTGCGCGTTGACCTGCGTGCCGGTATTGCCTGGCAGGGGCCGCAGGGTGAAGCTGTCGCTGCCGCGCACGTGCAGGATCAGCGCGTGCTTGCGCGACACCTTGCGCGCCGTCACGGCATCGACCCATTCGCTCACGTCGATGTCGGGAAAGCAGCCGCTCGCCGGGTCGAGGCGGCCGATCAGCATCGCGTCTTTGCCCAGGGGGAAATACTGCACCGGCCGTTTGTCCGCCCCGTAGAGCACCAGGCAGCGCGTGCCCGCGGGCGGTCGCTGGGGGCCGGCGGCCGGCTTCGGCGCGGGGGTCGCTGGGACTGGGGCCGGGGCGGGGGCAGGAGGAGGGCGGCTCGCGACCAGTTCGGCGCCGCAGTCGCAGAAGTCGTCGCGGTGGCCGGGGCCGTACGTCCTGCCGCACGACGGGCAGACCCGCGCCGCGGCCGGCGGAGTGGGTGCGAGTGGTTGCGGGATCGGAGCCGGGATGACGGGCGCCGGCTGCGGCACGGCGACGACGGGCGCTTGCCAGGCCGGCTGCACGTTCTGAATGGGCACGGCAGCGGTCGGCGCGATCCCCTGAGGCGGTATCGGCGGCGCGGCTCCGGGTTCCTCCACGTCGAAGACCAGGTTCATCTCCGTGAACCCCGTGTTGCTAGGCGGCGCCGGCGCCGGGGTGACCGGCGTCCAGGGCGGCAGGGCAGGTTCCTGCCTGGCGGGCGATGCCCACGGGGCCACCGGCGGCTGCGGCGGCGCGGGCGTCGGCGTCCAGGGGGGCACGGGCAACGGCTGCGGCGCCATGCTTGGGGCGTTCAGTTCGTCCGCGGAGAGCAGCCAGTCTTCCTGTGGGGCACCCGGCGCGTTGCCGAACCCTTCCCACGGGGGTGGGGCGGCGGCAGAGGGCGCCGCGGGCGGCGGCGACAGCAGCGAGACGTCGTCCGTCAGCAGATCCCAGTCGGCGGCCCCGCCGGAGGTGAGCGTCTCGCCGCAGTACGGGCAGGTCGCGTCGTGGGCGGAAATGTTGCCGCCGCAGGTGGAACAGATGGGCATGGGTTACCGACCTCGGTCAGGGGGCCTTGGGCGAGCGGCGGGGAAAACTCTCCCCGTAGGACGGGTCTCCTGACCCGTCCTGCCCGCGACAGGACGGGTCAGGAGACCCGTCCTACAAGCTGTTCTCTTTCGCCGCTCGCCGGCCCCGTCACGGAATCAAAAATCAATGTCCTGGGGGCCGACCCCAGCCTCGGCGCGCGACGAGGCCGCCAGCGAGCGGTTCAGCATCTCCTGCGAGATCGTGCCGCGGCGCAGGAACTCCTCCTGCAACTGCCGGTACTGGTTCACCGTCGCCTGGTCGCCGAACTCCTCGAACTTCGCGATCAGCGCCTTGAGCAGGCTCGCCACCAGCGTCCGGTCGCGGTCTGTCGCGGTGCCGCGGCGGATCGCGTCCACCTTCGCCTGCAAGAACAGTACCTGCCGCTGCACCTCCGCGCGGGCCAGCACTCGCCGTACGTCGCCGCTCCGCTCGCGCGCCCGCTCGGCGTCCGCCGTGTACTCCACGATAATGTTCGCCTCGACCGTCTCCTGCTGCCGCCCCAGCCCCGGCAGGTCGTAGACCAGGCTGGCCTTGGCGACGCGGAAGCGCTGGCTGGCCTGGCGGCGCGGCAGCGTGCAGCGGAACAGGAACTCGTACCCCTTGCCGCGCTCCATGTGCTCCAGGCGCAGCTCCACCTGGTTGTTCGCGTCCGGCGCCAGGTCGCCGACGTACAGGATCTCCGGCCGCGTGCGGTAGAACTCGCGCACTTGCAGTTCCGGTGACAGCCACAGTCGCAACGACACGTTCGTCGCCTGCACGTTCTTCTGGCCGACCACCACCTGCTGAAAGAACTGCTCGGCGTCCGTCTCATTCTGGATGTGGTTGAACGCCCCGGCGAGGTTCGTCCGGGCCAGGGCGGTCAGGAACGCGACCTTGCACTCGCCGGTCCCCAGCGCCACCATCGGGACGCCCTGCTCGCGGCCGACCGCCTCGGCTTCGGCCTGTGCCAGGGCCGGCTCCTGGTCCTCGCCATCGGTCAGCAGGATCAGCTTGCGCGTGTGTCGGGCGTCGGGGTTCGAGGCGAGGAGGTTGCGGACGGCGGCCAGGCCGCGGCCCATCGACGTGCCGCCGCCGCCGGCCTTGGCGAGCTGCCGCACCGCCGCCTTCACCTGGTCCGCCGCCGTCGGATTCATACCGCTCGCCAGCACGTACGCCTGCTCGTCGAACGCCACCAGGGTGAGCAGGTCGTCGGCGGTCATGCGCCCGGCGAGCTTGCGGACCACGTCGCACGCCACCTCGCGCCGGCTCGGGATGTCCGACTGGACGCTCTGCGCCTTGCGGCCCTCGGTCACGACCTCGCCGACCGCCTTCGCGTTGGGGTCGTGGCGCATCAGGTAGTCCATCGAGCCGCTGACGTCCACAAGGACGATCAGGTGAGCCGGCAGGACGGTCGCGTCGGCCGAGGCCAGGACCGTCGGGTTCGGCTCGATGGTGACCAGGGCGTGAACGTCCTCGGATTTGTCTGCCAGGACGTACGGCTGGTCGAGCTTCCAGCGCAGCGTAAATGCGTCGGGCATGTGCGAAATCCCCGGAGCCCGGGCCTCGGTGTTGCCCCGTTTAGCCGCGAGCGGCGCCGAGCACCTTGATGACGATACAGCTAATATTATCCCCAAAACCATCCGGCTCCAGCGGCCCCGGCGGGCGCTGGAGGGCGTCGGCGGCGTCGGCGAGCTTGACGGCGAGCGCCGCGGCGGGCAGGTCCTTGTGGCGGCGCAACAACTCCGCCAGCGCCGCGGGGTCGAGGAAGACGCCCTCCTCGACCAGCCCGTCCGTACACAGTACCACGAAGTCCCCCGGAAGCAACCGCCAGGTCGTCACCGCCGGCGTGCAGTACCGCTCGTTGACCGTTGGCTCGCCGCCGGGGCCGCGCGAGCAGCCGCCGACGCAGTCGCGCAGCGCCCTGGCCATCGGGCCGGCCTCGCGCACGTCCTCCGGCGGCACCCCCGCCGCCAGCAGCGCCGAGCCCAGGTCGCCGTCCACCGTCAACTGCTCGGCGCCGGCGGCGTCGATCAGGTAGGCGCGGCTGTCGCCCAGGTTGGCCAGCGCCAGGCAATTACCCTCCAGCCACGCCGCGGTTACGGTGGTGCCCATCAGGTCGAGCCCCTCGGCGAGCTGCTGGCGGTGGCCGTTCCGCAGCGCCCAGTCCAGCAGCCCGCGCGACGCCTGCCGGCAGGCGGCGGTGACCGCCTTCGCGAAGGAGGCGAGCGACGACGGCGGGCCGAACGCCTGCTCCAGCACCGCGCAGGCCGTGCGGCTCGCCACGTCGCCGCTGCCGACGTCGCAGGTGCTGATGCCGTCGGCGACGGCGAGCAGGGCGCGCGGCGGCCCGTCGAAGCGGCGCAGCAGGGCGTAGTCCTGGTTGGGGCGGTTCAGGGCCGCCTTGGCCCGGCCCGGCCGTGTGTGGACGCCGAGATCCCAGCGCACCGGGGCGGACGAGGTCGCGCGCTTCTCCGCCGTCTGCAGCGCCGCCCGGAACTCGGCGCAGAAGGCGGCGGGCGTAGGCGGGCGCCATGCCGGCTCGACCGCCAGCCCGCGGTTGACGGCGGCGGCGAGCGCCGGCGGCAGGGCCGGCGCGAACGTCCGCAGCGGCGGCAGGGCGAAGCCGAACGCCTCCAGGCCGGCGCCGAAGAAGCCCCCGGGCAGCAGACGTGCGAGCCAGTAGTAGGCGAAGACGGCCAGGTGGTAGACGTCGGTGGCCGGTCCGAGGTCGCAGGCGCGGAAGCGGCAGATCTCCGGGGCCGCGAACTTGACGTTGACGTGCAGGCGGTCGGGGCAGCGCCCCCTGGGGTAGACGGCGAGGTCGAGGTTGGTGAAGCGGAGGCGCGGCGCCGGCCGGGCCGCGGAGGCTGGGAGGAACTCGAGGTCCCTGGGGTCAAAGGTCAGCCACACCAGGCCCTGGGCGTGCAGTTCGCCGAGGGCCGTGGCCAGCACGTCGAGGAAGGCGGCGAGGCGGCGGGCCTCGTCGAGCGGGTCGCGGGCGGGCGGCAGCAGCCAGGGGGGCGGCTGCGGCGACCAGGCCTCGGCCAGCAGCCAGACGCCGTTCTGGTCGGGGACGATGCGGCAGGGCGGCAGCACGTTGCCGCGGTACCGGCCGCGCTCCTCCACGCCGGCACGGCGGGTTGCCCAGGCGCCGCGCGGGATCCAGTGCAGTCGCCAGGACTGGTTGGGGGCGCGTACGGTCACCCCGGCTTCCGGGCGCGTGAGGGTTGCCCGTTGTTCAGCGGTCAGCTGGAGTGGCCCCTCGGAGTCGAGGGGGCAGACGGCGGGGGGTGGAGTGCGCGAGGGGGGCATGAGGTCGGCGTTGCAGTGGTCGCAGAATTCCTGGTCGCGGGACTTCCCGCCGCACCTGGGGCAGGTGACCATGGCGCCCCTCCTCAGCTGTCCGCTCGGTGCAGGGCCTCGCCCAGTAACCGCTCCATGATACGGGAGGCGCGGCCGGCCCGCAATCGCCAATCGCCGAAGGAAACGGGAGAATGGAAAGAAGGGGAAAAAGGTGTCCCGCCGTCGGCCTGGCGCAGACGTCGCCCAACCATCTGGCCGTGACCGAACGACGGGCCGCGCCCGCACGCCTTGCCGTCCTGCGCGCGACTTCGGCAGGGGAGGCGCTGGACGGCGGCGCGATCGGGCTTTATGATAGAGTTATTAGCGAGGTGACCCCGGCGGTGGGCGGCCGCACCCGGCGGCGCCCACGGTTTCACCGACACATCTTTCCACGGGCCTATGCGAGTCGAACCATGACCCAGGAACCTCTCGGCGAACTGATCCCGATGGGCGGCGGCGACACGATCCCCCTGATCCGGGAAACCCTCTCGGTGGGCCGGCGCGAGTCGTGCGACATTTGCCTGCGCCTGCCGAACGTCTCCGGCCTGCACTGCGAGCTGAGTTACCACGACGGCTGCTGGTGGATCCGCGATCTGGGCAGCACGAACGGCGTCAAGGTCAACGGCACGCGCGTGCCGAAGAAGATTCTGCAGCCCGGCGACACGATCACCATCGCCAAGCGGCAGTGGACGATCGAATACACGCCGCCGGCCGGCAAGCGGGTCATGGAGGAGATGATGGAAGACGACCCGTTGAACCAGTCGCTGCTGGAGAAGGCCGGCCTGGTCCGCCCGCGCCGCGACCGCGACCGCCCGTCCACGGGCAAGTCCACGGGCAAGGGCGGCTTCGACCCCGGCAACTTCCTGCTCGGCGAGGACGAGGAGAAGAAATAACGCCCGCGTCAGCGGGCGAGGTACGGCGCCATCAGGTCGTACCCTACCACCATGATGGCCACGTCAACGATCAGGTGACTGAGCCACGGCGCGTACAGCGACTGCGCCCGGTCGTACAGCCACGCCCACACCGCCCCGCCGACCGCCACGCACAGCGAGAATGGCAGCACCACCGTCAGGAACTCCGCTGCCCCGGGGAAGTACACCGCCAGGACGACGATGTGGTGCGCCATGAACGCCAGCGCCGACAAAGCGACGGCGCCGGACAGCCGCAGGTAGCGCTTCAGCCCGCCGAAGATGAACCAGCGAAAATAGTACTCCTCGAACAGCGAGTGTACTACCGAGATGAAGCCGCCGAACAGCACATATCCCGCCGGCGTCGCCAGACCGAACTCGCGCAGCTTGCCGATGATCTGCCGCCCCGCCACCTCCATCAACGGCGTGCCCCGCAGCCAGACCGCGTATAGCACGAACATCCCCGCCGCCACCAGCGACCCGAACCCGATGGCCAACCCCAGCCCGCGCGCCGTCGGGGCGCTGGGCCGCAACCGGCTGCGGTCGAACAGCAGCGCGTAGAAAAACGGGAAGGTGAATTGCACTCCCTTGCCGACGCCGTACGCGAGGAGCGCGGTCGGGTTGGGCTGCCCCGCCTGCGTCGCCAGGCCGATGAAGTACACCCAGCTCATCAGGGTGGGGAAGACCATGGCGAAGACGAGGGCGGCCCAGTCGCGGATCACGGCAACTCCCCCACCACGCGCCGCACCAGCACGCGCAGTTTCTTCTCCGCGGCGTTCGCGGTGGCGATGATCTCCGCCAGGTTGACCGGCTCCAGCGCGTCGGCCAGGCACAGGTCGGTGACGACCGACAGGCCAAGGTTGCGCAGCCCGGCGTGGACGCCGACGATCACCTCCGGCACCGTGGACATGCCGACCACGTCGGCGCCGATGCCGCGCAGGAAGCGGTACTCCGCGCGCGTCTCCAGGTTCGGCCCCGGCACCGCCACGAAGACGCCCTTGTGGCAGACAATGCGCTCCTCAAGGGCGACGCGCAGCGTCCGGGCGATCAAGTCGCGGTCGTAGGGGAAGCACATGTCGGGGAAGCGGATGCCGAGGCGCTCGTCGTTCTTGCCGATGAGCGGGTTGTCGCCCATGAGGTTGATGTGGTCCTCGATGACCATGAGATCGCCCTTGGCGTACTGCGGGTTCATGCCGCCGCAGGCGTTGCTGACGATCAGCGCCTCACAGCCCAGCGCCTTCATTACGCGCACCGGGAAGGTGATCTGCTCGAGCGTGTAGCCCTCGTAGAAGTGGAAACGGCCCTCCATCGCCATGACCGTTTTGCCTGCGAGCTTGCCGCAGACGAGTCGGCCGGCGTGCCCCGGCGCGGTGGAGAGGGGGAAGTGCGGAATGTCGCCGTAGGGGAAGGCCGCCTCGGTCTGGATCTCCTCGACCAGGCCGCCCAGGCCGGTGCCGAGGATGATGCCGACGCGCGGCTGGCCGTTCCACTTCGCCTGGATAGCTTTATGGGCTTCCTCGATCCGGTCATAGAGTTCCGACATCGGGCACTCCGCTGGGGGCAGGATAGCTGGCAGTCAACGAAGGACTATACTATCACTTCGGCAAGGAAGGTGCTCACGTAGGACGGCTCAGGAGAGCCGTCCTACGTGAGCACCTTCCTCGCCGAGGTAATATCGGGGACAAGCTTCCCTGGCACGGTTCCACGCCTTTTCCCACCGACGAGATCGACCATGGCCACCAACCTGACGCCGCAATACCTGGAAGCGGAAGAGGAGTACAAGAAGGCCCAGACCGCCGAGGAGCGGCTCGCCTGCCTGAAGAAAATGCTGCAGCTGGTGCCCAAGCACAAGGCGAGCGAAAAATTGCAGGCGGACCTCAAGACGAAGATCAGCGAGGCGAAGGAAGAGGCCGAGAAGGAGCGGAAAAGTCCCAAGAAGGTTGGCGTCAGCCACAAGATCCCGAAGCAGGGCGCCGGCCAGTACGTCATCGTCGGCGGCCCCAACGCGGGCAAGAGCCGGCTGCTGACGCGGCTGACGCGGGCCACGCCGGAGGTGGCGCCCTACCCGTTCACCACGCGCGAGCCGCACGCCGGCATGATGGATTGGGAGGACGCGCGCGTCCAGCTCATCGACACGCCGCCGATCACGCCCGACTTCATGGAGGCCTACGTCTCGAGCATGGTGCGCACCGCCGACGCCGCCCTGCTGATGATCGACCTGGGCGACGACGACGGCCCCTTCGCCGCCGAGGCCGTGCTGGACCGCCTGGCGCAGACCAAGACCGTCCTCGTCGGCCAGCTTCCGACGAGCCACGAGGACCCGTCGATCCAGCACGTCAAGACGCTCCTGGTGGCGAACAAGATCGACCTGCCGGGGGCGGCGGACCGTCTGGAGATCGTGCGCGAGATGTACGGTCAGCGCTTCCCGGTCCACGTTCTCGCGGCGGAGGTGGGTACTGGCCTGGAGGACCTGCGGACCGCCATCTACCAGTTCCTGAACGTGATCCGCGTCTACACGAAGCAGCCGGGCAAGCCGCCGGACCTGACGTCGCCGTTCACCTGCTCGGTCGGCAGCACGCTGGTGGAGATGGCGGCGCTGGTCCACCGCGACTTCGCCGAGGGGCTGAAGTCGGCGCGCATCTGGGGGACCGGCGTCTACGACGGCCAGACCGTCAAGCGCGACCACGTCCTCCACGACAAGGATGTCGTGGAGCTGCACCTCTGACGCCGTCGCGACCGGGAGGGTATTCGGGGGGATTGTCCTTCCTCCCCGCCGCCGGGCGCCGTAAACTCACCAGTGAAGGACCCTCCCACCCCGGCCGCGGCCGGAACCTGCCCGTTGTCCTGCCCCGTGTCCCTCCCGATGATGCGAAAGGGGATCGCTCCGATGCGCCGCAACGTGTCCCTGTTCCTCCTCACCCTGCTCTTCGTGCCGGCCGGCACCGCCGCCGAGGAGTGGCCCGGCTGGCGCGGCCCGCGCGGCGACGGCACCTCCCACGAGCACGGCGTCCCCGTCCGCTGGAGCCAGACCGAGAACGTCGCCTGGAAGGCCCCCGTCCCCGGTGTCGGCCACTCCTCCCCCGCCCTTTGGGGCGACCGCGTCTTCCTGACCACCTGCCTCCTGAAGGAGCAGCAGCAGCGCGTGCTGCTGTGCCTGGACCGCCGTGACGGCAAGCTGCTCTGGCAGCGCGTCGTGGTCAGGTCCCCGCTGGAGTACAAGCACAAGCTGAACAGCCACGCCAGCTCCACGCCCGCCACCGACGGCAAGCACGTCTGGACGACGTTTCTCCGCCTCCGCCCCAGGACCGCCGCGGACGGCCCGCCGTCGAAGCTGCGCGAGCGGCCCCCGCTCCCTCCGACCATCGTTCCCGAAATCGTCGTGACCTGCTACACGGTGGCTGGCGACAAGGTCTGGGAGAAAGTGCCCGGCCGCTTCTACTCGCGCCACGGTTTCTGCAGCCCGCCGATCCTTTACAAGGACATGCTCATCGTCAACGGCGACCAGGACGCCGAGGCTTACCTCGTCGCCCTGGACCAGAAGACCGGCGGCGAGCGCTGGCGCACCGACCGCCCCAACCGCTTCCGCTCCTACTGCCCGCCGCTGATCGTGGACGCCGCCGGCAGGAAGCAGATGGTGCTGACCGGCGCCCAGGCGGTCGATAGCTACGACCCCGACACGGGCAAGCAGCTCTGGCACATCGATGGCCCGACCGAGCAGTTCGTCGCCTCGGTGGTCTACGGCGATGGCCTGTTCTTCCTGACCGCGGGCTTCCCCGATTTCCACAACATGGCGATCCGTCCGGACGGCAGCGGCAACGTGACCGGCACGCATGTCGCCTGGCACGAGAAGAAGGTGCCGGCGCGCAAGGCGGCCTACGTGCCCTCGCCGATCGCGCACGGCTCGTACTTCTTCGTGGTGTCCGATCTTGGGTACGTCCGCTGTTTCGAGGCGAAGACGGGCAAGGCCCTGTGGATGGAGAAGCTCGGCGTACACCACAGCGCCTCGCCGGTGTCGGCCGGCGGATTGCTGTACTTCCCCGCCGACGAGGGCGTGACGTTCGTGGTGCGCGCGGGGCCGAAGTTCGAGCTGGTCAGCCGGAACGACCTCGACGAGGAGTGCTACGCCTCGCCGGCGGTCTCGCGCGGACAGATGTTCGTGCGCACCCTGCACCACCTGTACTGCATCGGCAAGGGCGAGCGCTGAGGCGACACCGGCCACAGAGTGCGCGCCCCTCCCGGTCACAGCAGGGCGGCGACGGCGTCGGCCTTCAGTCTCTGGTCGAAGGCGCAGCCGATGCGCCAGGTGCCGTCGGGCTCCTGCGTGGCATGGACCACTCGCGCCGGCAGCGCGACGCCGGGGCCGCCTGCCGGGTCGCGCAGATGTACGACCAGGGCGGTGCCTCGCTCGCCAGGTCTCATTTGGGGAGGGGCGGAAGGTTTCCGAGGAAGACCTGTTCTTCCTCCTCATTGACGATGACGCGCGGCGTGATGAGGAGCAGCAGCGTCTGGGCCTCGCGCCCGTAACCGACGTTGCGGAACAGCCGGCTCAGGTAGGGGATCTTGGCCAGCAACGGCGGGCCGGAGACCGTTTCCGTGCGGGCCTCCGCCAGGCGCGTCCCCAGGCGCATCACCGCCGTCTGCCCGTCGCCCACCTGGAACGCCTTGTCCACCTTCATCGCCCACAGCGACGGCCGCTGCACGAACTGCTGCACGGGGACCACCTGCTTGCGGCCCTCCCCATCCACCTTGACGGCCAGGTGCGTCGTGACCGGGACCATCGGCACCGTGGCGGACTCCAGATCGGCCACCTCGCCGTGGAAGTTCAGTCGCACCGAGCGCCGGTCCGCCGAGACTGCCGGCTGGACTGCGAAGCGAACCCCTGTGATGAACACCTCGTTCTTCGGCACGACGACCACCTGGTCCCCTTTGCGCACCGCCTTCAGGCTCGTCACGAAGGAATGGCTGTCCGTCACGTCGATGCGCGCCCGCTGGCCGTTGAAAACCGTCACGCGCGGTGTCTGGAGAATGGTGCTCCGCCGATCGGCCTGCACCGCCTCGAGCAACTGGTGCAGCTGCACCTCATTGAGGAAGGCCAGTTCCTGTAGTTTGGACGCACAGGTGCTGTCCGACTCCTTGCGCACTGCGGTGAGCTCGATCGCGTTGCGCGTGTCTGTCGTGGTGAGGTGGATGTCGAAGTCCACGCCGATGCGCTCGAAGGACGCCTCGGAGACGGTGAGCAGGCGGATCTCGACCGCGACCTCGACGTCCTGGAGGCGGCGCAGGGCTGTGAGGAGGTCGGCGACCTGCTCCTGGACGTCGCGGCTGTTGTTGACGACGAGGCCCATCCCCACGGCATGGTACTCCATCGTCCCCGGCCCGCCGCGCTCGCTCCAGCTGTTGGGTTCGATAGTGTTGCGGAGCAGGTCCATCAGGGACGTTTCCATCGTCTTCGCGGCCTCCCCACCTTCACGACAGGGACGTCGGGCGGGGCGCTTTGCCGGCTTCGCCTGGGTGTCCCGGTCCGCGCCGGTCTCCTGGCCTATCGGGACGACGAGGTCGGCGACGGGGTAGGTCACACACACCATACCGGCCGGCTTCTTCGGCGTGTCCGCGCCGAACAGGAGCGCCGCCGACAGCAGCCAGGACGTGCAGAAGGTCACGCACATGAACGAATCCCTCCGTGCGATGGGTCGGGGAGCGACAGTGCGGCTCCCGGAAGGCATGCCGGTATACCCGTTTCCCCCGTCCTGGCAACGGGGATTTGCAGGGCGGTGGACAGGGCAAGTCCCTGACCGGGGCGGCATTTCAGAAGAAGCGATACCAGGCGGCGAAGAGGGCGGCGTAGACGCCCATGAGGAAGTCGCTCAGGCTCAACAGCATGGCAGCGACCGGCGGCGGGAGGCGGGCCAGGAACTGCCCGAGGGCCAGGTAGATGGGCACGACCGCGGCGGCGAAGCGGCCCATGCCGGCCATGCACATCTCGTGGCTGCGCGTGACGTAGGGGATCAGCAGCAGACCGGCCGCCAGGGACACTTCCAGTCGGTTGAGCCAGCGCTTCCAGGCGCCGATGGCGATCAGCACGACGGCGAAGGCGAAGTAGAGCGAGTTGGCCAGGTGCAGGCTAAACAGCGGGTTGCCCTGCGGCTCGTGCCGGCGCCAGTAACAGGGGGAAGATGGGTCGAAGACGGACCACAGCGGTTCGAGTGTCGCCAGGGCGTGCAGCCGGTCGAGCAACGGCACCGCCGGGCGCATGCGCCAGTGTTCCTGCGTGCGGGCGAAGGCGAGCGGCTCGTCGAAAGCGTGGTACTGGTAGGCCATGAAGGCGAGCAGGCCCCAGCACGCCAGGGGCAGCAGCGCCAGGAAGCGCCCCGAGGCGCCGAGCCAGCCTTGCTGCCGCCGCAAGTGGAGCAGCAGCGGCGGCAGGAGGGCGATGCCGACGGCTCGTGTGGCCGTGGTGAAGCCGATGATCAGGGCGACGACGAGCAGCGGCCAGCGGCGTTCCATGCCGTACAGGGCGAGCAGGACCCCGAGGAGGAACACGGATTCGCTGTAGGCCATGCGGAAGAAGAAGGTGGTCGGGAACAGGCCGAACGCCAGCAGGACGTAGGGGGCGGCGGGGTGGTCCTCACCGCAGCGGCGGTGGGCGTAGGCGGCCAGGACGACGAAGGCGGCGGCCAGGCAGACGTGGGAGACGAGCAGCAGGGCCAGCTCGGGGCTCAGCCCCGTGAGCCAGGCGACGGCCCGGGCGAGCAGCGGGAACGCCGGGAAGAAGGCGACGTTGGAGTGCTTCGCGGGGTCGTAGGCGTAGCCGTCGCGGACGATCTCGACGTAGGATCTGTGCAAGTATTACTTGGCATTCTTGTTGGACCGGACAAACCCGTACATCCGTTACCCGTGCATCTTGCCTTGATTCAGTTCATGGCATAGCATAACCCCGCCGGATTTGTCCTCGGACGTGAGAATTCCGT
>JBBRPS010000206.1:0-13465 GCA_038227745.1 Gemmatales bacterium | reverse complement strand
GGTGCCGGCGTGGCGCACGCAGGGGCTGCGGCCGGCCCGCGCAGGAAGCGGCAGACTGCCAGGCCCGGAGCGCGTTGGCTTGGCGCGTGGCATGTTGCAAACCCTATGCATATAATGGGTTACACATGACAGTGCCATTCGCCTCAGACTGTTGTTCCGGTCCGGGCGGTCAAGGACCCACTTCGGACCAGCAGCCAGCCGAAGAACCCCAGCAGCACCCACGGTCCGACGACCAGGCCGACCGTGTGCAGCGGCACGATCGCGATCGGCAGCAGCCACACCAGCGCCAGCAGCGCGCGCTCGCCGCGGCGGTCGCCCCCGGCCCGACAGAAGGCGTAGCCGGCCAGCACCGCGACGCTGACCAGCGTCATGTCGTAGTTATGCGCGTACGGCGTCGCGAGCAGGGCGGCGAGGCCCGTCAGGCCCACCTTCGCGTCGAACGCCGCTCGCGAACGCCAGGCAAGGAACACCCCGATGGCGGCGAGGACGGCGATGACTCCCTGCACCGCGTAGGCGGCCCACAACTCGGCCCCATACAGGCGCATCGCCATGAACGGGCTCGGCGCCATCACCATGAGCGGCCCCGTGCCGACCTCCAGGAAGCTGCGCGTGACCTCGAAGTTCTGGCGCAAATAGGCGTCCCACAGTTGCGGCCCGAAGACGGCGGCGCTGAGTCCCACCAGGGCGGCGGTCGTGGCGACGGCGCTGGCGGTCGCGGTCCAGCGCCGTTCCAGCAGCAGCACGAGGGGCAGGAGCAAGCCGTATTGCGGCTTGATCGTCAGAAGGCCGAAGAGGAATCCGGCCGCAACGGGCCGGGACGGCAGGAGCCGCAGCCCGCCGAACAGCAGCGCCGCGGCCAGCGCGCCCGTTTGCCCGGTGGCCAGGTTGACGAGCGTCGCCGGCGCGAGCGCCAGCAGCAGCACCGGGCCGGGCCGCGGCCCGCCCGCCGCCCAGGCGTACAGCGCCAACGTCAGCGCCGACCAGATTACCAGCGCAACGAGATAGCCGAACAGACCCAGCGGCGCGACCGCGAACAGGAAATGCGGCGGGTACGACCAGAGATGGAGTGGGAAGGGCCGGCCCAGGGTCGCCTCCTGGACGGCGTGGAAGCCTTCCACGTCGAAGACGAGCGCGGGGCGCCCGTCGAGGACGAGGCGGCCCGCCGTCCAGAGGTTGATGAAGTCGCGCCCCACGGCGTGACGGCCCGACGGATCGACGAGTCCCTCGGAGTGGGCGAAGTAGAGCCACGCCCCGACCGTGAAGGCGCCGGCCAGCACCACGCCGATCATCGCGAGGTCGGGGTGAGGGACGGCGCCGAGCCACGTCGCGGGAGCCGTACCCTGCCTGCCCGGGACTTGCTCTGCGCTTGACGGCGTGTGCAACTGCCTTCACCCAATGAGATAGAGAGTGTACCTTTCCCGCGATCGCGCCCTCCCCTCAACCGGGCACGTCCCCTATTCTGGAGGCCGCCATGCCGCCCCGCAAGTCGAAAACGCCCCAGCCTGTCGCCCGGGGTACACGGTTCAAGGGGCGGCGCTTTCTCCTTTCACGCGCCAGGTCGCGCTGGTAGTCTGTGGAAAACAGGGGACCGCACGCGCTGTCGCCATCCCATCCGTCCCGGGGACGAGGGCAGGGTTCGTGCGTCCTGAGCTACTCTCGGAGGAAAGCGACGTGAAGCCCTCGGTCCTGCGCGCGGTATGCGTCATCTCCCTGGTCATCGCGGGGTTCGGCGAGGCACAAACGCCTCGTGACCCCGGACCGGCTGCGCACGCTGGGGGGAAGGGCGCCGGCCACCTGAAGATGGCCCTGGTCAACATCAAGTGCCTCTCCTCGGACGGCCCCGACGCCGCGACCAACCGCGCCAACATCCAGGCGAACCTCCAGCGACACTTCTACTTCATCGACCGCCTGACGGCCGAGGGGGCCGAGTTCGTGGGCTTCCCGGAGTTGTCGCTCAACGGCTACCACTTCAGCAAAAACATGACCTGGCTGAACCTCGACGGCCCCGAGGTCAAGGCCCTGCGGAAGAAGGCGATCGAGAAGGGCATCTACCTCAGCGTCGGGGTCGCCGTCCAGGACGCCGACGGCAAGCGCTGGAACGCCCAGATCGTCATCGACCCCAGGGGCAGGATCATCGGACTGCACCGAAAGATCTACCTGACCAAGGAGAAGGGCTTCGTTCAGGCGGGGACCGAACACAAGGTCTTCGAGGTCAAGGGCCTCAAGATGGGCATCGCGATCTGTGCCGACGGCACGGACCGGAAGAACCTCCAGGCGCTGGTGGACAACGGCGCCCAGATCATCTACGGCCCGCACGCGAACACCACGGGCGGGACCACCGCCGGTTGGTATCGCTTCCGCGCCGCCTGGGGCGGCCCCGACGGTTGGATCGCCCAGCTGAAAGTGTACGCGGCCCTCCACAACCACGCCGCAGTGTACGACCCCGCGTTCTCCCCCCCTGTCGTGAAGGGCGCCGCCGCGAACTGGGCCAGCGGCGCCTGGTTCATTGGCCCGGACGGCCGCACCCTCGGCCAGATGCCTTCCTCGACGCGCAGGACGGACAGCAAGGAATACGTTCTCATCTGCAACGTCCCCATCGCCGGCCGCTAAAGCGCGCCCGTTTAGAGCGCTTTGCATTGGGGTGTAGCGGGGGGGCGCTTTGGAGTGCGGCGCTTTGCGCCGCTTTGGCTCTTTCTTTCCCTCGGGCCGGGCCGCGGGACTACGAAAGAAAGACCGAAAGCGGCGCCGAGCGCCGCACTCCAAAGCGCGATGCAAAGCGCTCTAGTGTCCCTGGCACGAAAACCTGCACTGAATTCAGGAGGGCCGCGACAGCCCGTGTTGTCGCGCTTTCCGCATGAATTCTGCGGTTTCCGAAGAGTGACACCACACTGTCATCGCTACCGACTTGGATGCAAGTTTTCGTGCCAGAAACACTAGCCATGCGAGACGCAGTAACGCCCGCGTGGGCCGAAAAGCCTGTGTGACCGGCGCGGTCAGTCGGGGGAGAGGAGGTAGCGCCGACACAGGTGCTCGGTAAGCGTCTCTTCGAGGGCTCGCCGACGGCCCTGCCGCGAGAAGGTGTGGTCCGCGTCGTCGATAAAGAACAGCTTCATCCTCCCCCTATCACACAACTCGTTGACTTTTCGCCCAGCGAGGAACAGGAGAAGGCTGTATCCCGGATCGGACCTCGCGAACACGCAGGTGAGGTGACGGCCTCTCCTCTCGATGCGAACGAGGTCGCCCGGCAGATCGTCCTGCAAGGGGTGAGAAGGGAAACCGTCGCGGGCGTCCGCGCACGGGCTGACCGAGTCGTTTCGCACGGACGGGGTGCGGAGCCGCCAACGCTCCATGAGCATTCTCATCACACCGAGCACCCCAATCTTGCTCCTGCCGGAAAGAACCTTCAGCCACTTCCGCGGATCCCAGATGGATTTCATGCAGCTGCGCAGTAATTGGATCTTCTCGGCCGGAGATGCATCCAGGGACATCCCCTCGCGCCAGTGAAACGTCAAGGGGTTGATCGGGATACTCTCCACCAGGATGGAATTCGAGAGTTGGGCGGCGGATTGGAACGCCGCGTAAGCACCGGAGCACAATCCCATCAGCACGACGCGCTCGACGCCGAGTTCCGTCCGCAGATGAGTGAGCGTGAGGTCGATGTCGCGGAAGGCGGTCGCGGGGTAAGGGTCGTTCTCGCGGTCGGGGTTCGTGGCAACGCTGTCCCCCAACCCCGACAGATCCATGCGCAGGCAGGGGAAGCCCCGGGCAGCCAGCCGACGGGCCAGGGAAACGTGAAGGCGGTTGGGGCCGACCCGGTAAGAGGAGCCGGCGTTGAGCATCACGATGAACGGCAGGCCTCGGACCGAAGAGCGGGAGGACTCACTGACGATACCGAATAACTCCGGCCGGCGGCTGAGGTACAGGACGCGCTCGTGAATGTCTGACGGTGAGCTGCCGATGTTTCCCGACCCTTGCCCGTGAGGGATGATTGCTTGAAGTGGTTCGCAGGGGTCACGGTAAACCTCACCGTCCGTACGGACTACCTCTGAGATGCCCGCACGCAGCCAATCGACCGTGCGGGCAATCGCTTCGCGTGGGACTTTGGTGCGATGCGGCTCGGCCATCAGGTCCGCATACCCCGGCTGGGTGGTCTGTTCCGCCGCGATCCCCAGGGCCGTGAGATGCTCGAACAGGCGTGGGTCGGTCGGCGTATCGTCGCGCCCCACGAGGAGGGCACGCCGGCACTGCGGGTACACACTCAACAGATCCAGACGGCTCAGTTCCTGCGCGGTGGGGGCGGTCAGCACAAACCCGGCTGCTTCCATGTCTGCCGACGCCTCCGCAGAAGGCGGGGCACTGCCGTTCGCGGTGAGGCTCAGGGCCTTCATTTCCCGCACGTACGAACGGCCCTTGACGACCGGGGCCCACAGGACAAGCCCATCGACCACCAGCGAACTGGCTGCTTCGGCCGCCAGGGCGGCCCCCAGCCGCAGGCCGACGAGACTGATTCCCCGGCAACCCGGCTGCCGTTGCAGCCAGGAGTGGGCATCGCGGACGTTCGCCAGCCAGACGGCGTACCGCTCGGGGTCTTCGTCCGTACCGGCGGAATCTCCTGTGCCGTGGTAATCGAAGCGCAGTGCGAGGAACCCGGCCTGTGCCAAGGCGTCGGCGAGGTGACGCAGGCCACGGTGGCTGTGAACTTGCTCGTACCCGAGCGGCGGGCAGAGGATCACCCCGTGGTGGGCCGGTGGCGCGTGCTCACCGCGATGCAGCCAGGCGAAGAGCCCCTGGCCCTGGCTTTCCAGGTAGAAGGGCGTACGCCTCACCATCACGGGGGGCGGCGGGCCGACGTTGACGGTTGCCACGACAGGGATGGCCAGAGCCTTTGACATGGGTGATGACCTACGGAGGTGTTTCCTTCAAGCGGATGGCCACCGGAGACTTGAGGTTCAAGGCCTCCAGGTAGCCCCGGAACCTGGTGTTGCCGCCCTCGAGGGCGGTAAAACGCACGAGCTTTTGTCGAGACGGCGTCAGGTGAAAATAGTTGTCGTCGGGCAAGAAGCCCTTCACGTCGAAGGACACGCTCTGTAACCAACGGTCGGAAAGAAGAGTGACCTCGTAACCGCTGTCGCCGACCGCCTCCGCCTGGATGTCCAGGGTCACCCCCGCCACGAACGAGGGCTCACGCGCTCGCACGAAATGAAACGCTTCGCTCAACACCCTGCGCTGTTCGTCGAACAGCGTGGCGATGGCGACATCGTGTTTCGGCGGGCCGAAGCGGTAGGAATAAGTGAGATCGTGGAAGCCGTCGAGGAGGGCGTCCGCGACGAGAGTTTGCCGCCCTCGGGGGGGCAACCGGCAAGGGGCCTCCTGACGGGCGACGACGATGTGGCCCTCCTGCAGCAGGAGCAGTTCGACGTGGCCGTCCAGCGGTTCGGCCGTCTCGTTCGTGACGTGCAGGTGCAGCCCGTCCAGGTCCTCGTCGGTCACGGTGATCTGCCGGGGGAGCCAGCTCCTGCGGAGGTAATAATAGGCGGCCTTGGGGAGGCCGAGACTGTCGATGACCCCCCACCCGGCGGCGGGCCAGAGGTCCTTGAAGAACCAGACGATCCCTCCGCAGTTCCTGGTGCTGCCGCTCCGCCACTCGGCAAAGACCTGGGACATCATCTCGCCGGGGACGACACGGCTCAACTGTAGGTAGCGCGGCATATCGAAGCTGCGCAGGGCCACTGGATCGGCGGCGAAAAAGTGTTGCAGGTAGAAGTCTCTCACGTCATCGAAGTCCCACCCCGCCCCGGTGTCCCGCGGCACGCGCTGCTTCCAGCGCGGGTGGTGCGCCGCGGGCGCGTCGTCGCCCATGATGGCGTGTACCGTCTGCGGCTCCGGCACATTGGCGAACGCAAGGCACTCGGGCGCGAACTTGACGTCGGCCCTGCGGAGGTCCCGCGGGGAGCGCCGGTAGGCGCCGACTCCGTAATAGTGAGCGACGCCGCTCCGCACGTGAAAGGGGAGTGCGCCTCCGCTCGGGGTCGAGGGCAAATAGGCGACTCCCGGAGCGTAGTCGGCACACAGTTCGGGCAGGCGTGTGGCGAACCAATGGTTGCGCCACGCCTCGCGCGGCACGCCGCGCATCGCGGCCTGCTGTTCGACTTCACTGTTGCCACAGAAGACAGCGATACAGGGGTGTGGAGACAGCCGGGATAACTGATACCTGGCTTCCGCCTCGATGTTCGCGGCAAAGCCCGCGTCCTCGATGGGGTAATCCATGTTGGCAAACATGAAGTCTTGCCACACGAGGATCCCGAGCTCGTCGCAGAGCCGATAGAAGTCATCACTCTCGTACACCATGGTGCCGCCGACCCGCAACATGTTCATCCCGCCGTCGCGGACCAGGCGTAGGTCCCGGGCGATCGACTCCGCCGTGCCGCCGAGCGTCATGATGTCGGTGACGGTCCAACAGGCCCCCCGGCAGTACACCGGAACGCCGTTGACGTGGACCGAAAAGCTGTCTTGCCGGACCGACAGGTCACGGAAGCCGACCGCCCCGCACGGAATGGTGTAACGCGCCTCACCAACGCGGATATGCAGGCGGCACTCGCTGAGGGGTTGAGCGCCGTGGGTGTGCGGCCACCACAGGGGCGGGTTGGCGATACGCACCTCGGCGCGCACCAGCCAGGTGTCGGCGTCCGCCCGGACATCGGCCGCAACTTCCCGGCCGCCCACGTTCAGGATCGCCCCCCCGACCAACCCCGTGGAATGGATTCGCGCTTGCAGCGTCACCACCCCGTCCGTGCCGTCCACCCTGCTGTCAAGGCGCCGTTCCAACACCGAGAACGGGCTGGTATCGAGCCGGACGGCGCGCCAGGGGCCGACGGCGGCGACCGGCGGCGACCAACCCGGGATGCGCCCCAGCAGCGTGGCCCGCTGCCAGCGCAGCTGCTGGTGCTGCACGAGGTTCGTCTTCCAGCGCGGCCGGGGACGTTTCCTCTTCAGGTCTTCCGAGAGCGACCGGAACCCGATGACCAGCTCATTGTGAGGCCGAAGGTAAGGCCCCACATTGACGCGGTATCCGCGAAACATGTTGTCGGTGGTCAAGAGGCGGTGGCCGTTGAGCCAGACCTCGGCGAGCGTCGCCAGGCCATCGAGACACAAATGGCAGGAGTATCCGGCGGGCAGTTCCGGCGGGACGAAGGTGGTGCGATACCACCAGTCCTGGGCGTCGAGGTCCGTCGGACGGTTGAAGTCCCATTGGCCGTTGGCTTGCAGGGCCGCGGCCACCGTGCCCGGCACCATGGCAGGCAGCCAGTGCGGCGAGGCGGCACCCAACTGGTCGGGGTGCGTGATGGCCCCGGGGGGTTGCGCGCAGTACGACCACGGAGCGAAGGTGACACCGGGCGTCGTACACACCGCCTGGGCCATCGACCGCGTGCCCCCTGCGTGTCAGAGAAAGAGTTCCTTCAAGGTCGTCGTGGCGGACCGCCAGCCGGACGCCATGACCTCGATGCCGGAGAGATCCAGCGGCTTCCTCCGAGCGATCGCCCGCGCCAGGTGGAACTGCAACGTCTTCGCGCCGGAGGCAATGTGCGTACACGCCGCGATCGGTGCCTCCAGCAGTTTTCCGGTCCGCTCCCGCAGCCACTGCAGGTAGGACGCGGCCAACTCGTGGCAGGCGCCGACCTGGCGCAGCGTGGCGAAGGAATACAGGTGGAAGGTTTCGAGGCCGGCGGAGATCAACCAATCCAGGTCGGCTGCGAACCGCGTGTGGAACTTCTCGAACGGGTTGACTTCCGGCAGTCGCCGCAGTTGCCGCCGCAGCAGCTGGACCGAGGTCTGGACCAACTCGGCGCCGACCAGGGCAGGGGTATCGCGGCGTTTGACGAACTCCACGTAGGGCGGCAGCGTCGCGGAGTCCCTCGGCCCTTCCAAGCGGAACACCTGCGTGAAATCCTCGCCTTCCAGGTGGTAATACCCCTGGTTGTGGAAGTAGCCCAGGCGCCGCCCCGTTACGTCGAGCGCGACGACGGCTACCGTCGATTTCACGTGCTCGCGCTGGTAGGCGGTCCCTGCGGTGTCCGGCAGGTAGTAAGAATCCAGTTCCACGAGTACCGGGCGGCCGAGTCCGACCTGTTCCTCGACGTGGCGCACGAGCGGGCGCCAGATGGCCAGCTCCTGAACGTCCAGGCCGTACAGTTGATACAGGTCTCCGAGCGGGAATTTGAAGAACGTCCACTGGTCGCCTTCAAAGTCAATCGCGAGGGTACACGGCAGGGCGGCGACCGGGTCGAAACCCCACGCATGGAGCAATTCGACCCACACATCGACGTAGCAATTGGTTTCCGCCCAGATGCGGTTCTCGCCGTGGAGCGCGTGGCGCCGGTAGCGGGCCGGATCCAGCGGGAGGATTGCTCTCATCATAGTTCGAGGGTCCGTTTGACACTCGCCGGCCAGCGCGCCGGATCGAAGCCGTGGGCGCGGAACAATGCCAGGGCGATCCGTTCCAGCCCGAACCCAATGCACGCGGTGTGTGCGGGCCTGCCGTCGGCGGTCTGGATCCCAAAGCCGTGCCCGAAGTGGTCCAGGTGGTAGTTGCACGACGCGACCGCGGTGGGTCGTTCGGCGCTCGCCACGGGGACGACGAGTTCGTATTTCAGGTCCTGCTCCTTCTGAGCGGCCGCCATCATGCGGCCGCCGCGGCCGAAGAACGGGTCGTTGGCCACCACCCGCGTGACGTCCAGCCCTGCGGCCCGCAGCATCTCCTCACCCCGCTCGAGCCAGGAATCGCGGTGGCCGCGTGCCTGCTCCGGCGTGCCGAGGCGCACGAACTCGCGCTGCCGGAAGATCTGCATCCGGGCCGGATCGACGGACGGCTCGCGACGGAAGACGAAGGACCGCAAATCCACCGTCCGGCCGCCCTCGGGCAAGGTGCCCCGCGCGGTCGGGTACAGCGGATAACAGGCCGCCGGGGTCAACATCACGTCGGTCGCTGTCAGGTCGTCCGTCCAGTCCTCGCCCTTCTCCTGCTTCTGCAGCAGGGCCTGGTGGCCGCGGTCGTCGCCGGCGAAGCTGTGGACCGAACCCATCAGGTTCGGGAAGTTCTGAATGTGGTCCGTGCCCAGGTAATGTTGCCGGCTGAGGAGGGGTGGGAAGCGCATCACTTCCGGCGCGAAGGGAGCACCCATGCGCGTGACGTACCGCTCGAAATGCTCGACGACCCCCTCGAACACCCCGCTGCGCCCGTACACGCCGGGGACGCCCAGGGGAATCAACAACCCGGCGGCGACCACCTCATCCCGGTAGCTCCGGTACGCCGCGGTAACCTGGTCCTGTGACAGACACATTGTTGTTACCCTTCTCGGTGTACGGTCAACATGGCGGCGTTCAGTTTCATGATGCGGTCGTTGTTGACCATCAGCGCCGCGCCGTAGGCGTCGCGGAGATGGCGCCCCAGGCTGTATTTCGAGTCGTTCCGATACCCGGAGATGCCGCAAATCAGCATCGCCCTGCCGACGATCTCGACGACCCTCTGGGAACTCGAGATCTTGAGGTTGTTAGTGCGGATGGCGAACCCGAAACCGGCGAGGGCTTCCGGCTCTCCCCGTGCCAGCAGTTCCTGGTACTCGCGGGCATGGCCGGCGACGTTGTGGCGCAGCTCCTGCAAGAGTGCATCGACCTCGGCCAGGCGCAGGGCGGACAAGGGTGTTTCCCCTGGCGTCTTGCGTGCCTCGCCGCGCACGAAAGCCCGCGCCCGGTTGACCGCGTCCGTCGCAATTCCCGCCCACAGAGAACTCCACACGACATGGGAGTACGGGTGCATGGTTTGCGACAGGATCTCGGCGAACGGAGTGGGGAGGATCTGTTCGGCGTTTCCGTGGGCGGTCAGGGTGAAGCCGGAACTGCAAGTGCCCCGAAACCCAAGGGTGTCCCATCCCGACAGCGGCTCTGCCGTGTAATCTCCGCGCCGTACCAGGACGTGGACCTGCTCGCTGCCCGGGGCGTCCAGGGCCTTCCGGCACGTCACCAGGATGTCGTCCGCCTCCGCGCCGTAGGAGATCACGGGCGCCTTCTTGGTCAGGCGGAAGGAATCGCCCTGGACATCGACCGCACACAGGCTGGTCCGCAGGTCGCCGCCGACGCCCAGCTCCGTGGTCGCGGAGGCCATGAGCCGCTGCTCTTTCACCAGCCGGCGCAGATAGTCTCGAAAATAGGCGGACTGCTGGGCGTGATGCACGACGCACGCGACCTGGATCTGATGCATCGCGTAGATCATCGCGGAGGAACCGCAGGACTGCCCCAGCACCTCGCACAGCTTCGCGACCTGCAGGACGTTCAGGCCCATGCCCCCGTATTCCGCGGGCACGTAGGCGCTCAGGAGCCTGGCCTGCCGCAGGGCGTCGATCGCCTCCCTGGGAAACCGGGCATCGCGATCGACCGCGGCGGCCCAGGGACTCAAGACTTCTTTCCCGAGCGCATGCGTCTGGAGCACTAATCGGTCGAAGGCCTGGTCCGCGGCGTCGGTGGCGTGGGGCTGGGGCTGGGGCATGGGATCGTCTCCACGTCCGGGGGTTCGTGGGTCAGGGCACCAGTTCGGCCACCGCATCGGCGATGGATTCGAGGCTCACGAAGGTTTTGCGGCTGAGCAGCGCTTCCGGGAACTCGATCCCGAAGTGGTCTTCCAGGGCCAGCATGACATTCACCGTCGCCAGGGAGGTGAGCCCGGCGTAATAAAGGTCGCCATCGTCTTTCAAGATGTTGACGTTGACCGACAGGCGCCCGTGCTGGGCAAGGATCGCGCGGATCGCAGCAATGTCGCTTACCACTCGTTGCACTCTCGACTCCTCGTTTCAAGGACCTCTCTGTTCCACGCCCCGAAACCGCTGCCGGGGCGAGCGCCATCGAGCCGACGACATCGCCAGGGGGTTATTGAACCATAGCTCACGTTCGCCCGGCGGCCAAATCGGACCAGCCCCGTCACTTCCCCTCCTGCGGGGAGTTATGTAGGCTGAAGGGGTACCCGTCGCGTGCGTTCGGGGGCCTTGCGCCATGCTGTCCAACGGCCCGGAAACTCAGGAACTGCTCGACCAGGCCCGCCGCGGTGAGGGCGGCGCCGTGGACCGCCTCCTCGCCAGCCACCGCGAACCGGTCCGGCGCATGATCGACCTGCGCCTCGACCCGGCCATCGCCGCCCGCCTCGACGCCAGCGACGTCGTGCAGGACGTCCTCCTCGAGGCCAGCCGCCGCCTCGACGCCTACCTGCGCGACCCGGCCATGCCGTTCCACCTCTGGCTGCGGCACATCGCCCGCGATCACCTCATCGACGCCCACCGCCGTCACCGCGTCGCCCAGCGCCGCGGCGTCGATCGCGAACAGCCTATCGTCCCGGCCGCCCTCGCCGACCGCTCCTCACTGGAGTTGGCCGCCCAGTTCCTCGACCAGGAACTCACGCCCGCGTCCGCGGCCATCCGCCATGAGATGGAGCGCCGCCTGCACTCCGCCATCGCGGAGCTCGACGAGGACGACCGTGAGGTGATCCTGATGCGGCACTTCGAGCAGATGTCGAACCAGGAGGTCGCCGCCCTCCTCGGCCTGACCGAGGCTGCCGCGTCGATGCGCCACCTGCGCGCCCTGCGCCGCCTCAAGGCCCTGCTCCAGCCCGGGTGAGACGAACGGAGGTGCCGCCTTGCCCGACTCCGCCGTCCACCCCCATGAGGTCGAGCGCGACCTGCGCCTGGCCCGCCTCCTCGACGAAGCCACCCGCCGACAGCGCGACGGCCGCCCCCCCGACCTCGACGCCCTCGCCCGCGACCACCCCGACCTCGTCAGCGAGCTGCGCGAGCTGCTCAACATCGCCCAGCTCGCCGAGCAACTCGCCCCGGCCCCCGGACAGTCGAAATCGACCGTCGCGCATCCCCGAAGCGACCGTGGTGCCGCCGTGGGGCCGCTGCCCTCTTCTCTCGACGGCTACGACCTCCTCGAAGAGATCGGCCGCGGCGCCATGGGCGTCGTGTTCAAGGCGTGGGAGCCGAGCCTGAAGCGCTTCGTCGCGGTCAAGATGCTGCTGCACGGCGACAGCGCCTCGGCGACCGAGGTGAGCCGCTTCCAGGGCGAGGCTCAGTCCGTCGCCGGCCTGTCGCACCCGAACATCGTCCCGGTCTACAAGGTCGGTGCCGCGGACGGCCGGGCCTACTTCAGCATGAAGTACGTCGAGGGCACGACGCTGGCGGCGCGCGTCGCCGCCGGCCCGCTGCCGTCGCGCGCGGCCGCCCGGCTGCTGGCCGACATCGCCCGCGCCGTCCACCACGCCCACGACAAGGGCATCCTGCACCGCGACCTCAAGCCGTCGAACGTCTTGCTCGGCCCGGACGGCCAGCCGCTCGTCACGGACTTCGGCCTGGCCAAGCAGGTCGAGGGCGGCGCCAGCCTGACCGGCACCGGCGCCATCGTCGGCACGCCCAGCTACATGGCCCCCGAGCAGGCGCGCGGCGAGGCGCACGGGGTGGACGCGCGCAGCGACGTCTACAGCCTCGGCGCCATCCTCTACGAGGTGCTGACGGGCCGGCCGCCCTTCCAGGCCGCCTCCGCCGTGGACGTGCTGCTGCTGGTGCGCACCGAGGAGGCGGTTCGCCCGCGCCGCCTCAACCCGCGCATCGACCCCGATCTGGAGTTGATCTGTCTGAAATGCCTGGAGAAGCGGCCGGAGTACCGCTACGCCACCGCCGCCGACCTCGCCGCCGACCTGGAGGCGTACCTGGCGGGCGAGCCGGTCTCGGCCCGCATCAGCAGCCTGGCCTACTTCGTCAGCCGGCTGCTGCGCGAGACGCACCACGCGCCGGTGCTGGAGAACTGGGGCGTGCTGTGGATGTGGCACAGCCTGATGCTTTTCCTCCTGTGCGCGGTGACGAACGTGCTGTACCTGGCGGGGGAGCACGGCCACCTGACTTACCTGACCTTGTGGGGCGTGGGCCTGGTGGCGTGGGGCGCGTTCTTCTGGGCGTGGCGGCGGCGCGGCGGGCCGGTGACGTTCGTCGAGCGACAGATGGCGCACGCCTGGGCGGCGGGGGTGGCGGCGTCGGTGGCGACGTTCGTGGTGGAAGTGCTGCTGGGGTTGCCGGTGCTGACCCTGTCGCCGATGCTGGCGGTGGCCGCCGGCATGGTGTTCCTGTTCAAGGCGGGGACGCTGTCGGGCTGGTTCTACATCGCGGCGGCGGTGACGTTCCTGAGCGCGGTGCCGATGGCACTGCTGCCGGAGGTCGGGCCGCTGCTGTTCGGCGTGGTGTCGGCCGTGGGGTTTTTCGTGCCGGGGCTGAAGTATTATCGGCAACGGCGGCGGACGGAAGGCAGTTCCGGTCGTGGGGCAGGTATACCATCCAGCCCGGGTTTTTTTGGTTCGGGGGCCATTCCCCCCGACCGCGGGGAACATTTTGCGGCGCGCACCCCGATGGCGTTGGCGCGGGTGGGGCGGGCCCCC
>JBBRPS010000205.1:0-13468 GCA_038227745.1 Gemmatales bacterium | reverse complement strand
TCGACGAAGAAATAACGAATGCCCGCCTCGGCGAGGTAGTTGTCCAGGCCCGGGAAGAAGGCGCACTCCGGGATCCACATGCCCTTCGGCTTCTGGCCGAAGATGCGCTCGTGCTCCTGCACGGCCGTCATGACCTGGGCGCGGACGGTGCCCGGCTCGGAGCAGAGCAGCGGCAGGTAGCCGTGCGTGCCGGCGCAGGTGATCAGCTCGAGGTGGCCGGCGTCGGCGAGCTCGCGGAAGGCGGTCACCAGGCGCGTGCCGCACCGCTCCACGAACGTCGCGCGCGCCTCCTCGAACAGCCGCCGGTACATCTGGGCGAGGAAATGGACGTCGGGCCAGTGTCGTGTGCGCTCGCACTCCTTCTCGGCGAGCGCGATCGACAGGTCGAGGTGGCGCACGCACCGCTGCCGCAGCAACGGGTCTTCCATCATGTTCGCCAGCGGGGGCGAGACCGACAGCGTCACCTTGAACGGCCTGTCCTCGGCCCGGAGGCGGTCGAAGAACTTGATGAGGGGGATGTACGTTTCGGTGACCGCCTCGAAGAACCAGCGCTCCTCGAGGAAGCGGTCGTGCTCGGGGTGGCGGACGTAGGGCAAATGGGCGTGGAGGACGAGGAGAAGATAACCCTTCGGCATGATGCTCCCTCGGAGAAGACGGACGCCCGGCATCGTGGCCGGGCGTGGGGGTATCACAGGGCGTGGCGAGCCGGGGGCGTTAGAGCGGTTTGCAGGTCGGTGTACGGTTCGTGGCCGACTCGCTCCGCGAGTCGGGGGCCAGCACCCCGACTCGCGGAGCGAGTCGGCCACGAACCGCTACGCGCCGGTGCCAACCGCTCTAGCCCCCGGCTCGCCGCGTCCTGAAACGGCTTCTTAGCGGGGTTGCCGGGCGGCAATCATCTCCTGCACCTGGACCGCGAGGCTGTTCCAGCCGAAGTGTTCTTCCAGCTTGTCGTGGCCATTTTGGGCGATCGTGCGCCCCATCTCCGGGTCGTAGAGAACCCGCTCGATGCCCCAGACGAGGCTGTTCTCACTGGGGTAGCAGAGCACGCTGTTCTTGTCGTGCTCGAGCATGGCGGGGGCGGCGTTGTGGGTCGCGACCACGGGGCGCTTCGCGGCCCAGGCGGCCAGGAACGGCCACCACGGCGTCGTCTCGCGGCTGGGCACCGCGACCACGTCCGCCGCCTGGATCAGCTCGTTCAGCGCCTGGCCCTCGACGTTGCCGGGCAACCGCACTGCATGCTCCAGGAGCATGTAGCGGGCGAAGACGCGCAGCCGCCAGAAGTTCGCGCCGTCGCCGACGACGACCAGCCGGGCCTGGTTGTGGTTCTTCAGGATCCCGGGCATCGCCTTGAGGAGCAACTCCGGCCCGTAGCGGTCATCGAGGTCGCCCACGTAGAGGATGGTCGGATCCACCGGTCCGATCTGGTAGCGCGCCTTGACGGCGCCCGGGTCGATCACCGCGGCGAACTGCTCCACCGGGAACCGCTTGCGGGCGTGGACGACGCGCGCGCCGCAGCCAGGGACGCAGGACTCGGCGAGCTCGCCGGTGGCGCTGTCGTGCAGGAGCAGCGCCGTCGCCTCGCGCAGGCCGGTCTGCTCGATCTCGTCGATGCGCTTGCTGGCCTCGTCGGCGAGGTCGCTGCGCTGGCGCTCCAGCGAGTGCAGGGACAGGATCGTATCGACCTGCTTGATCCCGTGCAGCAGCGACAGGGTCGGGATGGTGGCCCACTCGAAGCCCATCAGGGTCACCGAGCGCGGGGCGACCTGGAAATACTGAAGGAAGGCGTTGGAGGCCCGGTGCGTGAACTCCTGCACCTGGGCAGGGAGGTAATCGCCGCCGCAGTCGCCCAGCACGTGGACGAACACGCCGCGGGCGTCCGCGTCCAGGCCCCGGCGCGAGAAGACGTGGACGGCGAGTTGGCGGCGGGCGAGCGCGGCGGCGAGCTTGCCGACGAACTGCCCGACGGTACTGCCGGGGTCCTCGTAGCACAGCAGCGCCAGCGCCGGGCGGCCATCGTCCGCGGCGTCGCCCTCCGCGGGGGGCCAGGTGTAAGTCTCCTGCAGCCGGCTCGGATCGACCGGCGGCGTCCCGTCCGCGGGCACAGCGCCCCTATCGAGGACCTCTTCCGTCTGTTGTTCGGCCACGTCCCTGTCGTCCGTGGTCAGGGGCCCGTTCCCGGTCGGTGTAAGCATTGAAGTCTCCCTTGAGCAGTACACGCAGCCACGGCCCGCCCGCCGCACGTGTGGAGAGGGGCGGACCACACAAACTCCCGCGCGGCCCTGGGACCGGCGCGCACGGCCTTCGCCTCCTCTTACCAGTTCACCTCGACCAGCTCCTCGAACTGCGCGGCGCACAGGTCGAGGTAGTGGCCGGCGACCTCGCTCCACACGACGGTGCCGCCGTCGCCCCGGCGGCCGTTGTGGCCCATGCGCTGGGCGTGGCCGGGGTCGGACAGGATGCGGTCGAGCGCCCAGACCATCGAGCCGGGATTGTCGTAGGTGAGGATGCCGTTCTCCTCGTGACGGACGAGGTGAGTGGGCCCGCCGTGGGTCGTCACGACCGGCCTGCCGGCGCGGCGCCCCAGGTCCACCACGGCGTCGTCGAAGGGCAGGCGGCAGCGCGAGGGCAGCACCAGCGCCTCGGCGGACCGCAGCAGAGGGACCAGCGTCGGCATCTCGACGTGGCCCAGCAGGCGCACGGCGTGGGCGACGCCAAGGGCCCGCGCTCGGTGCTCGAGGTGGCCGTGCATGTTGCCGGCGCCGGCGAAGGCCACGCGCAGGTCGCCGCTGCGCCGCAGCAGGACGGGCAGGGCCTCGATCAGCAGGTCCACGCCGGCGGCGTGCTCCAGCGGCCCGATGTAAAGCATCAGCCGGTCGAGCGGTCCGAAGCCAACGTCCATCTTCACCCGGCCGAAGTCGAGGGGGCGCTCCCACTCGTTCGGCAGGCGGCCCTCCATGGGGAAGGCGCGGACGCGCCCGGCCTCGACGTCCAGCTCGAAGGCGGCCCGGTCGCGCAGCCAGTCCGGCGTGAGGATGCAGTCGGCCGCCTGGGCGGCGGCCCGCTCGGCGCGCTCGACCTCCAGCGACAGCGGCGTGGGCTCGGACCCGTTGCGGCGCGTCGCCTCGACGGAGCCGAGCGACAGGACGGTCGGGCAGGCGGTGCGCGGCACCAGCCAGGTCATCCACTCGTGGAGGTGGACCAGGTCGAACGGCGGCAGGTCGCGCAGTCGCGCCTCGGCGGCCCGCCCGAAGGACCGCGCCAGCTCCAGCGGCGAGTCCCCCGCCTCCAGCTCCAGCGGGTGGTAATGCACGCCGTCCACCTCGCGGCAGGCGGCGAGCTGGGGAGAGGCCGGGTGGAAGACGTGGACCTCGTGGCCGCGGGACGCCTTGCCGGCGGCGAGCTCGGTGACGAATCGGGCGAGGTTGCCTTCCTGCCCGGAGGGCAGGGAGGCGAAGGCGAAGGCGGCGACGCGGAGGGGGTGGCGGAGGCGAGGCTGCCGGCGTTCGCGCAGGATCCGCTCCTGCTCCCACACGTTGCCGATTTCCTCGACGCGGCCGTGCCCGTCGATCAACAGGGCGGTGTTCCCGGCGCGGTGCGACGGGCCGCTCGGGGGGTACGGCACAGCCCGCGAGCGCGCCGCCGGCAGAAACTCGCCGTTGCGCAGCAGGAAGCCGACCTCGGCCAGCTCCCACGTGCCGGCATGGGGCGTCTTGAAGAAGAGGTGGCCGCACAGCCCGGGCAGCGTGTGGTCCTGGATGCGGTGTGCGTTGAAGCCGTTGAACAGGATGTTCGTGACGTCGTAGAGCCGCAGGACGGGCCGGCAGTGGTGCCAGGCGTCGCCCTTCTGGCGGGCCGTCCGGTCAACCCACTCGGGCAAGATGTGCCAGTGGGCGAAGCCCTGACGGGGCTCCACCATGGCCAGCCCGACGTGGTTGGCGGCGGGGCGGAAATTGTCCAGCGGTTTGCCCTCGCCGACTTCCCAGGCGCAGCGGCGCAGGGATTCGGGATCGAGCAGGTCGGTGTGGGTTGCCCCGTTGCCGTCCCCGTTGGCGGGCCCAGAGTGGTGCGGCCGCCACCGCGGCGGGGCGGCCTGGAAATGAAGGAGTCCGTTGGTAGAGATAGTCATCCTTTTTCGCTCGTCCGCATAACTCCAGTGTTATCGGCAGCACTTCCGGCCTCCCCCCGGCGGCCAAAAGGGCAACCATGCCCGGCTTCCGTTGTCGTATCGTGTTACTCTCCCCTCTCCCCTGTACTCAGGGAAGTGGGGCGAAAGTGCGCGGGTCAGACCACGCTGCCGTAGACCTCTTCGGTCTGCTCGGCGATGCGGTCCCAGCTGAAGACGGCATCGACGGCGGCGCGGCCGTTGCTCCCCATCCAGCGGCCCTGGTTGTGGTCGGCCAGCAGCGTGCCCAGGCCCCAGGCGACCGAGTCGGGCGTGTCGTCCACCTGCAGGCCGTTGACACCGTGCCAGACGAACTCCGACGGCCCGCCGCGTTTGGTGCTCACCACCGGCTTGTGGGCGCTCCAGCCCTCGAGGATGACGATGCCGAACGGCTCGTTGCGGCTGGGGACGGCGACGACGTCGCAGGCCTTGAACAGGTCGTGCAGCTCGCGGCCGCGGCGCTCGCCGAGCATGCGCAGCGCGTGCGCCACGCCGAGGCCGTTCGCCAGCGCGCAGACCTCGTGCCGCATGTGGCCATCGCCCACGAAGACGAACTTCGCGCTGGCATAGTGCCGCAGGATGGACGGCATCGTCCGCACCAGGATGTCCGGCCCCTTCTGGACGACCATCCGGCCCACGAACAGGACGGTCGGGTCGAGCGGGCCGATGGCGTAGCGGTGCTTGACCTCGCCGGCATCGACCTCGTAGTCGAAGACCTCTGAATTGACTCCATTGTAGACCATTTTAGTCTTGTGTTCCGGCAAGTGGTACAGCCACTTGACCTCGTCCTTGAGCTGGTTGGAGACGGTGATGACGCGGTCGGCGCAGTAGGTGCCGTGGCGCTCGTGGTCCTGGACGCGGGCGGACTGGCCGGCGAAGAAGCGGTTGCCGTTGCGGCCGTACTCCGTCGAGTGCATGGTAAGGACGGTCTTGCGGCCGCGCCTCTCCTTGATCCAGACGATGGCGTTGGAGGCCAGCCAGTCGTGGGCGTGGACGATGTCGAAGCGGCCGACGTGGTCCTCGACGGCGAGGAACTCATCGACGAACGCCCGGCACATGCTGTTGATCTCGTCCACGAAGTTGGGGTTCAGGGCGAAGCTGCAGCGGTGGTAGTGGACCCCGTGAATGCCGTCGTAGTGGGGCTGCCCCTGGCCCTGGCGTGTGAAGACGTGGACCTCGTGATGGCGGCGCTGGAGGGCCGCCGCGAGCTCGGTCACGTGGACGCCGACGCCGCCGACCGGGATGGAGTGAAGGGTTTCCCAGGCAAACAGAGCGATGCGCATGCGGTGATCCTCCTTGAGGTGTGGCCTGGCGCTGCGGGGCTTGCGAGTCTGGGCGGGAGCCTCCCGCGGCAGAGTGGGCTCCTCGGCACGGCGGCGAGGGAGCTATACCTCTGTCGAACGGCGACCCGGTTTCAGCGCGGTTTGTGAAAACTCCGTCAACGACCGAATGAAGATTCAAGAATCCTGTGCGGTCAATCCATATACGGGATGAATCTTCTTGACATTCTGGGCGAGCGAATTTCGCCGGCGCCGGCTGCAGGAGGGCTTCCGCAAGGCCTGGGGACGGCAGGCGAAAGACGGAATTCACGGCGGCTCAGCGAGCGATCACGCGAGCACGGAGTCTTGGGAGGGGTGCTCGCGACTCAGGACCTTTCTCTGCCAAAATATTCCCCAATCCGGGAGGCAATACAGGCAATCCGAATGCCACTCGTTTACTAGAAGTGCCTCTGTTTTCCGCAACCCATGTTTCCCCCAGTGTATCAGGGGAATGGACGGTTGGCAAGAAGATAAAATAGTCTCTTTGGAAAGTCTGGTATCTGGGCGGCGCTGTTCGTTCCGTGGGCAATCGTGGAGGCCGCGCGGCGGTTCGAGCGAGGGCAAGCCCCGCCGCTCGCTTTTCCTCTCGCCTGGTCTTATTTAGCGGACGGGTGGGGGCCGCTGCCGCCCGGCGCGTTGACGAAAGGGGCAGCGTCGTCTAATAGTGTAGCCTTGGCTGAGTCCCGTTCGGGGAGCGACACACACGGCCGCGCCAGGCCGGCAGGGCGAGAGGGAAGGTCGTGGAGAACATCGGCGACACCAGTCTGCTGCAAACCCTCTGGCAGTTGCTCACCAACCTGGGCGTGCTGCTCGTCGGCCTGGGGGCGCTGGCGCTGCGCCACGCGCTGCTGATCGCCTGGGTCGCCTGGTGGCTGTGGGGCGTGAACTGGAACCGGGCCTGGACCGTGCTGGCCCGCGGCGCCTGGGCGCCCGTGCTGCTGCTGATCCTCACCGCCGCCCTGGTCTGGTCGCGCCTGGCGCCGAGCGACTGCAACTGCCTGGCGATCGTCACCGTCCCGAACTTCTGGTGGCAGCTCGGCGCCGTCGGCCTGCTCGCGGCCGTCGCGCTGTTCTGCGGCTGGTTGCAGGGCCTCCTGGGCTGGGCGCCCGCCGAGATCAGCCTGGAGCCGGCGCCGGACGAGGACATGCACGGCCACGAGCATCCCGTCGGTATCATCCACGGCCACGAGGCCGCGCACAGCGAAGAGCAGCATTGAAGACCGAAAAACCCCACCCGGTGCAACGGGTGGGCTTGCTCCCTATCCCCGTCCCCGCTCCACTTCCAGCGCAGGAGAACGCCATGTGGGTCCGTCAATGTGACCTCGACGCAGAGGCCGAGGCCCCGCTCCCGATCCCATCTCGCATCGCCTCCAATGAGGAGTTCATCCCTCCCGACCAGACGCAGAAACAGAAGGAGTACGAGGCCCGCCTCACCGCGCTCAGCGAGGAGGCGGCGAAGAAGCAGGGCCTGAGCCGCCGCGCCTTCCTGCGCACCGGCTCCGGCATGGCCGCCGCACTCGTCGCCCTCAACGAGACCTTCGGCCGCTGCTACGACGTAGGCGCCGCCGAGGTGCAGAACCAGGACGCCTTCCGCGAGCGCTGGCCCAAGAACCAGTTCATTTTCGACGTCCAGACGCACCACATCGACCTGGGCAGCAAGTGGTACGAGAGCAAGGAGGCCAAGGGCACGCTGTTCTTCTTCTTCCTCCTGCGGCCGAAAGGCCGGACCAAGACGACGCCGCAGCGCCTGGAGCTGCTCAACCGCGTCCACTACGTCAAGGAGGTGTTCGGCGACAGCGACACGGTGATGGCGATCATCAGCGGCGTGCCGTCGCGCAACTGGACCACCAACCCGCTGCCGCCCGACCAGATGGTCGCCACGCGCGAGTACGTCAACAAGCTGGCCGGCTCGCAGCGCGTGCTGTCGCACGGCCTGCTGCGGCCGAACCTCGGCAAGCCCGAGTTCGAGGAGATGGAGCGCCAGGTCAAGAAGCTGCGCATCGACGCCTGGAAGATGTACACCGGCGCCGAGCTGGGCGAGCGCCCCTGGTTCATGGACGACGAGAAGGTGGCCTACCCCTTCTGGGAGCGGACGCGCAAATTGGGCATTCGCAATCTCTGCGTTCACAAGGGCCTGCCCCTGGGCGCGTTCAACGAGCGGGCCTGCACGCCGAACGACCTGGAGCGGGCGGCGCGCGACTTCCCCGACCTGAACTTCATCGTCTACCACTCCGCCTACCGCGGCACCGGCTTTTTGGCGCGCGGCACCGGCAAGCCGGTGCGCGACCCGAAGAACAACGATCCCCAGGAGATCCCCTGGATCAGCGAGATCTTCCGCATCCTGCGCCGCAACCCGAAGGTCCGCAACATCTACTTCGAGCTGGGCAGCACGTTCCACCAGCTCTCCATGAGCGACCCGGTGAAGTGCCTGCACATGCTCGGCCAGATGATCCAGACGGCCGGGGCGGATCACATTCTGTGGGGGACCGATTCGATCTGGGGCGGCAGTCCGCAGGGCCAGATCGAGCGCCTGCGGCGGCTGAAGATGACGGACGAGCTGATGAACAAGTACAAATATCCGCAACTCACCGACGCGATCAAGAACCAGATCTTCGGGCTGAACGCGGCGCGGGTGTTCAACGTGGACGTGAAGGCCCGCCGTCAGGCGATCCGCGCCGACCGCCTGACGCAGCTCCGCGAGGAGTACCGCCGCGACCCGATGCCGACCAACACGCAGTACGGTTGGGTGTGGGTCGGCGACGGCCAGGAGCCGACCGTGCCGGTCGGCCCGGAGGCGTGACCGGCCTTCGGGCGCGCTTAGAGGGCCTAGCAGAACGTGGGGCAAGTTGCCAACTTGCCATTTTCCCCGGCAAGTTGGCAACTTGCCATTTTCCCCGGCAAGTTGCCAACTTGCCCCACGTTCTTTGAGCGCGGTGACGTGGCGAACCCTTCCATGCAGCCCGAGACCGCCGCCTACGACCTCCTCGTCGAGGAACTCCTCGAACAGATCAACCTCGGCCGCAGTTACGAGGAGCTGTTCACCACCGTCTACGAGCGCCTCCGCGGCATCGTCCCCTGCAACCGCCTCGCCGTCGCCCTCCTCACGCCGCCCGGCGACCACCTCCGCCTCATCTCCTGCCGCAGCGACGGCCCCGAGGCGCTGCGCATCGGCTACGAGGACCCGGTCCACGGCTCGACCCTCGAACCGCTCCTGCAGACCGGCCAGCCGCGCATCCTCAATGACCTGGAGGACTACCTGGCGAAAAAGCCGTCGTCGCGCTCGACGCGGCTCATCGTCCGCGAAGGCATGCGCTCGAACCTCACCCTGCCGCTGCTCAGTGGCGGCAAGCCGTTCGGCGTCGTCTTCTTCTCCAGCCGCCAGACGGGGGCCTACCACGAGGGCCACGCCCGCCTGCTCCGCCGCCTCGCCGGCCACCTCGCCGTCAGCATCGAGAAGGCCCAGCTCATCGACGCGCTGCGCGGCCAGAATCAGGTTCTCCAGGAGGCCAACGAACTGAAGGAGAAGTTCGTGCAGCGGCTGCAAGAGGAAGTCGAGCGCCAGACCGCCGAGCTGCGCGCCTCCGAGGAGCGCTACCGCCTGGCCTATCTGGAGATCGAACGACTCAAGGGTCGCCTCGAACAGGAGAACGTCTACCTGCGCGACGAGATCAAGACCGAGCACGACTTCACGCACCTCGTCGGCGCCGGGGCGGCGCTGCGGCAGGTCCGCCAGGCGATCGAGCAGGTCGCGCCCACCGACAGCACGGTCCTGATCGTCGGCGAGACCGGCACCGGCAAGGAGCTGATCGCCCGCGCGGTCCACGAGCTGAGCCCGCGCGCCGGCCGGTTGCTCGTGAAGGTGAACTGCGCGGCGCTGGCGCCGGGCGTCATCGCCAGCGAGCTGTTCGGCCACGAGGCGGGGGCGTTCACCGGGGCGGCGAAGCGGCGCCTGGGGCGGTTCGAGCTGGCCCACCAGGGCAGCATCTTCCTCGACGAGATCGCCGAAGTGCCGCCCGAGACGCAGGTGCTGCTGCTGCGCGTGCTGCAGGAGCGCGTGCTGGAGCGCGTCGGCGGCAACGAGCCGGTCGCGGTCAACGTGCGCGTCATCGCCGCCACCAACCGCGACCTGCACGCCGCCGTCGCCGACGGCTCCTTCCGCGCCGACCTGTTCTACCGCCTCAACGTCTTCCCGATCCAGGTCCCGCCCCTGCGCGAGCGGCGCGAGGACATCCCCGCCCTGATCGAACACTTCGTCCGCCACTTCGAGCGGCGCATGAACAAGCACGTCGCCACGGTCGACCGGCGCACGCTGGACCTGCTGACCGCCTACGACTGGCCCGGGAACGTGCGCGAGCTGGAAAACCTCGTGGAGCGGGCCATGATCGTCAGCCGCGGCGACACGCTGGAGGTCGATCCGACCTGGCTGCGCAGCCGCCCGACCGACGGCGCGGCGCCGCGGTCGACGGCCCTGGCGGACCTGGAACGGAAGACGATCCTCGACACGCTGGAGCGGTGCGGTGGCAAGATCTACGGCCCCGGCGGCGCCGCCGAGGCGCTCGGGCTGAAGCCGACGACCCTGTACGGCAAGATGCGCAAGCACCGCATCCGCAAGAGGGCCGGCTCCTTTAGGTTCGAGTGAAGGCGGGCGCGGCTTTCCCCGCAGTCCGCTTGGCCGGTGCCTCCCGGCCCCGGTATGATGGCGGAAAGGAGAATCCCATGAGCCTCGAACTTCCCGAACCGTTCCAGAAAGCCCTCGACGCCCAGCCGGGCCAGCCCCTGCGTGTCGTCGATCCACGAACGCAAGACAACTATGTCGTGTTGCGCGCGGATCTTTTCGAGCGCCTCAACGGCCTCTCGCAGGAGGAGACGTTTGACATCCGGGAAGCGTACCCACTCATGGACGCCGTCGCCGCCAGCGAGGGCTGGGATGATCCGGCCCTGGACAGCTACAACGAGCTTCCCTCACGGGGCCAGCCATGAGCCTCCAGCGCGGCGACGTGGTCCTGGTGGACTGGCCTTTTGCGGCGGGCGGCAAATCAAAATCCCGCCCCGCCCTGGTCATCCAGAACGACCGGGACAACGCTCGCCTCACCAACACCATCCTCGCCATGATCACCACCGTCACCAGGCGTGCCCTGGAGCCGACGCAACTTTTCATCGACGTCTCCACCCCCGACGGCAAGCAGACGGGCCTGCGCCACAACTCCGTCGTGAACTGTGTGAACCTGTTCACGGTCGAGCAGATGAAAATCGTGAGGACCATCGGTATCCTGTCCGCCACGTTACTCCAGCAGGCGGGCGACTGCCTGAAGTCGGCTCTCGACCTGCCGTGAGCCGCGGGCTGACGGGCGGGAAGAAACGATTGCTTTCCCCGCCCCGACCGGGGACAATACAGTCCTGCCTGTTCGGCTCACCAGTAAGGGGGGTAAACCGATGAAGTTCACAACGCTGCGGCGGCTGGCCCTGGCCGCCCTCGTGGTCCTCGGAGGATCGCGGGTCGCCAGTGCCGCCGATCTGTACGGCAAGACCAAGGCGCCGAAGAGCGAGGTCGCCCTGCCCGCGCCGGGCCAAATCCAGAAACTCGCCGCCTACCCGTCCACCGTGTCCCTGATCGGCGGCGACGACGCCGCCCAGATCATCGTTTCCGGCACGCTCGCCCAGGGGCGGACGCAGGACCTGAGCGGCGACGTCAAGTACGACGTGGCCGACACCAAGGTCGTCCGCGTCACGCCCTCGGGCCGCGTTGTCCCAGTCGGCAACGGCACCACCACCGTCACCGCCCGCTACGGCAACCACGCCGCCACGGTGAAGATCCAGACCAAGTCGATCGGCGAGGACCTGCCGATCAACTTCGCCAACAGCGTGGTGCCGATCTTCACGAAGCTGGGCTGCAACTCCGGCGGCTGCCACGGCAAGTCCGGGGGCCAGAACGGCTTTGCCCTGTCGCTGCTGGGCTTCGTCCCCGAGGTGGACTACGCCGCCCTCGTGAAGGAAGCGCGCGGCCGCCGCCTCTTCCTCGCCGCCCCCGAGAGCAGTCTGCTGCTCCTCAAGGCGGTCGGCGCCATGGCCCACGGCGGTGGCAAGCGCCTCGACATCGATTCCGACGAGTACAAGGTCCTGCGCCGCTGGATCGCGTCCGGTACGCCCTACGGCGACAAGGACGATCCCGTTGTGACGAAAATCACCGTCTTCCCCGAGCACCGCATCGTCTCGCGCAACAACCGCCAGCAGTTCGCCGTCTACGCCCACTACAGCGACGACACCGTGCTGGACGTGACGCGACTGGCCCAGTACGAGAGCAACGACCAGGACGTCGCCGTCGTGGACGGCACCGGCCTGGTGCGCACGCTGGAACTGAGTGGCGAGACCGCCGTGATGGCCCGCTACCAGAGCCAGGTCGCCGTCTTCCGCGCCACCGTGCCGCTGGGCCTCAAGATCCCCGACTACCCGTTCGAGCAGAAGACCATCGTGGACCGCTTCACCCACAAGCAGTGGAAGGAACTGGGCATCGTCCCGTCGGACCTGTGCAGCGACGAGCAGTTCATCCGCCGCGTCGCGCTCGACATCACCGGCACCCTGCCCACGCCGGAGCAGATCAAGGCATTCCTCGCGGACAATTCCGCCGACAAGCGCGACAAGCTGATCGACCGCCTGCTGGAGTCGCCGGAGTACGCCTACTTCTTCGCGAACCGCTGGGCCGATGTGCTCCGCGTCCGCCGCGGCAATCAGGCCGCCCGGGCCTTCGGCACCTTCGCCTTCCATAACTGGATCCGCGAGAGCATCGCCGCCGACAAGCCCTACGACGAGTTCGTCCGCGAAATCCTCGTCTCCACCGGCGACGAGACCAAGAACCCGCCGGTCGTCTGGTACAAGGACATCAAGACGCCCGAGCAGTTCGTGGACGACGCGGCCCAGGTGTTCCTCGGCGTGCGCATGGCGTGCGCGCAGTGCCACCACCACCCGTATGAGAAATGGAGCCAGGACGACTACTGGGGCATCGCCGCCTTCTACGGGCGCCTCGGCCGCAAGGTCGCCCCACAGCCCGGCGTGGTCGTGCAGGGCCAGAACCAGCGCCAGGTGATCTACACCAAGACGACGGGCAACGTGACCAACAAGCGGACCAACAAGGCCGCCGACATCCGGCCGCTGGACGGCGCGACGGTCAAGGTCAGCCCCGGCGAGGACCCGCGCCAGCGGTTGGTCGATTGGATGGTCAGCGCCGACAACCCGTTCTTCGCGCGGGCGGTGGCGAACCGCTACTGGGCGCACTTCTTCGGGCGCGGCCTCGTCGATCCCCTCGACGACATGCGCGTCACTAACCCGCCGTCGAACCCCGAGCTGCTCGACGCCCTGGCGAAGGACCTGCTCGACAGCAAATTCAGCCTCAAGCGGCTCATCAAGACGATCGTCAAGAGCCGGACCTACCAGCTCAGCGCGATCCCGAACGAGTTCAACAAGCACGACAAGCGCAGTTACGCGCGCTACTATCCGCGGCGGGTGCCGGCCGAGGTGCTGTTCGACGCGGTCACGCAGGTGACGAACAGCACGCCGACCTTCGCGGGCCTGCCGGGCGACCGGCACTCGCCGCGGCGGGCGATCATGCTGCCCGACGAATCGTTCGCGTCGTACTTCCTCGACGTGTTCGGTCGGCCGCAGCGCATCAGCGCCTGCGAGTGCGAGCGCGTGACGGAGGCGAACCTGGCCCAGGCGCTGCACCTGCTGAACTCGCAGGAGGTACAGGACAAGGTGGCGCGGGCGGGCGGCCGGGCCGAGCAACTGACCAAGGACCCGCGGCCCGACCGCGAGAAAGTCGAGGAGCTGTTCCTGTGGGCGTTCTCGCGGCGACCGACCGAGGGGCAGATGCGCCTGGCCCTGGAGAACATCGCGCTGCACGCGAGCAACAAGCGGGTCGCCTACGAGAACATCATCTGGGCGCTCATCAACACGAAGGAGTTCGTGTTCAATCAGTAACCGCGAACGAGGTCGT
>JBBRPS010000204.1:0-13584 GCA_038227745.1 Gemmatales bacterium | reverse complement strand
CCCGGTGCGCTGAACATGGTGCTGCGGGAGGTCGAGCACATGGACAGGGCTGCCCGTGAGGACCCCATGCCGCTCGCGGAGATGGACCGGCTGGCCCTCGATGCGGCGCAGCTACCCGCTGCGCGGCCGGTCGTCGCATCTGCTTCGGGGTCTCTGACTCTCGAGTCGGCCGCCGACGGACAGACGCCCGCCCTCAGCGACGGCCCCGACGCGCAGGCGGCCCGGGCCGTCGTCCCCATTGGCCTCATGAGCTGGAACGCCTCGGCGCTCGTGCATGCGGAGACGGTGGCCGCCCTCCCGAACCACCCCGGTGCGCTGAACATGGTGCTGCGGGAGGTCGAGCACATGGACAGGGCTGCCCGTGAGGAACCCATGCCGCTCGCGGAGATGGACCGGCACGCCCTCACCGCGGTGATCGAGCACGAGGGGCATGCCGTCGTGCTGGACAGGACCGTCCCGCCGCCCGCCCTCGCCGTTCCAACCCGCTCCGAGCCGGTCATTGAGGCCGAGGCCCCCACGTCCACGCCGCCCCTGGCCGCCGCCCGCGCCGAGGACGGCGAGACGGCCTGGGGCTGGCTGACCTGCCTGTCCTCCGCCCCCGACAACCACCCGGCGGTCGGCGGCCGGATCAACACCGTCGAGGCCCGCGAAGTGCCCGCCATCCCGGCAACCACCCAGGCAGCCGCGGACGTGACGCCCGCCGGGCTGGCGTCCGGGGCGCTGCTGGCCGACGCCGACGCGCTGCGGCAGGCCGTGCAGGAGTTCCTCGGACAGCTCGACGCCGCCGGCCGCGACCTGACGTCAGCCATGACAGACAACCCGTGGGCATTGTGGCTCGCCGCCGCGGCGGTGGCCGCCGTCGCCGCCGAAGGCGCCCGCCGCCGGCTGCGCCGCCTGGCCGCATCCGGCACCCCGGCCGAGTGGGCCGAGGACGGCACCCTGAGCTGGCACTCGGACTTCCACCCCTTCCGCAGCGCGGAGGCGTGAGCGAGGCTTCGGCCCCCTGGCGAGGACACCATATGAGCGCTTCCCCCGTCGCACAGGCTGGCCGGCCGGACCCGGCGTGTATCCGCACCGAGGTGGTGACACCGGCCTGTCAACCCGGCGCGGACGGCCTCCTCGTGGCCCGGCTGGCGGAGGAGATGGCCGCCGCCTGGCGGTGCGGCCGCCGACCCGGCGTCGAGGAGGTGTTCGCCGCCCACGCCGACCTGTGGGCCAACCGCGAGGCCCTGCTGCGCCTGGTGTGCGAGGAGATCTGCCTGCGCCAGGAGGCCGGCGAGGAGATCGCCCTGGCCGAGTGGACCGCCCGCTTCCCCGAGCTGCAGGTCGAGATCCGCAACTTCCTCGGCAGCCGGCCGTCCCTGCCCGACGAACCCGACCCGCTGGACGATTTTGAACTGCTGTGCGAGCTGGGGCGCGGGGCGCAGGGGCGGGTGTACCTGGCCCGACAGCGGTCGCTGGCCGATCGGCCGGTCGTCCTCAAGGTGACGGATCGCGGCGGCCGCGAGCACCTGGCGCTGGCGCGGCTACAGCACACGCACATCGTCCCGCTCTACTGGGTGCAGGACGACCCCGGCGCCGACCGCCGTACGCTCTGCATGCCCTTCCTCGGCACCCTCACGCTGGCCGGCCTCCTCCAGCACCTCCGCCGCACTCCTGCCGGCAACCGCACGGGCCAGGACATCCTCGCCGCCCTCGACAGCGCCCGCGCCGGGTCGGCCGTTCCGCTGCCGTCGCGCGGGCCGACACGCCAGGCGCTGGGACGGGCGACGTACGGACAGGCGGTGGCGTGGGTGGGGGCGTGCCTGGCAGAGGGGTTGCAGTACGCGCACGAGCGCGGCCTGGTCCACCTCGACGTCAAGCCCTCGAACGTGCTGCTGGCCGCCGACGCCACGCCAATGCTGCTCGACTTCCACCTGGCGCGGCCGCCGCTGCGCGCCGGCGAGGCGGCCCCCTGGGGCGTCGGCGGCACCCCCCTCTACATGGCCCCCGAGCAGCGCGCCGCCTCGTCGACCGTGGCGACCGCCCGGCCGGTCCCCGCGGCGGTGGACGGCCGCTCGGACGTGTACTCGCTGGGGCTGGTGCTGTACCAGGCGCTGGGCGGGCCGGTGCCGCTGCCGGCACGGCCGCCGCGACTGGAGCGGGTGAACGGCCAGGTGTCGGTGGGGCTGGCGGACGTGGTCCACAGGTGCCTGGAAGTCGATGCGGCGCGACGCTACGCGGATGCGGCGGCGCTGGCGGCGGACCTGCGGCGGCACCTGGCGGACCTGCCGCTGCGCGGCGTGCCCAACCGCAGTCCGGCGGAGCGCTGGGCCAAGTGGCGCCGCCGCCGTCCTCATGCTCTGCCCCTCCTCATCCTCGTCGCCGCCCTCCTCGCCGGCGGCGTCGGCGCCGCCGTCCATCACGTCCACGACCGGGAGGGCCGCGCCCAGGAACGTCTGCGGCGGGCGGAGGAGGCGCTGCAGGACGGCGAGCGGCTGCTGCGCGGCGGCCAGTACCCCGCGGCGGCGCAGGTCTTTGACCGCGGCCTCGACCTGGCCGGGGGTGCCCCCGAGAGCGCCCCTCTCGCCCGGCGCCTCGCCGCGGCCCGGCAGCAGGCGCGGCGGCTGGACCTGGCGGAGCGGCTGCACCGCCTCACCGACGCACTCCGCCTGGCGGCCCTCGGCGACCGCCTGCCGGAGCCGCAGGTGCGCACGCTGGAGGCGAGCTGCCGGGCGTTGTGGGAAGCGCGCGACCGCCTGACGGGAAACGACAAACCCGACGACGAGGTCGCGCGGGGAGCGCGGGCCGACCTCCTCGACCTGGCCGTCCTCCGCGCCGAGCTGCTCGCACGGCTCGCCGCCGGCCCCGATGCCCGCCGGGCGCGGAAGGAAGCCCTCGCGGTGCTGGCCGAGGCCGAGGGGCTGTTCGGCCGCAACGCCGCCCTGCTGCAAGCCCGCCGCGAGCTCGCGCAAGCGCTGGGGCAGACCGACATGGCCCGCGCCGCCGACCTGCGGCTGCTGGAGACGCCCGCGCGCACCGCCTGGGAGTACTGTGCCCTGGGGCGGACCCTGCTGCACGAAGGCGATCTGGCCGGAGCGGGCGCCGCCTTCGAGCGCGCCGCCGCCCTGGAGCCCTCCGCCTTCTGGCCGCACTTCTACGGCGGCGCCTGCGCCTTTCGGCGGGGCGACCACGCCGCCGCCGAGTCCGCGTTCCGCGTCTGCACGGCACTCGCGCCGGGGTCGGCGGCGGCGTGGCACAACCGCGGCCTGGCGCTCGACCGGCTGGGCAAGCACGAGCAGGCACTGGCGGACTACGGCCGGGCGCTCGAGCGAGCCCCCGACCTGGCGGAGGCCGCTCTGAACCGTGCCGCTCTCCTCCACCGCCTGGGCCGCCAGGCGGAGGCGCTCGCGGACGTGCGCAGCGCCCTGGAAAAAGGAGGAGAAACCGCGAGCGGGCTCTGCCTTGCCGCCCGGATCCACCTGGCCCGCGCGGAACGTGCCGAAGCCCTGGCCAGCCTGGAGCGCGTCCTCGCGGCCCGCCCCGACCACCCGGAAGCCCTGGCCCTCTACCGCAAGTTGCGTCCCGAGTAACCCCTCTCTCCGTCGATTCGTCTCACGACGCGGATTCATTCGTGCGCCCCTGAAAAAAACAGGCCCCGGCGCAGGGTTTGCAGCAGAAGTCGCTTGCAGGCCTTTGGCGGATGCGTTTCATCCGTTCCCCTCCCCCCATCGGCCAGAGCGTGCCGGCCCTTGCCATTTCGGGTCGCCGTACGCTTTTTTTCCCGGGTTGCTTGACAGGGTCGAAAACACGACCTAGGGTAGAATGCCCAACTCTGTTCTCAATCCGGGAACGTCTACTCAGGAGGGACTCTCCATGCCCAGACGCCACCCCCACAACCGCCGACCCACGGTCTCGGCCGCGTTGCTCCTCGAGTCCCTCGAGGACCGCCGGCTGCTATCCGGTGCGGCCGTCCCTGTACACGCCGGCCCTGCACACGCCGTCCCAGCCTCGCCCCACGCGGAGTACCGGCTGGCCCTCGTGCCTCATTCCCGGGACGTCCACCAGAGACACGACGCGCCTGCGGCCGCCCTGGCCTTGCACGGCAACGGCGGCGGCCCCGAGACGCACGGCCCTCGGCATCTGCAGGACGCCGAAGCGGACAACCAGCACTCCACGCCCCGGGCCGCCTCTGCGAACGGCAACAAGGGCAGTTCCCCCGCTCACAGCGGTGCCCGGCACGAGAGCGGCGATAAGGGATCGGACAACGAGCAATCAGCGCCACGAGGCCCGGCGGCAGACAATCGCCCGGGCGGGAAAGGGAAGCACGCGACCGCGGACGACAGGACGGGAGAGGAAGTCCATTCGGTCGGCGACCACAGTTCGGTGGCGAAGGACAAAACGACAGGCCACGGCCACGACCCCCAGGCGGAGGAACCGTCGCAGTCGTCGGCACCGGAACCGGCGTCGGTGGTGAAGGGTTCCCGGTCCGTGGGGGGCGACGATACCCTCGCGACCAGCCCTCCGAACGCGCGGCAGGGCGGTGAGCGGCCCGACGCTGCGCCGGGGGAAGCGAACGCCGTCGGGGTAACGGAGGTCGGGCAGAATCCCGAACCCGCCGTCACGGTGGCAAAGGCCGCCCGGGTCGTACGGCTCGTGATGGGCCCCAGCGCGAGCGGTGCGGTCGGTCCGCACGCCGTCGCCGAGGGCGCTCAGGGCGCCCCGGCGAGTACGGTCGTCGGCCGCAGGCAGGCCCCCGCCCTCGGCCCGATGAGGCAAGTGATGACCTACGGGGACGCGGCGACCGGGGACGACCCGGCTCCGCAGGCGCTCACCGGCCGCCCCGCGCAGAGGCCGCCCGCCGTCACCGCCGCGGCGCCCGAGGAGGCGCCGTCGGGCGCTCTGCCGCCGGCCGATCCGGTCGCCGCCATCGCCCCGACGCGGTCCAACGCGGCGGGGGAGCCCGGCAAGACGACCAATCTCTCCATCCTCGCCGCCTTGCGGCCCGAGGGGGGCGAGAACGGCCGGCCAAGCGCGGTCGCCGGCGTGCCACTCCCCGGGCGCGCGCCCCCGGCGACAGTCCGGGTCGCCGCGGTCGAGGCCAGGGCCATCCATCCCGCCGCGTCGGACATGGAAGTCGGTCCGCTGCCCGGGGGCGCACTGGTGGCGGACGGCCTGCCGCTCGACACGACCGCACTCCAGGCCGCCATCCAGCATTTCCTGAGTCACCTTGAGGACGTGGGCCGCGAAGTCACCCGCACGCTGCGCGAGAACGGCTGGGCGGCGTGGGCGCTGGCGGTGCTCGTTGGGGCGGCGGCCGCCGAGGCCGGGCGCCGCCAGCGGCAGCGCTCCCGCGGCCGTGTGGCCCTTGCGGCGGGGCCGGATACGGCGCCGCGCCCCTGGACCGACGACCCCTTCAGCGCCAACGAGGCTTGAGGGCGGCGCTGGCCGCGGGTTCTCCGAATGGCGAGCCGGGGGCGTCAGCCCCCGGCTCGCCATTGCATCGCTCCCCTTCCGACCGAGGTTCGCCATGACCACCCCACGCGACGACGCCCCCGCCCCGTCACCGGACGAGATCCCCCGGACGGAAGTGGTGCCGGTCGGCGCAGCCAGGGACCTGCCGGAAGCAGTGGTCGTCCGCCTGGCGCAGGCGATGGCGGCCGCGTGGCGGCGCGGCGAGCGGCCCCTGGCCGAGGAATTCCTGGCCTGTCACCGCGACTTGCGCGGCAACCGCGTCGCCGTGCTCTGCCTGCTCCGGGAGGAGATCGCCCTGCGCGAGGAGTTCGGCGAGCCCGCGCCCGCCGCAGACCTCATGCTGCGCTTCCCCGAGTGGGAGGCGGACGTCCGCGGCCTGCTCGATTCGGGGCCGGCCGCCACCCCCGGCGGCGTTCCGCCGGGGGTGGCGGCCGATTTCGACATCCTCCGCGAACTGGGGGAGGGGGCGCAAGGGCGGGTGTACCTGGCGCGACAGCGGCCGCTGGCCGAGCGGCTGGTCGTCCTCAAGGTGACCGACCGCGGCGGCCGCGAGCACCTCTCGCTGGCGCGGCTGCAGCACACCCATATCGTGCCGCTCTACTGGGCCGAGGACGACCCCGGCGCCGACCGGCGCACCCTGTGCATGCCCTTCCTTGGCAGCGCCACGCTGCACGCCCTGCTCGTCGCCTTCGCCGGGACGCCGCCCGCGGCCCGGACCGGCGCGGACTTCCTGGTCGCGCTCGATGCCATCCACGTCGCCGACGCCGTCGGCGGGGCGTCCGCGCGCGGCCCCGCCCGGCAGCGGCTGTGGCGGGCGACGTACGGACAGGCGGTGGCGTGGGTGGGGGCGTGCCTGGCGGAGGGGTTGCAGTACGCGCACGAGCGCGGCCTGGTCCACCTCGACGTCAAGCCATCGAACGTGCTGCTGGCCGCCGACGCCACGCCAATGTTGCTCGACTTCCACCTGGCGCGGCCGCCGCTGCGCGCCGGCGAGGCGGCCCCCTGGGGCGTCGGCGGCACCCCCCTCTACATGGCTCCCGAGCAGCGCGCCGCCGTGGAGGCGGCTTCGGCCCGCAAGCCGATCCCCACGGCGGTGGACGGCCGCTCGGACCTTTATTCCCTCGGGTTAGTGCTCTATCAGGCGCTGGGCGGACCGATCCCCCTGCCTACGCCCGTGCCGCGGCTGGAGCGGGTGAATGGTCAGGTGTCGGTGGGGCTGGCGGACGTGGTTCACAGGTGTCTGGAGGCCGACCCGACGCGGCGCTACGCGGACGCGGCGGCGCTGGCGACGGACCTGCGGCGGCACTTGGCGGACCTGCCGCTGCGCGGCGTGCCCAACCGCAGCCTGACCGAGCGCTGGGCCAAGTGGCGCCGCCGCCGTCCCCACGCCCTGCCCCTTCTCATCCTCGTCGCCGCACTCCTCGCCAGCGGCGTCGGCGCCGGCCTGCTCCACCACGCGCGTCGGGAGGCGGTGCGCGTTGAGCGGCTCGGACACATCGAAGAGGCCCTGGCCGGCGGCGAGGAGTTGCTGCACGCGGGGGAGTACGGCAAGGCCGCGGAGCGTTTTCGGCGCGGCCTGGAGTTGGCCGCCGAGGTCCCGGGGGCTGACGGCTTGGCCGACCGGCTGCGCTCAGGGCAGCGGCGTGGGCGGCGGCTGGATCTGGCGAAGCGACTGCGCCGCCTCGCCGACGCCCTCCGCCTGGCGGCGCTCCGTGACCGCTTGCCCGAGCGGCAGGTGCGGGACCTGGAGGAAGGCTGCCGCGCCCTGTGGCAGGCGCGCGACCGCATCCTCGCGCCCCACGACGGCCGCGGGCCGGACCGGGCGCCGCTGGCTGACGTGCGCACCGACCTCCTCGATCTGGTCGTGCTGCGGGCGGAACTGCTGTCGCGCCTGGCGCCCGGGGGGGTCCGGAAGGAGGTGTGCGCCGAGGCCCTGGCGAACCTCAACGAGGCGGAACGGCTCTTCGGGGCGAGCGCCGCCCTCGCGCGGGTGCGGCGCGACCTGGCCGCCGCACTGGGTCAGTCCGAGGCCGGCGCGGTGCGGCTGGCGGCGGCCGTGCCGCCGCCGCGGACGGCCTGGGAACACTGCGACGCGGGGCGCGCGCTGCTGCGGCGGGGGAGGCTGGACGCCGCGGCGGCGGAGTTCGAGGCCGCGGCGCGGCGGGAGCCATCGGGGTACTGGCCGCATTTCTACGAGGGCGTGTGCGCCTTCCGCCGCGAGCGCCACGCCGAGGCGGTGGCGGCCTTCGGGGCGTGCGTGGCGCTGGCGCCGGGCGCCGCGGCGGCGTGGCACAACCGCGGGCTGGCGCACGAGCGACTGGGGGACGACCGGCACGCGCTGGCGGACTACGACCGGGCGCTGGAGTTGAGTCCCGACCTCGCGGAGGCCGCCCTCAGCCGCGCCGCGCTGCACTACCGCCACGGGCGGTACGACCTCGCGCTGGCAGACGCGCGCCGGGCGCTGGCGCACGGCGCCGACCCGGCCGGAGCCCATTACCTGGCGGCACGGATTCAACTCGCCCGTGGCGACCGCGCCGCGGCGCTGGCCAGCGTGGGGCAAGCCCTCGCCGCCCGCCCGGATCACGCGGACGCCGTGGCGCTCGCCAGGCGATTGCAAGACCCGGCAGAGATGAGGTAGTCCTCGACCGGCGAGTCCCGGGGGGTTCCCGGCAACCCGCAGACTCATCTGTCCGTTGCGGCCCGCGCCGGCTAAGGTGGCGATAGGGCCGATCCGCCGCATCAGGGACCACCGCCCGCCTCCCGGTGAGAGGCTTCCCAGAGTGGGATTTCCATGAAATTCAAGGTCGCACTCTACCCGTCGGCAGAAGGCTTCAGTGTCTGCGCGCCGACCCTTCCGGGCTGCTGGTCCCAGGGGGCGACAGAGGAAGAAGCCCTGGCGAACATCGCCGACGCCATCCGGGACTATCTCGAAGCGCAAGGTGAGTCCATCGATGAAGGGGCAACCCTCCGGGAGGTCGAGTTGGCGCTGTAACCCTGCGGAAGTTGCCCGAGGCGCATCAGTCCGACCTGCCTATGGGCACTGCGGCTCCAGGGGGCTGGTCAGATGCGCCAGCGTCGCCGCCGCCGCGGGCCACGGGCACGACCACACCAGAAAGAACAGCGCCTGCCGCGCCCACCGCTGCGCCGGATGCGACCGCAAAAAGCCCGTCCCCTTGCTCGCCGTCAACCCCGCCTGCGTCGCCGACAGCACCAGCGCGTTCGCCCGCCCCCGCAGCGCCACCGCCCTCTCCGCCACACCACCTCCTTGAGCGAGCTGCAACATCTCCTGCCGCAACCCCTCGTGCGTCTGCGCCAGCCGTTGCGTGTCCTGCGCCAGCTCCGGCCGGACCGCCGCCTCCTTCTGCAAGTGGGCGACCGCGGCCGCCGCCAGACCCAGCGCCAGGCACGACGTCTCCAGCCCGCCGGTGCCGCCGCGGCCGACCTGCATCACGCGCTCGGCCGGCCCCGCCAGCAGCCAGCGGCGGTCCAGCGCCACCTCGCCGCAACGCACCTCCGCCGTGATCGATCCCTCCAGCGCCGCCATCGCCTGCGGCGGCCCGACGCTCACCCCCGGCAGCCCGGTCGGCAGCACTGCCAGCACCTGCCGGCCGTCGTCCAGCACCGCGCCGATGATCAGGTCGTCCGCTTCGGCGGCGCCGGTCACCCAGGGAATCGTGCCGTCGAGGACCAGCTCCGTCGCCGTCAGCCGTGCCGTCAGCGACGGCCGCGTGTGCTGGCGCGACGTGGTCAACTGCGACAGGCCGACCGTGGCGAAGCGCTCGCCGCGGGCCAGCGGCGGCAGCAGTTCGCGGCGGACCGCCTCGTTGCCGCTGTCGCGCAGGCGCCGGCAGGCCGCGTCGCGCTGGCTGAGGATGAAGGACGTCGTCAGGCACGCCGACGCGAGGGCGCCGTAGCCGGCCAGCAGGTCGAGCGGCCCCAGCTCGGCGCCGCCGTGCGCCGTGGGGACGGCCCAGGTGAGCGCTCCGCTGCGGCGTACCACGTCCCACGACGCCCCCGGCCAGACCGGCTCGGCGTCGGCCTGACCGGCGCGGGCGGCGAGTTCGTCCAGCAGGGCGGTCGGCATGGGTTCCTGTGACATGGGTGCGTCATCCCTCCCGGCTCGGCGGGACATTGGGCCGATCATTACTTGCCCTTCGCGCGCAGGCGCTCGATCGCGGCGGCGGCCTCCTTGCCTTCCGGGCTGTTCGGGTGGTTCTCGACCAGCATCCGGTAGGCCGCCAGCGCCGGCGGCACCTGGCCGAAGCGGTCCAGCGACCGACCCAGCGCCGCCAGCCACCGCCGTTCGTCGGCCCCGCCCTGCTCCTCGACCAGCTTCAGGCGCTTCTCGTCCCCCAGAATCTCCTTGAGCCGTTGGCGCGCCTTGCCGCCCGCCTCCGTCGTCTTCCAGCGCTCCACCACGCCCTGCAGCAGCGCCACGCCGCGCCAGGTCCGCTCTGCCTTCTCCAGGTCTGCCTCCGCCGCCTTCAGCAGGCGGGCCGCCTCCTGCTCGCCGGCCGGCGCCTCGTTCGGGGCCACGGTGCGCATGGGGTACGCCTTCGCGTCGTCGCGGCGCCGCTGCAACTCCCCCCGCAGCCACAGGTAGACCTGCGCATGGACCGCATTGCCGGGCACCGAGTGCGCCAGGTCCGGCACCACCCACAGCCGCACCCGCGCCCCCACGTCCTTGAGCTGCGGGTGCATGTAGACCTCGTTCTCCTTGCGGTTGAAGTCGTGCTCGCCGGTGACGAGCGCCACCGACAGGCGATCAACCGCCCGGTGACGCAGGTACGTCACCCTCGACAGCGGGTTGGTGCCGCACACCGGGACGACGCCGCCGAAGTACTCCGGCAGCGCGAAGGCGATGGCGCACGCCATCCGGCCGCCGCCGGAGAAGCCGCTCAGGTAGGTCTGGTCCGGGTCGATGCGGTAATGGCGGCGCACATCGTCGAGCACGTCCAGCACGATCCGCGTGCGCTGGCCCGGCGGGCACCCGTTACCGGCGCCGTAGGGGGCGCAGAAGAGGATTCCGAAGATCTCGCAAGTCTTCTTCCAGGAGCGCCAGCCGGCCGCGTCGCCGGGCGAGATGAACAGCACGAGTGGCCAGGTTTTTTTCGCATCGTAGGACTTCGGGACGAAGAGCTGGTAGCGCTGCTTGCGCGAGTCGTAGTCGGCGGGCACCTTGGCCGCGCCGGGGCCGAAGTCGCGGGCCACGAACTGCCAGTCGAGGCGCGTCGGCGCCGCCACTTTCACTTCTTCCTGGAAACCCGTCTGCGCAGCGGCCCGGCCGGCGGCGAGCAGGCCGGCCGCGCAGGCCAGGGCGAGCGCCGCCAGGGGGCGGCGCGAGCGCTTGCGGTCTGTCATGAACGAACCCCCCTCGTGGCCAGCGCCCGGTGACAGGGGGTTGACAGGCACGGTTGCCAAGTTCCCCCGAGTCGGCTATGCTCCCCGGCCATTATACAGAAGGCGCCGGGAGGCAAGGCGCCCTCGATCCGCGCGCCGCGCCGTCCATGAAGATTTGCAGCTTCCCATTTCGGTCGGCGCTGCAAGGGTGGTAAGATGGGCAAATGGACGCGATGGCGCTGGCTGGCGAACTTGGCCGTAACGACGGAGCGCCGGGAGGCGGCGGCATGGGGAGGCCCGTATGGATGCGCTGCAAGAGTTCCTGGAAGATCTCACGCGGCACGGCCTGGACCGGGGGCATCTGCTGGGGTTGCTCAACGTGCTGATCGGCCGGCGCGTCGCCCGCGCCGACGGCACGGCGGTCTCGAACGGCCTGACCTGGCGCGAGCTGGCGGCGTGGCTGAAGAAGGCGCGCTGGGACCGGGGCGCGGTGCAGGAGTTGGGCCTCAACGCCGACGACCTGCCGCCGCGCGACCGGCAGCAGTTCTGGTACGCGGCCATTGTGCGGGCGCGGGTCGATGCGGACCGGGCGACGGAGGCCGGCGACCGCCTCGCGGAGCGGCTGCAAGAGGTCGGCTACGTCGTCGGGCCGCCGCCGGGCAAGAAGTGAACGCCTGTTTAGCAGCGCGCCTCGGGCGAGCGCGCGCCCCGCGCAGCGGATCTGGCTCACGCGCTCGCCCGAGGCGCGCGGCTAAACGAACCCTGCTGTGCCGCGATGACATCCCCCTGTCACCGCGCAGAGAGCTTGACCGAACTTGCCCCGCCGCCTATGATCTCCTAAAGTCAAGAAGCCGAATCCACTACAGCGACAGCGAACGCCGTGACGAGAGGAGCGAGGCCGCATGAAGGCGGAACATCGCAAAGAGTTGCAGACCAACGCCCTGGCCGACCGCATGGGCCGCGTCATTCAGCGCATGAAGACGCGACCCAACCGCAGTTCGGTCCTCACCTGGATCCTCGTCGGCGTGCTCGCCGTCGCCGTCGCGATCTTCCTCTGGTCGCGCAGTCGCTCGCGCGCGACGCTCGCCGAGGCCTGGTTCAGCGTGGACGAAGAGGCGCAGAACGTGCTGCGGTCGCTGGCGCAATCGAAGCTCCAGGTACTCTCCGAACTGGAGAACGAGCGGCAGACGAACCCCGTCATCGCCACCCGCTTCCAGGGCGCCTGGTTCTGCCTCTGGGAGTTCGGCGTGAAGTCGCTGACGAAAGGCAACCCCATCCAGGCGGTCACCTACGTGAAGGTGGCGCAGGAGCAGTACCGCAACCTCGCCCTCGCCGACGAGGTGAAGGAGGATCCAGTCCTGGCTCCGGAGGCCCTTTACGCCATCGCCGTCGCTGAGGAAACGCTGGCGATCTCGACCCCGAACCAGGAGAAACACCTGGAGCAGGCCGCCAAGGACTACCGCGCCGTGGCGGATCGGTTCCCCAAGAGCGCCCACGGCAAGGAGGCGAAGAAACGCCTCGCCGAACTGGAGGACCGCGACCAGCGCCGCCAGATCGCCGCCTTCTACACGCAGCTGGCGCAGCGCACCCATTACGACATCTTCGAGCAACTCCACCGGCAGCAGGGCCAACAGCCGAGGCAGCAGCCGAAAAAGAAGTAAACCTCCGGGCCAACTGCCCGTCGATTCCGCCGTGGGGGCGGGGCGTCGGCCGACGCCCCGCCCCCACGGCGTTTCTTGACTCCCATGCAATTCACCAACACGGATATTCCCGATCCCGAAGTGCAAGTCAGCTCGCCGCGCGTGGCCGAGCTGACCGTCCGCCGCAAGGTCGAGGGCACGCGCCTCGACCAGTACCTCGTCAGCATGTTCCCCGACTTCAGCCGCTCGGTGGTGCAGAAGGCCATCGAGGCCGGCGGCGTCACGGTCAACGGCGGGCCGGCCAAGGCGAGCTACAAGGTCCGCAATAAGGACCACGTCCGCATCGAGCTGCCCGAGCCGACGCACCCGCAGCCCGTCCCGGAGGACATCCCGCTCGACGTGCTCTACGAGGACGACTACCTGGCGCTCGTCAACAAGCCGTTCGACATGGTGGTCCACCCCGCGAAGGGCCACTGGGGCGGGACGCTGGTGAACGCGCTGCAGTACCGCTTCGCGCACCTGAGCAATGTGAACGGCGACTACCGGCCGGGCATCGTCCACCGCCTCGACCGCGACACGAGCGGCGTCATCCTCATCGCCAAGGAGGAGCTGACGCACCGCGAGATGAGCATGCAGTTCGAGAAGCGGAAGATCTTCAAGGAATACGTGGCGCTCACGGCGGGCGTGCTGGACCGCGACAGCGACTACATTGAGGCACGGATCGGCCATCACCCGCACGACCGGATCAAGATGAGGGTGACCGATGACGAGGACGAGGGCAAGGAGGCGTGCAGCTTCTACGAGGTGATCGAGCGCTTCCGCGGCTACACGTTCTGCCGCATCAGTCCGCGGACGGGGCGGACGCACCAGATTCGCGTTCACCTGGCGAGCATCGGCTGCCCGGTGCTGGCGGACAAGGTTTACGGCGGCCGCGACTGTCTGCGGCTGTCCGACCTGGTGCCGGACGTGGCGGCGGAGGCGGACGAGGTGCTGATGGGGCGGCAAGCGCTGCACGCGGCGCGGCTGCGCTTTTTCCACCCGCGGCGGCGCGAGGTGATCGAGGTGGAGGCGCCGCTGCCGGCGGATTTTCAGAAGACGCTGGCGGCGCTGCGGCGCCACCGCGTTTAGAAGCGGTTTGCAGCGGTTCGTG
>JBBRPS010000203.1:0-13603 GCA_038227745.1 Gemmatales bacterium | reverse complement strand
CGACGAGGAGGCCGCGGTGCGGTTCAAGGAGGCCGCCGAGGCCTACGACGTCCTCAGCACTCCCGAGAAGCGGCAGCGCTACGACCTCTACGGCCACGCCGGCATTGAGGGCATGGTACATGACTTCAGCGCCGAGGAGTCGCCCTTTGATCTTTTCGGCGACCTCCTGAGCGGGCTATTCGGCGGCGGCGCCGCTCGGCGCCGCGGCCCCCAGGGCGGCGACGACCTCTTGTACGCGCTCGAGCTCGACCTCAAGGAGGCGTACACCGGCTGCAAGAGAACGATCACCATCCCGCGCGACGAGCGCTGCGCCGAGTGCAGCGGCTCCGGCGCCCGCCGCGGCACCTCGCCGGCGAAGTGCCGTCACTGCGACGGCCGCGGCGCCGTGCTCCGCAGCCAGGGTTTCTTCCGCATCCAGCAGACGTGCGGCGCCTGCGGCGGTCGCGGCTTCGTCATCACCGACCTGTGCCCGAACTGCCGCGGCCAGGGACACGTGACCATCAACCGGACGCTGGAGATCCAGATCCCGCCGGGCGTGGACAACGGCCGGCGGCAGCTCGCCCCGCTGCGCGGCGAGGGCAACGCCGGCGAGCCGGGCGCCTCGCGCGGCGACCTGTACTTCGAGATCCACGTCCGCGAGCATACGCTGTTCCGCCGCGAGGGCGACCACCTGATCTGCCAGGTGCCGGTCACTTTCGCGCAGGCGGCGCTCGGCGGCAAGATCGAGATGCCGACCCTCGACGGCCCGATCGAGCACGACCTGAAGCGCGGCGTGCAGAGCGGCGATGTGGTCCGCATCCCCGGCAAGGGCATGCCCAGCCTCCGCACCGGCCAGCGCGGCGAACTCCTGGTCGTGGTACTGCTCGAAACTCCGACGCAACTGACGAAACGCCAGGAGGAGCTGTTCCGCGAGCTGGCCGAACTGGACCGCAAGCACGTGTCCGCGCGGCGCAAGACGTTTTTCGAGAAGATCCGCAGGCTGTTCACCGGCGAAGGGGCGGAGTCGAAGCCGACGGGCTGAGAAGTGCGGCGCGTCGCGCGCGGGCACTTCGGGCTCGTCTCAGAAGAAGAGGTTGCACGGAACATGGCCCCGGAGAAACCCAACCAGGAAGCGACCGCGGACGGGCCGAAGCCCGACGCCGCCCAGCCGGCCCCGGCGCCGGAAGACCTGGAGGCGCTGCGGAAGAAGGCCGCCGAGCGCGACCAGTTTCTGGACTTGCTCCAACGGACCCGCGCCGACTTCGAGAACTACCAGAAGCGCAACCAGCGCGACCGCGAGCAGGAGCGGCGCTACCTGTACGGCCCGTTCATCAAGGACCTGCTCCCGGTCTTCGACAACCTGCAGCGGGCGACCGCGGCGGCGCAGCAGGCGGGCGAGAAAGGCCCGCTGGTGCAAGGGGTGGCGATGGTGCAGAACCTGTTCCTCGACCTGCTGAAGCGCTACGGCGTGACGGCGATCGAGGCCCAGGGCAAGCCGTTCGACCCGGCGCTGCACGAGGCCATCGCCCAGCAGCCCGCCCCGGTGGGGCAGGCGCCCAACACCGTCCTGCAGGTGGTGGAACAGGGCTTCATGAATCAGGATCGCGTGCTGCGCCCGGCAAAGGTCGTCGTGGCGCAGTAGGGCGGTCCGGCGGTACGAGGTTTGCTTGTCTTGTAGGAGGGGGCTCCGTCCCCCGATTCTTCCCGCGCGGTCGGGGGACGGAGCCCCCTCCTACGAAGCGGTCAGTTGACGGACGAAAGGGAACGGAGCGGATATGCCTACGTATGAATACCAGTGCGACGCCTGCGAACACAACTTTGACGAATTCCAGTCGATGTCGGAAGCGGCGCTGAAGAAGTGCCCCAAGTGCGGCAAGAAGAAGCTGCGCCGCGTCTACGGCGGCGGGGCGGCGATCATCTTCAAGGGCTCCGGCTTCTACCAGACGGACTACCGCAGCGAGTCGTACAAGAGCGCCGCCAAGGCGGACCAGGAGAAGGGCCAGGAGAAGGCGAAGTCGTCGGACGGCAAAAGCGGCAGTACCGGCACGTCGGGCGATTCCGGTTCGGCGAGCCCGCCGAGCGAGACAAAAAGCGGCAAGAGTGCGGGGAAAAGTTCCAAGTCCGGAACGTGAGCATCCGATGATAAGGGTACGTTGCCCGATCTGTCAGCGTGAGATGACTGGCGAGGGACAGGCGGAATGGCCTGAACTTCCGTTCTGCAGCCCTCGCTGCCGCCTGATCGATCTCGGCCGCTGGCTCGGCGAAACGTACGGGTATCCTGTCAACTCGGGCTCCGACGACGGGGAATCCTCGGAGCCGGACGAAGCGGACATCCCCCCCTAAGCCGGCCGTTGCTGCGGCCGTTCCCATAGAGAAGAGGCGTGGTGAATAACTACGCCTCTCTTTTTTTGCGCGCACCCCGGCGCCCGCGACGGTAGGATCGTGGGTAGGGCCGAGCGTGCCGCGTCCCTCGGGCGCGGCGGCGGCCGGGAGGATGTCGTGGGCGCCACCTTCATCATCGACGGTTACAACCTGCTCTACGCCATCGGCGCGCTGCAGGGCCGGGCGGGGCCGGCCGGCCTGGAGAAGGCCCGGCAGCGCCTTCTGGGACTGCTCGCGGGCAGCTTCGGCGCGGAGGCCGGCGGCGTGACGGTCGTGTTCGATGCGGCCGGTGCCCCGCCGCGCGCGGTCGCGTCACAGGAGTACCGCGGCGTGCTGGTGCGCTTCGCCGTTCACGAGGCCGAGGCCGACGACCTGATCGAGGAGCTGATCCGGCACTCGTCGGCGCCGCGGAGCTTGACGCTCGTCTCCGACGACCACCGTCTGCAGCGGGCGGCGCGTCGGCGCGACTGCCGCGTGCAGGGGTGTGAGGAGTTCATGGTCTGGCTGGGGCGTTACCGGCGCGAGCGGACACGGCCGGCGGCGGAGGCGCCGGAGAAGAGAGACGGCCTGACGGAGCAGGAAACGGTGAGCTGGGTGCGCGAGTTCGCCGACCTGGCCGACGACCCGGCGTTCAAGGAGTTGTTCGAGCCGTACGAGTTCGAGCTGGAGGAGTGAGTCGGCACCGATCCGCCCGGGGTTTCGCCCCGGAGCGGAACCCGGGCGAAACCCGGCGCCGTCCGATGTCACTCCTTCTTCTCCTCCATCTGCTGCTTGACCGGCTGGACGAAATGGGTGCTCTTCTTGTCGGCGGTCAGCTTGGCGGCGTGGGCCATCGCCTCCTGCTTTTTGGGGTACTCGTAACTCGCCACCTGCTGGTTCGAGTTGTTGAACACGCCCCAGATGACGCGCATGCGCGTGACCTTCGCCGCGCGCGAGCGCGTCTTCGGCTTGGCGGGGGCCTTCGGCTTGGCGGGCTTCTTCTTTGGCGCTGTGACCTCTTCTTCCTCTTCCTCGCCGGCCTCCGCTTCGCCCTCCGCGGACTCTTCTTTTTCGTCTTCTTCCTCTTCACCTTCCTCCTCGACATCCTCGTCCTCGGTCGTCCGCCGGCGCTCGGCCTCGTCGTAGTCGGCACGCAGTTCCTTGCGGTTCAGAATACGCCTCGCCATGAGCACGCTCCTTGATGAATCCGGGTTCGTGACTCTGCTATCCTGCACCTCGGCCCGCCGGTGAACCTGCCGGGGCGGCGGGGGGTCGTTCTCCTCCCGATAAGCTAACGGGGGCCGGAGCGAGTTGCAAGACGGAAAGCGGCCGCCGCGGCCCCTCTGCCGTGGTGGCGGCGGCGGGCCGCGGGGGTTATCATAATGCCTGCCCATCGGCGCACCGTTTCGAGATCCGCGAAGTCGCACCCTGGGGCCCCCCATGACGGAAATGCCGCGTTTCACCCTCAAGGACGTCCTGCTCCTGCTGCTGGTCCTCGCCGCGGCGGCGGCGGTCCGGGTCGGCTACCTGCTCGCGAGCATGGACGACCTCAACGGCCCGGCGCCGCTGCTGGTGCAGGGGCCGGCGTCCCCCCCCGGCGCGACGCCGAGCCTGCCGGCCGACTCGTGGGACGAGGCCAGGGCGCCCCTGTCCGACGCGGTGGAGCGCACGGCCCACGTCTCCCCTGGGTACCCCTGGCTGGTCGGCCGTGTGGTCGTGCCGGTGATCGGCGCGGAGCGGGCGCCCGCGGTGCTGCGCTGGACACAGTGCGGCCTGGGGGCGCTGACGGCGGCGCTGTACTTCTTCTTCGCCCGCCGTGCCTTCCGCAGCGCGGCGGTGGGCACGCTCGCCGGCCTGTTCTGCGCTCTGCACCCGTTCTGGGTCGTCAACACACTGGAACTGGACGACGGCGTGCTGGCCTCGTTCCTCCTGGGGTGCGCCCTGTTCTTCGGGGCGCGGGCGAGCCAGGAGGGCGACGCCCTGGGCAGCCTGCTGTACGGCCTGAGCCTGGCCGCCCTGGCGCTGGTGCGGGCGGCGCTGCTGCCGTTCGCCACCGTCGCGCTGCTGTGGTTCCTGCTGCGCAGCCGCGACGTGGCCCGCGGCTGGCTCTGCGCCCTGCTCGCCTTCCTCGGCTTCGCCAACGGCCTGGCCCCGTGGACGGTGCGCAACCTGCGGGCCTTCCACGAGCCGGTCCCCATCGTCGATTCGATGTATCTGCACCTGTGGATGGGGAACAACGCGGCGGCGACGGGCGGCCCGCAGGACGAGGAGGCGCTGCGCGCCAGCCTGCCGCGGGAGCGGCTGCAGGAGTTACTCGCGGAGAAGAACCAGGTGAAGCGCTACGCGCTGCTGGCGCGCGACGTGCTGGACCAGGCCGCCGCCGAACCGCCCCGCACGCTGCACCGGCGCCTCCTCGCGGGGCAGTGCTTCGTCTTCGGCGAGGCGTGGGTCAAGGACGGCACGCTGGCCGTGCCCCAGGAGGCGAACCGGCTGCCCGCGGGGCTCGCCGACTGGTACCCGATGATCCTCGAAGGGACGCTGCTGGGGATGCTGCTGCTGGGCCTGCTCGGCTGGCGCTGGACGTACGGCTGGCGGCGGCTGTCGATGCCCGCATCGCTGGCCGTCATGTGGATCCCGCTGCCGTATCTGCTCGGCCACGGCGGCACGCTGTCGGGGCCGCGCCTGCCGCTGGACGGCGTGCTGCTGTGCTACAGCGCGTTCGCCCTGCTGTGCCTCATGCCGGGTATCGGCCCCAGGCTCCTTCGCGGCGCCGGGCAAGAAATGGAACGCGGCTGATGCGAATTGGGCCGGATCCGGGGGTCGATGGCGAACGGCCGGCGTAAGCCGGCTGGTACGCTCCGTCCCTCATCGCCTGCCCGGAGGTGCCGCAGGTCGATGGCGAATGGCCGGCGTAAGCCGGCTGGTACGTCACCCTGCGGAGATTGCCGTACCAGCCGGCTTACGCCGGCCGTTCGCCTGGCACATGAACCCTTCAAGAGATATGCATCAAACCGACCCATTGAGTCTCTTTCTGCCGCCGGTCCGCGAGTGGTTTCGCTCGGCGCTGGGCGAGCCGACGCCGGCGCAGTGCCAGGGCTGGCCGGCCATCGCCGCGGGCATGCACACGCTGATCCTCGCCCCGACCGGCTCCGGCAAGACGCTGGCCGCGTTCCTCGCCTGCCTCGACGGCCTGTGGCGCCAGGATCCGCTGCCGCGCGGCGTGCAGGTGCTGTACGTCTCGCCGCTCAAGGCCCTCAACAACGACATCTACCGCAACCTGCAGGTGCCGCTGGAGGGCGTCGCCGAGACGGCCCGACGCACCGGCCACGCCCTGCCGCGGATCGAGGCCGCCGTCCGCACCGGCGACACCTCCACCGCCGAGCGGCAGCGCCTGGCCCGACGGCCGCCGCACGTGCTCATCACCACGCCCGAGTCATTGCACCTGCTGCTGACCTCGCGCGCCCGCGACACGCTGCGGACGGTCACGCACTGCATCGTCGATGAGATCCACGCCCTGTGCCCGAACAAGCGCGGCGTGTTCCTGTCGCTGCTGCTGGAGCGCCTCGCCGAACTGACGCCGCGCGGCTTCACGCGCATCGGCCTGTCCGCGACGCAGCGGCCGCTGGACGAGGTGGCCCGCTACCTCGGGGGACTGGAGCGGACCGCCGACGGGCAGTTCGTGCCGCGGCCGGTGACGGTCGTTGATGCCGGCCTGCGGAAGGAAATGGACCTGAAGGTCATCAGCCCGGTCGAGCAGTTCGGCGCGCTGCCGGAGAAGTCGGTGTGGCCGTCGATCTACCGCCTGCTCGCCGACCTGATCCGCGCGCACCGCTCGACGATCGTCTTCGCCAACAACCGGCGTGCGGTGGAGCGCATCACCGCGAACCTCAACGAACTGGAGGAAGCCCAGGGGTCGCCCCCCCTGGGTCTGGCGCGCGCCCACCACGGCAGCGTCGCGCTCGAGGTGCGGCAGCAGACCGAGGCGGCACTGAAGGAGGGCCGGCTGCGCGCGGTGGTGGCGACGGCCTCGCTGGAGATGGGCATCGACATGGGCGCGGTGGACCTGGTCTGTCAGGTCGAGTCGCCGGGCAACGTGGCGCGCGGCCTGCAGCGCGTCGGCCGCGCCGGCCACCTCGTCGGCCAGAAGAGCAAGGGCCGCCTCATCCCCAAGACGCCCGCCGACCTGCTGGAGCAGGCGGTCCTGGCCCGCGAGATGGCCGCCGGCCGCGTCGAGGAGATCCGCGTGCCGATCAACTGCCTCGACGTCCTCGCCCAGCAGGTCGTCGCCATGACCGCGATGGAGGCATGGGACGTACAGGCTCTGTATTCTCTGGTGCGCCGCGCCTACGCCTACCGTGACCTGTCCCCGCAGGCGCTCGACACGGTCCTGGAAATGGTCAGTGGGCGTTACCGCTTCGGGCAGGCGGCCACGGAGGAACCGGCCCCCTCGTCGGCCGGTGTGCTGACGGCCCTGCAGCCGCGCCTGAGCTGGGACCGCGTCCACAACCGCCTCCTCGCCCTGCCCGGCAGTCAGCAGATGGCGCTCCTCAACGGCGGCACCATTCCCGACACGGGGCAGTACGCCGTCTACACGCGCGGCGGCCTGCGCATCGGCGAGGTGGACGAGGAGTTCGTCTACGAGCGCCGCCTCGGCGACGCCTTCCTCCTCGGCACGAACGCCTGGCGCATCGAGCAAATCGAGGCCGACCGCATCGTCGTCACGCCCGCGGAGGGCGCCCCCGCGATGGTGCCGTTCTGGCGCGGCGAGCAGACCGGGCGCAGCCACGACCTCGGCCGGGCGATGGGCCGCTTCCTCCGCGAGTTGGGCGAGCGCCTGGGCGAACCGAATTGCGCGGAGTGGCTGCAGCGCGACCACCACCTCGACGCCGCCGCAGCCCGCAGCCTGCGCTACCACGTCCTGCGTCAGCAGGAGCGGTGCGGCTGCCTGCCGACCGACCGCACGCTGTTCATCGAGGCATCGCGCGACCAGCTCGGCGACTGGCAGGTGATGCTCCTCAGCCCGCGCGGCAACCGCTTGCATCTCGCCCTGCGGCTGGCGCTGGAGAACGTGCTGCGCCGCCGCCTGGGCTACGCGCCGCAGTGTCTGCACCACGACGACGGCCTGCTGATCCGCCTCGCCGACACCGACGAGCTGGTCCTGGACCTGTTCGAGGGCCTGACGCCGGAGAACGTCCGCGACCTGATCCTCGAAGAGCTGGCCGACAGCCCGCTGTTCGCCTTGCGCTTCCGCCAGAACGCTGCCCGCGCCCTGCTGCTGCCGCGCGGCCAGGCCGGCAAGCGCGCCCCGCTGTGGCTGCAGAGGCTGCGCGGGCGCGACCTGCTCCAGGTGGCGCGCCGCCACCCCGATTTCCCCATCGTCGCCGAGACGTTCCGCGAGTGCCTGCACGATCACCTCGACCTGCCGCACTTGCAGGAGCTTCTTACCGAGATCCGCGACGGCAAGGTCGAGGTGGTGAAACGGCGCCTGGAGACGCCGTCGCCGTTCGCCGCGGGCCTGCTGTTCGCCTTCACCGCCGCGAACATGTACCAGTACGACGGCACCCAGGGCGAGCCGGATCGCTCGGCGCCGCTGGACCGCAGCCTGCTCGATCAGCTCGTGTCGCCGCAGACGCAGGCCCATCTGCTCGACCCACGGGCGGTGCATCAAGTGGAGCGGCGGCTGCGCGGCCTGGGCCAGCCGCCGCGGACAGCGACCGAGACGGCCGAGTGGCTGCGCCGCCTGGGCGACCTGGCGGCGGGCGACCTCGAAGGGCCGATGGCCGTTTTCCTCGAAGAGCTGGAGGCGGACGGCCGGGCCAAACGCCTGGAACTGCCGCGCGTCCGCGAGCCGCAGCGCTGGGTGCTGACGGAGGAAGAGGATCTGTACCGGCGTGCGTTCGGTCTGAATGCAGCCGCCCCGGAGGAGCAGCAGTCGGCCGCGGCGCACGTCCTCGCCCGCTACCTGGCGACGCACGCGCTGGTGTCGCTGCGCGACGTCCTAGACCGCTACCCGTTCGAGCCGGGCTGGGCGCGGCGGAAGCTGGAGGAATGGGCGGGCAGCGGCCGGCTGGTGGCGGTGCCGACGGCCGCCGACGCGGATCCGCTGCAGTGGTCGGCTCCAGAGAACCTGGAACAGGTGCAGCGCGGCAGCCTCGCCCTGCTGCGCCGCGAGGTCGTCACCTGCCCGGCCCCGCAGTTCGCCGATTTCCTCGTGCGCTGGCAGCACGCCCACCCCGAGACGCGCCAGGGGGCCGCGGAGGGGCTGGCCGAGGTGCTGGCACGGCTCGAGGGCGTGCTGCTGCCGGCCGAGGTGTGGGAGCGGACGGTCCTGCCGGCGCGCGTCCCCGGCTACCAGGCACGCTGGCTCGATGAAATCCTCGCCTCGGGCGAGTGGCTGTGGGTGTGTCGGGGGGGTGACACTGGCCCCTGCGACCTGGCGTTCCTGCACCGCGCGAACCTGTCACAACTCCCCGCCCCGGAGGTGCCCGTCCTGACCGGCCCCCCCGGTCAAGTGCTGGAATGTCTGCGCACGCGCGGGGCGCTGTTCGTCACCGACCTGGCGCAGCACACCGCCCTGCCGCCCAGCGCGGTGCGCTCCGCTCTGTGGACGCTCTTGCGACTGGGGTGGGTGACCAACGACCGCTTCGACGTGATCCGCCGGGGCGAGGAGCGGGAGCCGGCGGCAGCGACCGCGACGGCGGGGCGGCGCTTCGAGGTGCCGCGCCCCGGGCGCGCGCACGCCGCACGGCGGCCCACGCTGCAGCGGCCGGAGGGGCGCTGGTCGCTGCTACCGTGGGGACTGCCCGACGCCGAGGCGCACGCAGTCCACCAGGCCGCCCTGCTCTTGCAGCGCTACGGCATCGTCGCTCGCGAGCTGGCGGCGCAGGATCCGTGGCTGCCGCCGTGGCGCGTGCTGTACGAGGTGCTGAGCCGGATGGAGCTGGCGGGCGAGGTGCGGCGCGGCTACTTCGTAGAGGGACTATCGGGCGCCCAGTTCGCCCTGCCGGAGGCGGCGCGACTGCTGCAAGACCTGGGTCTCCCCGCGACCGCCGCGGCGCCGGTGGTGCTGCTGCACAGCCTCGACCCGGCGAACCTGTACGGCTCGGGCGCCCCGTTCGACATTGCCCTGCTGGACGGCGGCACGCGGCCGCTGCTCCGCCGTGTCGGCAACTGGCTCGTGCTGCGTGCGGGCCGGCCGATTCTGATCGTCGAGCAGCAGGGCAAGCGTTTGACGGCGCTGGCCAGCGCCAGCCGCGAGGACGTCGCCGCCGCGGTGGCGTGCCTGCCCGCCGTCCTCGCCGCCGACCAGGGCCTGGCCGTCACCCACAAGATGACGGTGGCAGAGTGGAACGGTCAGCCAGTGACGGCGACGGCAGGGCGCGAGCTGCTCGAAGCGGCGGGGTTCGTGCGCGACTACCAGAGCATGACGCTGTATGCGGCCTGGCGGTAGGGCGGGGTGTGCGCCCACAAGCCGGGCCGGCGGCGTCCGCGACGGGAAAGGCCATCGCGGATGCCGCCGGCCCAGATAGCCTTCCTCGGCAGCGTCTCGCGTGCTTGGGATGCGCCGCCTTATGAAGGCATCCAAGGAAGAGAGGAGGGACAGTTCTCAGAAGTGGGGGAGGTGATCTGGGATAACCTCAAGCCGCACAAGGACGCGGAGGCGGTCGCAGCGGTGAAGCGGCGTGGTGCCAAAGTGGTGCGGGCGCCACCGTGGAGTCCGGACCTGATGCCGGTAGAGAAACTGTAGTCGAAGGTCAAAGCGATCCTGCGTAAGGCGGCGGCCCGCACGGGGGAAGCGCTGTTGGGGGCCTTGGGAGCAGCGCTGCGAGTTGTCTGCGCGCGACATCTTGGGTTGGTTCCGGTCCTGCGGTTGGGCGGCCGATCCTGGCGAGACCGACTGACACCAATTTTCCCGTCGGGGATCAACCGGGGAAGGGGACGGGGCTACATCAGGTGATCGACCCCCGTCCCCTTTTGTCCTCGCCTGTCATTGCTTTTCTCCGTCGCGGTGGGCTACTTCCCGAGAGCCGCGCGCCCCTTTTTCGTAATGGAAACCATGAGGGGCCGGGCACGTCGCTTCATTCGCGTCGGTCACCACGGTTGATGTTGTCGGCCACCGTGGTGGCCTCCCATCAACCTGGTGAGCCGAGAGCCGGACAACCAAGTTCTCCGGAACCTCGTCCTTGCACGCCTTAACCACTTCGTACTCCCTCGTCGGCAGCCAGAAGAGTACGTCACGGACGTTCGCGGCGATCGTGCAGATATTCTTCAGGTGGTTGATCCCCTGCAAATCCCCGCTGTCGAAGAGCCGCATGTAGTCGTCGCAGTACCACCGGCACATCGCGATCATGGCGGGGGTCCAGAGGACATTCAGGAGCCCCTGGTAGCGTCGCTCGTACGCCCGCTGGACTTGCCCCATCCGAAACAAGTTCTTGAGGGCGTAGCAGTTATGGCAGGTCGTGCCTTCCTGCTGTGCGAGGACGGAGCCGATCCGGCAGCGGCGGGCCGGGATTCCCCAAGCCGGACATGGCATTTTTGATGGGTACGAAAAACCCCCGACGATCTTCTCGGCCATCCTTTTTCGGGAGACGAACTGGATGTCCCGGTCGAGGTCGCCTTCGTATAATGGGACTTCGGGGGAGTCGCCTGTAAGCGCGAGATGGAACCGCACGGTGCGGCAGGATATCATACGCACAAGGTCTTTCGGTCACCCCTTAGAGGAAAGTAATGTCCATTAAATTTCTGGCGCAACTGGCCTTTGATCTTCAGGAAGGGCACCGTAAAGCCTTTCATGACCACCTGGTTCGATTCGGGTTCACCAGGTCCATCACAACCATAAGCGGGAAGTTTTCACATCTGCCCTCGAATACTTTCTGTGCAGTGCTTGAGGGCAAAGCGCCACCGAGGTTCTTAGACAAATTGTCGATTACCTGACTGGCATAGAGGGAGTAATCGGACATAAGGCCCATTATTCTATCGTTGTAGGAGAAAACTGCGTCGGCGAAGTCCGTAACGAGCCCGTGTAGAGTGTCGCCAAGATCGGGGGTTCGATGTCGCCTGTACGGAGAGGGGTATGCAATGTCGCTAGAAGAAGAAATCGCGGTAGCCAGCAAAAAGGTCATCAAAGACGGCTACGATATGTCCATCGGGGAGCTAATGAGCCTTTACCGAGATGGTGAACTGGTGATCAATCCGAAATATCAGCGGTACTTCCGCTGGGATCTGTTCCAAAAAACACGATTCATCGAGTCCCTACTGTTAGGCATCCCGATTCCTCCGATCTTTGTGTACACCACCTCTGGTCGGAAATGGGAGTTAGTGGACGGACTGCAAAGGGTATCCACGATCCTAGAATTTGCAGGGGGTGCTTAGGGACGCTGAGGATCCGAAGGGTAAGAAAATTATGCCTCCCTCTGTTCTGGAAGGCACAACCCTCCTTCCGTCGCTTCATAACAAAGGCTGGGAGTCTTTATCGGAGAAGGACGACGATCCCAACGCCCTGACGGAAGAGCAGCGGATTGATATTAAGCGTGTCAGGATTCGGGTTGAAATCCTGAAGAAAGAGAGTGACCCACTCGCCAAGTACGAATTGTTTCAAAGGCTGAACACGGGTGGTTCCGCCCTCTCTGAGCAGGAGGTGCGATCTTGCGTTATCATCATGATCAATGAGAATTTTCATGAGTGGCTACTCAAGCTGGAAGGATATGAGCCATTCATCGAAACGATCGACCCCACGGAGAGGGCCGAAAAGCGCCAGCGCACGCTGGAGTATGTAATCCGATTCCTTGCTTTCAGGAATTCTAAATATCAGCCGTACTTGGATGTTCACGAGTACCTTGACAACGCGTCGATCGCCATGGCGAGCGAGAGGTCGTTTGATTACAAGGGAGAGGAGTCGGCATTTAAGGCCACCTTCGGGGCTTTGCAGAAAGTGCTTGGCGCTAATGCATTCAAAAAATGGGACGGCAGAAAATTCACAGGCCAATCCTCTCTTGTCGCATACGAAGTGATTGCCTACGGGCTGTCTCTCCACATTGCCGATATATTGGGAAAGATTGGAAGCAAGGCGCATCCCTTCATCGAGGCCAGAATCAAACAGTTATGGATCGATCCAGTATTCAAGGCTAACTCAGGTTCGGGCGTGCGAGGAACGACTCGACTGCCCAATCTCCTCCCGCTGGCTGAGAGTTTTTTCAAGCCATGAAGAAACTACGTACCTCTTCCCTTCTGGGTGAATATCTGGACGGGGAATTTTCTTGGCGATTAAAAGAAATTGCTGACATCAAGGGAGCGATAAAGGACGCGGAGGAGACTTCAAAACGGTCCTTGATCCGCGCGGGAGTGCCCATTCTGTATGCCCATTGGGAAGGGTTTATCAAAGGGGCCTCCGAGGCACTTCTTAACTATATTCAACATCAAGGCATCGCTTACCGTCGTTTGCAATCTTGCTACATCGTATTTGGTGCAAAGAAATATATCAACGACCTGAACGCTTCAGGGAACCCACAGGACACTGTTGCTGCGGTAGGCTTTTTCCTCAACAATCTCGACACGGCGGCGGAATTGGCGATCTCGGGATCAATCAGGACCGAATCGAATCTGAGTTCCACGGTCTTTCAACGGATCGCGATGTCTATCGGCGTAGACACGGCACCCTACCAGACAAGGTATATTTTCATCGACAAAAGCTTGCTTGATCGCCGCAATAATATCGCCCATGGTATCTATCTTGATCTCAAGCAGCAGGACTTCTTTAATTTGTGCGAAGAGGTCATCGTTCTACTCCGATGTTACAAAACAGATATTGAGAATATTGTCACTACCCAGCAGTACAAGCGCCCTTGAGAATGTGTCGCTGCCACGCCTGTCAAGCTCTGATGTATTGACGCATGCCAGGCACACCCTCTAATCTTGCCAGGCATGAATCGAAAGAACATTTCCGTTCCGCCAGACGTTTCCTCCCTCTGGTCCGCAGCGCGAAAAGGGGACGCGACTCGATAACACGAATCTCTAATTCGTGTTATCGAGTCGCGTCCCCTATCCCGGTCGCGGTCCACCAGGCGGGCGTGCTTTTGCAGCGCTACGGCGTCGTCGCCCGCGAGCTGGCGGTGGCGGATCCGTGGCTGCCGCCGTGGCGCGTGCTGTACGAGGTGCTGAGCCGGATGGAGCTGGCGGGCGAGGTGCGGCGCGGCTACTTCGGCGAGGGGCTGTCGGGCGCCCAGTTCGCCCTGCCGGAGGCGGCGCAGCTGCTGCAAGACCTGGG
>JBBRPS010000202.1:0-13617 GCA_038227745.1 Gemmatales bacterium | reverse complement strand
TTCCGCACCCTAACGGATGTACACTGTGTTTTCCTTGGAGATATCAGCCACCATCACGGGGTGAAATAATTTCCTCCCTCCGAGGAGGCTTATATCTCTATGAGAAATATGGTATACATCCGTTAGGGTGCGGAATATGGGACTAGGGTGGGGTACAAAAGATGTGATGGCACGGGGAAGGGCTGAGACTCGCAATCAGCCTTCCCCCGTGCCCGCGCGGGAGGGGTGTGTTGGGTAGGATAAAGGTCTTGGGTCTCGAGGTAGTTGGGACTCGCTACCAACCACCTCGGAAGCATAGTAGATGCAAGGGGTGTGCCAATTGTCCGGCTCGCCCGGCATAATCGGAGACTCGCAATAACCTTTGATATGCCATAGACTTGCGTCGCTACTTTTTCCGCCTTGCCTCCGCCGCCTCTCCTGCCCTTTGTCCCCCGGCCATTTCCGCTCACTCTTGCAACACTTCACTGTGCGATTTTGCGGCACCTGTGCAATTTTGAGTAACCGGCGAAACGAGCCATTGGGGGAAGGTTCCGCAGTCTGCGCACCCCGGCCGTTGTCGCTGAACGAATGGCGAGCGGTCAACTCTTTTGGAAGTGGCGTTCGATGAACGTGGTGTCCACCCGGCCCTCGATGAAGGCGGAGTGGCGGAAGATGCGCTGGTGGAGCGGAATGGTCGTCTTGATGCCCTCGACCTTGAACTCGGCCAACGCCCGCCGCATGCATGCCAGCGCCTCGGGCCGCGTCGGCTGGTGGACGAGCAGTTTCGCGAGGAGCGAGTCGTAGTTCGGCGGCACGCGGTAGCCGGTGACGACGTGCGTATCGAGGCGGACGCCGGGGCCGCCGGGGACTTGCCAGCGCGTCACCGTGCCCGGGCAGGGACGGAAGTCGAAGTCGGGGTCCTCGGCGTTGACGCGGCACTCGATCGCCACGCCGCGGTGCTCGACCTGGTCCTGCTTGACCTTCAGCGGTTCGCCGGCAGCGATGCGGATCTGCTCGCGCACCAGGTCGATGCCGGTGACCAGTTCCGTCACCGGGTGCTCGACCTGGATGCGGGCGTTCACCTCGATGAAGTAGAAGTCGTCGTTCTTGTCCACAAGGAACTCGCAGGTGCCGGCGTTCTGGTAGCCGGCCTCCCGCACCAACCGCACGGCCGCCTGGCAAATGGCCTCGCGCACCTTCGGCGGCAGGTTCGGCGACGGCGACTCCTCGACGAGCTTCTGGTGCCGCCGCTGCAGCGAGCACTCGCGCTCCCAGAGGTGGACGGCGTTGCCGTGGCGGTCGGCGAGGATCTGCACCTCGACGTGGCGCGGCTGCTCGATGTACTTCTCCAGGTAGACGCTGCCGTCCTTGAACGCCTTCTCGGCCTCCTGGCTGGCCGCCTTGAGTCCCGACCGGAGGTTGATGTCGTTGAAGGCGACGCGCATGCCGCGGCCACCGCCGCCCGCCGCCGCCTTGATGAGCACCGGGAAGCCGATCTCGTGGGCCAGGCGCAGAGCCTCCTTCTCGTTGGTGATCAGCCCTGCGCTGCCGGGCACGACCGGCACGCCCGCATGCTGGGCCAGCTTGCGCGCCTCATTCTTGTTGCCGAGGCGGCGCATGGCCTCCTGGGGCGGGCCGATGAACTCGATGTTGCAGGAGCGGCAGACCTCGGCGAAGTGGGCGTTCTCGGACAAAAAGCCGTAGCCGGGGTGGATGGCCTGGACGTTGGCGATCTCGGCGGCGCTGATGAGACGCGGGATGTTGAGGTAGCTGTCGGTCGCCTGGGCGGGGCCGATGCAGATGGCCTGGTCGGCGAGGTCGAGGTAGGGGGCGCCGCGGTCGGCCTCGCTGAAGACGGCGACGGCCTCAATGTTCAGGTCGCGGCAGGCGCGGATGACGCGCAGGGCGATTTCGCCGCGGTTGGCTACCAGAATGCGTTGGAACATAGTGGCTAGTGGCTAGTGGCTAGTGGTTAGTGGCTAGTATTCCGACACGCTCCTAGTGGCTAGCCACTAGCCACTCAGCCGGTGGGATCGACGCGGAAGAGCACCTGGCCGTACTCGACGGCCTGCTGGTTCTCGACCAGGATCTCCTCGATGACCCCGGCACACTCGGCGGGGATCTCGTTGAACAGCTTCATCGCCTCAATGAGGCAGACGACAGTGGTGGGCGTGACGCGGCTGCCCTTGCGGACGAACGGCTCGGTGTCGGGACTGGAAGCGGCGTAGAAGGTGCCCGGGGTCGGACTCTTGATCTCGATCAGTTTCCTGGCGGGGGCGGGCGGCGGCTCCGCGGCGGCGCGGGCGGGGGCGGCCGGGGCGGGGGCAGGACTGGGGGTCACGGGCTGAGGGGACAGGACGGCGGCGGCCAGGCGGGGGCCGCGCCGCAGCCGGATGCGCACGGGGCCGTCGTGCAGGTCGATCTCGCTCAGGTCGTGCCGCCGCATCAGGGCGACCAGCGAGCGGATCCTCTCGACGTCGAACGGCCCGGAAGTTTTCGACACCTCGTCAGCCACCGTGCTCTCCCTGTCTCGTGTCCGCCGGGTGCTTTCGCTGTTTAGCCGCGGTTCGCAGAACCGCGCGGTTCTGCGAACCGCGGCTAAACGTCGACGACCATCGCGGCCAGATCCCTCGGCACGCCCGTCAACACCTCGCAGCCGTCCGCCGTGATCAGGACGTCGTCCTCAATGCGGACCCCGCCCCAGCCGGGAAGGTAGATGCCCGGCTCGATGGTCACCACCATGCCGGCCTCGAGAACCGCCTCCGACCCGGGCTTGAGCAGCGGCGCCTCGTGGATCTGCAGTCCGAAGCCGTGCCCCGTGCTGTGCGTGAAGGCGTCGCCGTGGCCGGCCGCCGCGATCGCGCCGCGGGCGGCCGCGTCCACCGCGCCCGCCTTGACGCCGGGGCGCAGGGCGGCGATCGCCCGCTGCTGCGCCTGCAACACAACCCCATATATCTCTTGGAGTTTCGCGTCCCCCTCCGCGCCGTTGCCGGCCCGCGAAGGCGTTGAATTTGTACGGGGGACCAGAACGCGCGTCAAGTCGCTTTTGTAGAACGCCCCACTGGCGCCCCAATCCACCAGCAGCAGCCCCGCCTCGCGGACCTTCTTCGCCGTCGGCGGCGCGTGCGGCAGGGCCGCCCGCTCCCCGACCGCGACGATCGGCGGGAAGGCGCTGCCGCGCCCGCCGGCCCGGCGGACGTAGCCCTCCAGCGCGTCGCACAGCTCCTTCTCCGAATCGTCCGCGCGCAGCAGTACACGGAACATGGCGAAGGCGCGCTCGGCGATGCGGATGGCCTCGCGGATCTGCTCCACCTCCCAGGCGTCCTTGACCACGCGCAGCCGTTCCACCCGGTCGCCGCCGGCCTTCCAGTTGACCGCGGGGAGCAGCTCGCGCAGCCGCTCGTGCTCGCCGACGGTCAGGTGGCCGCTCTCGAAGCCCACCGAGCGGGGCGCCAGTTTGCCGAGCACCTCGGCGGTCGCCTCGGCCAGCGGCTTCACGGGCGGCCGGATATGCGTCTCCAGTCCCGGGCACTCCTCGGCGATCTGCTCGGTGAAGCGGCCGTCGCTGACGAGGATGGCCCGGTCGCGGCCGAGCACGATGTAACTGCTCTCGCCACCGAACCCGGTCAGGTAGGTGACGTTGACGGGGTTGCTGACGAGGACCAGGTCGATGCCCTCGGTCGTCAGCGCTTGCGCCAGGCGCTGGCGGCGCTCGGCGTGGTCGGGACAGGTTGGTGGCGTCAAGGCGGTCCTCTCGCTCTCGCTCGGGGTTCGGTTCTTCCTCCCCCGCCCATTGTACCCGCCCGCGCCGGCCGAGCCAGACAGGCCCGCGCGGCGCTGGTACACTAACGACATCCACGACCCGGAGGGGAAGATGAGCACTGAACCGAATGACGGGCCGGCCGCGAGCGAGGTCGTGCAGGCGGTCCGCCCTGGGGACATCGCCCCCACCTCTCCACCGTCCGAGCCACCCGAGGAAGTGGAGCTGTGGTGGGGCGCCTACTCGTGTTGGACCATGGCGCCGAGCTTTGTGGTCTGCCTGGTCCTGATGGGCGTCATCGCCTGGGTGTCGTGGCGGCTCATGCCGGAGGGCTGGAAGCGGCTGACGGCACTGCTCGCGGCGACCGCCCTGTGGGTCGGGGAGTTCCTGTTCGTGGGCACGCGCGTCTTCGGCCACAACTACCGCCTGACCACGCGCCACGTCTGGCTGACCCGGGGGCTGCGCCGGATGTCCCTGCTCTCGGTCGAGTTGCAGCGGGTCGCACGGGTGACGGTCCAGAGGAGTTGGCTGGAACGTCGCCTCGGCGTGGGGCGCGTGTGGGTGGTGCCGGACGACCCCGCGCTGATGCCCCTGATCCTGGACGGGGTGAGAGATCCCACGCACGCCGCCGACCTCATCCGGGACGCCGTCCGGGAGGCACGGGGGGAGAAGACGTGAACGCCGCGGGGCGGCCCGGCAAGAACGCCGGACCGCCCCGCGAGGAGATTCAACCGACTCGGTCGCTCAGAACGGGTCGCGGCCCGGAGGGGTGCGGTGATCGTCGCTGGGGCGAAACTCCATCGTGTCCACGCCGGTGTGGACCGAGGAGCCGTCCTCCGTCGCGTTCGCGCCGTGCAGCTTCTGCCACATCGCCTCGACGTCGGCGGGCTTGCGGGCCTGGCGGCGCTGGGCCTTCTTCTTCACGCGGTCCTTCTTGCTCGACTGGGGGACCGGCGTGACCTGCGAGGGGCAGTGCGAGTAGGGGTACGGGCAGCCCATGTACGGGCAGCTGTCGTGGTGGTAGCGGTGGTAATCGTAGGGTTCAGGCGTGGCCTGCGTCTCCTCGCAGGGGACTTCCTCGACGCCCTCGTCCTGCGGCTCGTCGTCGCCGCACTCGTTCGGCATCTCCAGGATCTCGACATCGGCGGCGGGCGTGGTGTCCTCGATCAGGCCGGTAGCCTTGAGGAGGTCCCACAGCCAGCACTTGCCCTCGGAGCCGGCGGCCTTGTCTTCGTTGCCCTCGGGGACCTCGTTGTCGGCGGGCTGCTCCTCCGAGGTGGGGGGCGGGATGAGCGGATCGGTCACGGCCGGCTCGCTCTCCTCGGTCGTCCCGGTGCGCGGCTCCTCGGTCTCGGGGGGCATGACGGCTTCCGGCGCGGGCAGGGAAGAGCCGGCCACGAAGCCCTCACGGGGCTCGAACTCATCCAACCCCTGCACCTTCGGCTCGACGACCTCGGCCTCCTGGACGGCCTCGACCGCGACGGCCAGCTCCTCGACCGCGACGTTCTCCTCGGCCTCGGCGGCGCCTTCCGGCTTGTGGATGCCGGCGCACTCCGCCGCCTCCTCGTCGCAGTCCTCGCCGCGGCCGACGACCGCGTCCCCGACGAACTCGGCGGCCTTCGTGATGCCCGAGTCGCGCATCAGCTCGTTGACGGCGATGAACGGGTTGCAGCGGGCGCCGAGGTGGGCGGCGGCGGCGGCGCAGCGGCCCCAGTACGAGTCGGGGTGGTCGGCGGCGTGCTTCGCGGCCACGTAAACGGCGGCCGCGCCGGCCACCATCACCGCCGCGCCGCACCAAACGAGTTTGCGCATAAGTCTTCCCCTGTTCCTGTGAAGAGACGTGAACGGGAACACTCGCCCCGCCGCCGGGGGGGCGGGGCGGTCACACGATGGGTCGTTCGCACCGGCGGCAGGAAATGCGTTTGCCACCAATGCGCGGGGGACTATAGCGGACTGTGCCCCGGGGTTCCAGAGCAGTTCCGGGGAACGACCCGTCCAGGGGAAACGAGGTTTGCAAGTGCGGGCGAGGAGGCTCTGTTGCTCCCTTGTCCTGAGGACATTTCTATTGCGTTCCGACAGCCGCGGTGAACTTGCCCCCCGGCCTGAGTATCAACTCGAGCACGGGCGTCATCTCCGGCACCGTCGCTTACGCGGACGCCGAGGCGTTCGGCGGGAGTTATTCCCCCACGGTGATCGTGATCGATGGCCACGGCGGCAGCAACAGCGAAAGTCTGGCCTGGACCATCACCGACACGAACCGCGCCCCGACCCTGACCACGCCCGCCAACCAGTCGGGCGTCCGCAACGACACGGTGTCCCTCGCGGTGAGTGCCAGCGACCCCGACAGTGACCAGCTCCTCTACGATGCCACCGGCCTGCCGCCCGGCCTGAGCATCGACAGCCTCACGGGGACCATCTCCGGCCAGATCGACGCCAGCGCCGTCGTCGGCACGGCCTACGACGTGACCGTCACGGCCACCGACCAGACGGACACCGCCACTGCCAGCTTCACCTGGGATGTCGGGCTTGCCAACCACGCTCCGACCCTCGACGCCGTCCCCGACCAGGGCAACGCCGCCGGGGACCCCGTTTCTCTACCGCTCACGGCGGCCGACGCCGACAGCGACCCGCTCACCTACACCGCCACGGGGCTGCCGGACGGCCTGAGCATCGACCCGACGACCGGCGACATCACGGGCACACTCGCTGCCGCTGCGGCCAGCGCCACCCCGTACAGCGTCAGCGTGCGCGTCTCCGACGGCATGGCCAGCGCCAGCCGGAGCTTCCCGTGGACCGTGGACCCGGTCGGCGTCACCGGCCCCGGCGACCAGGCCGGCGTCAACGGCGACACGGTGAGCGTGCCGGTCACCGGGAGCAATTCAGCCGGCCTGCCCCTGACGTACAGCGCCACCGGCCTGCCGCCCGGCCTGAGCATCGACAGCGGCACCGGGACCATCGCCGGCACCCTGGGCGGCACGGCCGCCGCGGGCAGCCCGTACAGCGTGACCGTGACCGCCTCGGACGGCACTCACAGCGGCAGCCAGTCCTTTGCCTGGACGGTGGCGCACCTGGCCCTGGCGGCCCCCGACAACCGCAGCGACCGGGACGCGGCGACCGTCTCGCTGCAACTGGCCGGCACCGACGCGGACAGCGACACGCTCACCTACAGCGCGACTGGCCTGCCCGCGGGCCTGAGCCTCAACGCCGGCACCGGCCTGATCTCCGGCACCGTGGGCACGGCGGCGCACGTCCACAGCCCGTACGCGGTGACGGTGACGACGAGCGATGGCACCCACAGCGCCAGCCAGTCATTCGTCTGGAGCGTGACGCCGCGCGTCGGCGTGGTCAACCCCGGGCCGGCCGGCAGCGCGACGGGTGACACCGTCTCCTTGCAGGTGCAGGCAACCGCCCTGGCCGGCGGCACGCTGAGCTACAGCGCCACGGGCCTCCCTGCCGGGTTGAGTATCAGCTCCACGACCGGCGAGATCTCGGGGACCATCGACGCCGGCGCGGCGCAGGCGGCCCCCTACGCGGTGGCCGTCACGGCGAGCGACGGTACCTCGAGCAGCAGCCAGACGTTCGCGTGGACGGTGGCCCCGGTGGCGGTGTCCTCCCCGGGCGGCCAGACCAACCTGACCACCGACTCCGTCTCGCTGGCGGTGACGGCGAGCTACCACGGCATGGGGACGTTGACCTACCTCGCCGATGGTCTCCCCTCCGGGTTGAGCATCGACAGCAGCACGGGCGTGATCTCCGGGACGGTCGGCAGTTTGGCGGACGCGAACAGCCCGTACACGGTCACGGTCACGGCCAGCGCCGGCATGATGGGCACGGGCAGCGCCAGCCAGACCTTCGCCTGGACGGTCAAGCCGCGCGTGCAGGTCGAGGCCCCGGGGAACCAGGCCGTCGCCGCGGGGGACACCATCTTGTTGCCCGTCTCCGGCACCGACGCGCTGGCCGGCACCCTCGCCTGGAGCGTGACCGGCTTGCCCTCGGGGCTGAGCATCGACAGCGCCACCGGCACCATCTCCGGGACGGTGGCTCTCGGGGCCGAGTTCAGCAGTCCGTACAGCGTGACGGTCACCGCGTCCGACGGCACCGCGAGCGGCAGCACGACTATCCCCTGGACGGTGGCGCACCTCGGCCTGGCCGACTCCGGCCCGCAGACCGGGGCGGACGGCACGACGGTGTCGCTCACCTTGCACGGGACGGACGCCGACAGCGACACCCTGACCTACAGCGCGACGGGCCTGCCGTCGGGCCTGGGCATCGACTCGGCCACCGGCGTCATCTCGGGCACCCTCGGCTCATCGGCCGACGCAGGTAGCCCCTACCTGGCCACGGTAACGGTGTCCGACGGCACCGACAGCGTGAGCCGGCAAATCCTGTGGACGGTGACGCAGGTCGGTGTGGCGAACCCGGGCGGGCAGACGAGCCTGGAAGGCGACACGATCTCGCTGCAGGTCCTCGCGCCGGCGCCCCCGGGCGCCGGCGCACTGGTGTACAGCGCTGCCGGCCTGCCGGCGGGGTTGGTCATCGACCCCATCACGGGGAACATCAGCGGCGTGCTGGCTCCCGGGGTGGCCGACAACGGGCCTTACTCGGTCACGATCGCGGCGGACGACGGCACGATCAGCACCAGTCAAACCTTTACGTGGGACCTCACCCCCCAAATCACGCTGGTGGCGCCGGGCGATCAGGCCAACGTGGAAGGGGACAGCGTGACGGTGGCGTTTACGGCGACCGCTGCCAGCGGCCTGACGCTGACCTACGGCGCGGCCAACCTGCCGGACGGGTTGAGTATCAACACGTCCACCGGGACGATTTCCGGGACGGTGGCCGCCGGGGACGCCGCGGCAGGTCCCTATGGGGTCACGGCCACGGCCGGCGACGGCACCTACAGCAGCTCCAAGACCTTCACCTGGACCGTGACGCACGGCTCGAACAGTGCGCCGGCGCTGACCAGCCCGGGGGCGCAGGCGAACGTGCCGGGCGATGTCGTCAACCTGGCGCTGACGGCGACCGATGCCGACAGCGACACCCTGACCTACAGCGCCACCGGCCTGCCGGGCGGGCTGGTGATCGACCCGTCCACGGGCCTTATCTCCGGCACGCTGGGGGGAACGGCGACGCTGAACGGAGGCCCGTACACGGTGACGGTGGTGGTGGACGACGGCAACGGCGGCACGGACAGCCAGACCTTCGACTGGATCGTCAACGACACGACGTTGACGCTGGCGAGCGCGACGGCCAGCGCCGTGGAGGGAGTGCCGGCGAACGGGGTGGTAGTCGCGACCTTCACCGACCCCAACCTGTCGCACCAGGCCGGCGACTACACGGCGACGATCGACTGGGGCGACGGCAACACGAGCGGCGGCTTCGTGGACGGGAGTTCGGGCAACTTCACCGTGATCGGTGCTTACGCCTACGCCGATCCGGGGACGTATTCGGTCGTGGTGACGGTGACCGATGCGGCCGGGTCGATCACCGCCGTGACGTCCACGGTGACGGTGGCGGCGGCGCCCATCACGATAACGGGCGGCCTGACGCTGTCCGTCGCGTGGGCCGGTGGCCGCCGTGGGAGGGGGGGACGGGCAGCCGGTGTACGTGGCGGCCTGACGCTGTCCGTCGCGTGGGCCGGTGGCCTCCCGGGCAACCTCGCGGTATTCCAGGACGCGAACCAGGCGGAAAGCGCGCTAAGTTACACGGCCACCGTGGACTGGGGGGACGGCAGCTCGTCAACCTACGCGGTGGTGATGGGGCAGGACGGGGCCTTTAGCGTGAGTGGCGATGGCGGACATAGCTATCCCGTTGTGGGCAGTTATACCGTCACGATCACCGTCACGGATGCCGATGGGACAACCGTCTCGGCGACGGATACGGTCGTGGTCGGCGACCTCGCCGCCGGGCGGCCCACGGATCTGACCGTCATCAGCTTCAGCACGGACCAACCGGGGGCCGTGGCGGGCGACTTCACGGCGACGATCGACTGGGGGGATGGGAACACGGGCACCGGGGTGGTCAGCGGGGGGTCCGGGACGTTCGACGTGACCGGGAGCTATGTCTACCCGACGGACGGTAGTTACACCGTGACCGTGACGGTGGAGGACGGCAGCGGCGGCTCGATCAACACCAGCACTTCGGTGATCGTGGTGCCCGCCCCTGTCGTGGCGTATGGGGCGAACATTTCGGCGACGCAGGGCGAAACCGTCACGGACGTTACCGCGGCGGTGTTCGTGGACGCGAACCCCTATGATACGGCAACGGAGTACGGCACTACGGTTGACGTGGGGGATGGGGCTGGGACTGAAACCGGGACGGTTACCGGATCCGCAGGCCTGTTCAACTTCCTTATTAATCATACGTTCTCCGATGCCGGTATCTTCCATCCCCTCATCACGGGCCTCTGGGACCAGACGGTGCCGGAGTTTGTGCTACTCAGCACGGCCTTCGTCGCGCAGGCTGATGGGACGGAGGAAGTGACCTTTGCCGAAGGTGGCCATATCCGGCATCCGGACACCCCAGCGAAAATGATCCCCGATAGGATCCCACCGGGTGGGAATTATTTGCTGAAGCTCGATTTCGCGAACGGCCTTGCGAACCAGTACCCTCTGACTATCAAGATCATGGGAGCTAGCCAAGCCAATGGATCTGCCAACGTTTCCCGGCCGGGAGCCGCGGGGGGTGGCTTGCCAACCCCCTCCTTACCTCTGACCGATCCAAAGGAAAGAAAAGTTTCTCTGCTCGTCGTGGGAAACCGCAGCACCGAGGCAACGGACACCGCGCAAGCCCCGAATGGAGGGAAAGGAGGTGGCAATGCCGGCAACTTGTTCCTCGGGGTGTACAACAAAAATGGGAAGCTGCTCTCCAGGACGTTTGGCTTTAGTGTTGCCGCTATTCCCATCAATGTAACGGGTACTTTTCTGAGGACCGTTAAGGGCGAACTGAAGATAGCCCCTGGGGCGATTGGGATGCTCGTGAACATCAGCTGGGCTTCGGACTCGGGCGTCCTGGGAGATCTGGATCGGGTTTACATGTCTGAGCAAGTCCAAGGCATTCGGGTAACCGGGAAGTTCAAAAACCTCCGGAATGTCGTTGGTACGTATTCCAAGACTCCTGCTACTGTCTTCAGCCCCGACCTAAACGCTATTGACATCCGCCCCATAGTCGATGCCGCCAAAACTGGCACTCCTAGTTCCAGCGAGGTATCGCAAGTATTCATCTTTCGGGATTACCGGACGGGTGCAAAGGATATTCCCATCACGAAGAGCGGCTTCAAGATCACCTATGACGTTCTCAAGAATCCGGTTACGAAGTTTTGGGACTATGTCGTCAAGCGGCAAAGCGCGAACGTGACCGCAAACGGCTTCACCGCGCAGGCAGGGCAGATGTTGCGCACCGATCCCTTCACCGCCACGTTTACGAACATATTGAACGAGAAGTAGGTGTCCGTCCTTCTCGGACGACGCAAGAACAGGAGGCCAAATTCGATGGATATACCCTCTCCCTCCCATAAGCTCGGATCCTGGCGAGGGCTCCCGAAACACGTGCTCGTTCCAGCCATCCTGTTGCTCCTCTTGGGTGTGGCAGCTGGGGGGCTTGTCCGTTACTCACGGGATTACCGAGACCTCCTTCCCAGGCTGCCGATCATTCAACTCAAATCTCCCGAGGGACCTTGCCCTCACGGGACGCCTATCGAGCTTGAGATGGTCTCTTTCAACCCAAGCTCCGAGACCTTTTCACTTGGCTGCGTTCCATTCGTGTCAGAGCCGGTTGACCTAACTCTCACATACCTTCCGATTGAGTTTCAGACGGCAGGAACGACCCTCCGGACCAAGCCGCCTCCCCCCCGGATCACGCACTGGTGGGATATGGACATTCCTCCTGGGCAGGGACTACCATCTTCAGTTTACCTCGACAATTATCTTTTCCAGCCCGAACCGGGGACTTATCGCATTCCTTATAGGTTTTACTTGCCCTGCACCCCGTCTCGTCATGAGAAGGCAAGATTTAGCCGGCCATCCCCTCTCCTGCGAGCGCTGCCATTCGTTGAAGAACGCCTCTCCAGCTTTCCTCACAACGGCCATGAGTTTCTGATTGTCGGCGAAGGTGAAATCCACCTTACCGTACTACCCGTAGGCGAGAAGGGACCGGAAAGGCCTCAAGAACAGGTGGTTTGGGGTTTGGATAGGTTTCGCCTCACGAGGTGAGGATCATGCCCAGCGATATATAGCACTTCGACTCCGAGCGCACCAGGGGGGCACATCATGGTTGGCAGAGTGATCGCCATCGCCGTTTTGGTGGGGGGCGCCTGCGTCGCCTGTTTCACTTTCTTTCGCGACAATCCCCCGGCGCGCGAGCGAAAGACACCGCGCCCTCGCGCGGCGGCGCGGATAGAAGTAGAAGACAGCTATTGGGGGCTTTACTTTCGTCTGGCTTCGGGCGGGAGCCTCTTTGCCGGGACGGTGACCTCTGTGGATATCACCAAGGTCCGCCAGGGCGCCGCTGATCGCCCGTACGCGCAGGGGGGCACGCTCCGCTTCCGCGTCCAGCGCACACTCGCTGGGCCTGCCCGTGCGGAGTTGGAGATCCCCTACTACTACGAGGCCGAGCACGCGGGCAGAATAGGCCCGAACCTCGCCGACTGGGGAGGAGGAGCCGTCTGGACTTTTGCCCCTCAGCCCGGACAGCGTCTGCTACTGCTGCTCTGCGGCCCAAGGGAGGCCGAAGATGGGATCAGCCGGTTCGGGACCCCCGTGGGTCATATCTGGAGGGCGGCCCACGATGACCCGCTGGCGGAGGCCTTCGCCGACAGCGGCCGCTATCTCGCCGCTGCGGACGACGAGAGCCAGAAGGGAGTGTTTCGCAGGATGTGCCAGTCGAAGGTTCGCAGCGTGCGCCTCTTCGCCCTGGATGCCGCCTTCTGCTACGTTAACCCAAAGAGCCGTGGCGCCTACGGGGATGGCTACGACCCGATCCGGCAGTCGAGCCTCGCCCTAGACTACCTCCGGTTCGCCGCTCCCCGAGGAGACGACGAGGAAAAGGGAAACGTCTCCTCTGCATTCAGCGGGTGGTTCCGGCATGACCGCAGTAGGGACCTGTCGCCCGCGCTCCGCGCAGCGTTCGAGCAGTGGTATCTAGCAGAGTTGGGCTCCTTGGGCAAGCCGCTTCGCTGCGAGCAGGCTTTGGACGGGCTGAAGGGCTTGCTTGACCAGGGAGGCGCCGCAAAGTTAGTGTCCCTTTTTCCACGGTCCGGGCACGCCGGGCTGGTGAAGGCCCTGGAACGCATCGCCCGCTCTGGCCCGCACCAGCGGGAAGCCCAGGACGCGGAATCTAGCGCATACGTAAATGGAGTGTTTTGTCCCTGGAGTTCCGGCCGCTTGACAGTCGCCGGGAAGGGTCAGGAATTACTGCGCCGCCTCGCGGCGAAATAGCGGGAACACAACCGACAGCCCTGCCTGGCCTCGCCGTCCACGTATCACCCCTGCTCCAAACTGCCGCCTGTCCGGGAGAGCCATCCCCCTGCGAACTACCATGAGTACCGCTTCCCCCTTAACCAACTCCACCAGCCTGGCGACTCCGGGCGAAGTGTCCGCGGCGGCCACAGTTAAGCCGGCCGGAAACTCGTCCGCCGCTACCATCCTCGCCGGCGCCCAGACGGGCCGCTTCGTCCTCCAGGACTTCACCCCCCTCGCCGACAGCATCGAGTGGGAACTCGGCCAGCACTTCTGGCGCCGCCAGGGCAACCAGGCCTTCATCGGCGCCGCGCCCGTCCCGTTCGTCATCAACAACGACGGCGTCCTCTCCCGCCACGCCGCCGACGTCCTCTTCGCCGCCCTCGAAGCCGCCGACCAGGCTGGCACCCTTGAGGCCGAAAT
>JBBRPS010000201.1:0-13619 GCA_038227745.1 Gemmatales bacterium | reverse complement strand
GTCGATGGCCTGGAAGGCGAGGGCGTGGTCGCCGGCCGCGGCGGCGAGTTCGCGGGCCTCGCGGGAGAGGACGAACGCGGCGGCGAGGTCATCCTTCCTGCTGTCGCGAGCCTGTCCCAACAGCTGGGCGGCGAGGCGCGACTGGGCGGCGGGGTCCTTGGCCTTGGCGATGTCCTCGCCGAAGATCTCGTTGACGAGCTTCAGGGCCGCGGCCTGGGCGGCCGTGTCGGGGACCGGCCGTCTCTTGCCGGCCGGCTCCTGGGCGCCGAGGAGGGCAACGCCGGCGACCAGGGCGAGCGCGAGCAGGCCGCCGGCCAGGAGGCGGCGAAGGCAGCGGAGCGGGTGGGACTGCATACGGACCTCGTTGAAAAGCGAGTAAGGGGATCGTCCCAAGTGTCCGTCGGGCCGGCGGACGGGACGGCTTCAACTTCGCGCCGCGGGAGCGGGCTGTCCAGTTTCTTATTCGGCCCCCGGCGCCAGTCCACCCCGGGGGGCCGAGGACGCGCCGGCGCGGCGGGGCAAGGGAATACCCCTGGCAGGAGTCGAACCTGCATAAGCTCGCTTAGAAGGCGAGTGCATTATCCGTTATGCTACAGGGGCCTGGGGGAGGGCCGAGGGGCGCTCCGGCGTGTGCTGTTATTGGAGCAAAGGGCCGGAAGGGCGTCAAGGGTTCCGCCCGCTTCGTGGGTCAGGACTCCGATCCTGACATGGGGTTGTCAGGATCGGAGTCCTGACCCACAGCTCGGATTCATCTCTTCCAGTTCCCCGCGCCTGCCCCTGCCTCCGCCGCCACCCCCCTCTACCGCCCTCGGCACTCGGGCTTTTTCTGTTCCCCCCCCTTGGGTATATTCCCTGAAGAGTCGTCCCCCCGGCATCGGCATTATCCGCACATGACTCAACTCGTTTACGAATTTGACGTTGTCGTCGTCGGCGCCGGTCACGCCGGCGCGGAAGCGGCCCTCGCCGCCGCCCGCCTCGGCTTGCGCACCGCGCTGCTCACCATGAACGCTGACTCCGTCGCCCAGATGAGCTGCAACCCCGCCATCGGCGGCGTCGCCAAGGGGCAAATCGTCCGCGAGATCGACGCGCTCGGCGGCGAGATGGGCAAGGTCATCGACGCCAGCGCCATCCAGTTCCGCATGCTCAACCGCACCAAGGGCCCCGCCATGCACTCGCCGCGGGCCCAGGCGGACAAGAAGCTCTACCAGTTCACCATGAAACACCGCGTCGAGGCCCAGCCCGGCCTCACGCTGCGCCAGGAGATCGTTGAAGGCATCCTGATCGAAGGGGATCGCGTCACCGGCGTGCTGGCGCGCGGCAACACGCTCTACCGGGCGCGGGCCGTCGTGCTGACCACCGGCACGTTCCTCAAGGCGCTGATGCACACGGGCGAGGCGAAGACGCGCGGCGGCCGCGCCGGCGACCCGTCGGCGGAAGGTCTCAGCGACAGCCTGACCGCCTGCGGCTTCCAGCTCGCTCGCTTCAAGACCGGCACGCCCTGCCGCCTCAACGGCCGCACCATCGACTTCGGCAAGCTGGAAGAGCAGCCCGGCGATTTCGACCCGCGTCCGTTCAGCTTCGCGACCAAGGAGATCACGCAGCCGCAGATGGTCTGCCACATCACGCACACCAACGCGGCGGTCCACGATCTCATCCGCGCCAACCTGGACCGGGCGCCGATGTACTCCGGCCAGATCTGCGGCCGCGGCCCGCGCTACTGCCCGTCCATTGAGGACAAGGTCGTGCGCTTCGCCGACCGCGAGCGCCACCAGATCTTCCTGGAGCCGGAGGGCCGCAACACGCTGGAGTATTACTGCAACGGCATCAGCACCAGCCTGCCCAACGACGTGCAGCAGCAGATGCTGCGGCTGATCCCCGGCCTGGAGAACGCCGAGGTGATGCGCTGGGGCTACGCCGTCGAGTACGACTACGCCCCGCCGACGCAGCTCCACGCGACCCTGGAAACCAAGCCGGTCGCCGGCCTGTACTTCGCCGGGCAGATCAACGGCACGACGGGCTACGAGGAGGCCGCGGCGCAGGGCCTGATGGCCGGCATCAACGCGGCGCTGAAGATCAAGCAGGAGCCGCCCCTCGTCCTCGACCGCAGCCAGGCCTACGTCGGCGTGCTGATCGACGACCTGGTGATCAAGGGCGTCGATGAGCCGTACCGCATGTTTACCTCGCGGGCGGAGTATCGGCTGCTGCTGCGGCACGACAACGCCGACCGGCGGTTGACGCCGCTGGGCCGGCGCGTCGGCCTGGTGAGCAACGACGCCTGGGAGCGCTTCCGCCGCAAGGAAAAGGCCATCGCCGACGTCACGGAACACCTGCGCACGCGCCGCCACGCCGGCGACACCCTGGAGCAGTGGTTGCGGCGGACGGAAATGGACTGGCCGCGGCTGTGCGAGCTGGAGCCGTCGCTGCGCGAGCTGCACGTCCCGGAAAACGTCGCGGAGCAGGTCGAGTTGGAGACGAAGTACGCCGGCTACATCGAGCGCCAGGCGGTGCAGGTGGAGCGCTTCCACCGTATGGAGTCGCGGCCGATCCCGCCGAGCTTCGACTACGCCGCGGTGCCGCAGTTGCGGGCCGAGGCGAAGGAGAAGCTGACGCGCATCCGTCCGACGAGCCTGGGACAGGCCGGGCGGATCAGCGGCATCAGTCCCGCGGATCTGGCGGTGTTGCTGTTCTACCTGGGCGGCCCGCCGGCTGCGAAGGAACCGATAGGGACCGCAGCCGAAGAGTGAGATCGTGGGCGACTCGCTCCACGAGTCGCAGTGGGGATCGTGGGCGACTCGCTCCGCGAGTCGCTCTGGCAGTGGCGAACGCGACTCGCGGAGCGAGTCGCCCACGATCCCCACTGCGACTCGCGGAGCGAGTCGCCCACGAAGGGCCGGAACCTCGGCGCTCTGGGAAAAAGGACGCAATGGGGAGACGCCGGGATTCCGATAAAGAGAGGCAAGCGGCGCCGGCCGCGAAGCCTGCCCAGGCGGCGGCAAGTAAGCCCACGAAGCGAAATTATGTCGGCCGTGCCAAGAGTTGACGGATGGGTAAGGTAATTTATGTCGCCGACAAAAGTCAAGATGAGTCAAGAGTTTACGGCAATCGAGGGTGTGCGATTCGCGTTGACAGGTTCTGGAGGGCGGTTATAATCGCGGTAGGTGGCAATCTCGGCAAGCCTGTCTTCCTGTAAACTTCGGGCAACGGATTCTGGACAGGGGAACGACCACACATGGGGCGCCCGCCTCACGCCTCCGAGGTGTGGGGGTCGGGATTGCCGTGGTGTTGCTTCGGAACAGAGCGAGGCAAATCAGGGATGATTTCGGTCCGGCAACCATTCACGGAAAGCGGTTTGTGCGGACCACACTCAGTACCACTGGCCACGGCCAGTAAGGGGTGGACGAACCCATGAAGACCGTTTTCACGACCGGCGAAGCCGCCAAGATCTGCAAGGTCAGCCAGCAGACGATCATCCGTTGCTTCGACAACGGCCAGCTCAAGGGGTTCCGGGTGCCCGGCTCCCGGTTCCGCCGCATCCCCCGCGAGATGCTGTACAAGTTCATGAAGGACAACGGCATCCCCACCGACGCCCTTGAGAGCGGCAAGCGCAAGGTGCTCCTCGTGGATGACGACGTCGAGCTGGTCGAGCTGATGACGAAGGTCCTCGAGGAGGACGGTCGTTTCGAGGTGCGCGTGGCGACCACCGGCTTCGACGCCGGCATGATGGTCAAGGAGTATCGGCCCGACCTGATCGTCCTGGACGTCATGCTGCCCGACATCAACGGCAAGGAGGTCTGTCACCGCGTCCGCGCCGACCCCAGCCTGGAAGACGTCCGCATCCTCTGCATCAGCGGCATGATTGAGGAGGACAAGATCCAGGAGCTGCGCCTCTCCGGGGCCGACGACTTCCTGCCCAAACCCTTCGAGATCGAGGAGCTGATCGACCGCATGTGCGGCCAGCTCGAGATCGAGTCGATGCCCACCACCGCGTAACCCATGACCCGGTGAGCGGGTGACTGGGAGACAGGAAAGCCCACGGGCGAGTGCCCGTGGGCTTCCCCCTCTGTCGGCGGTCACCTTCGCACCTCGTCCCCCAGAGTCAGCCGTCGTCATGAGCCAAGCAGCGGGCGAAGCCGCCCTTCAATTGCCCTGGCTGTCCCCCTGCGCCGCCTCGCTGGTCGCGCTCGCCCGTGCGCCGACCGCCGCGGTCTGGGCCGAGGTGCGCTTCGACCCCGGCTGCGTCCTGCTGCTGCTCCGCCACGCCTTGCCGCCCGGCACGGCGTCGGGCCTGTCGTTCTTTCCCGCCCTCCTCCGCGACCCCGCACCCTTCGACGCCGCCGCCCGCCAACTCGAACAGCATGGGCCGGGCTATGCGCCCTGGGACCGGCCGCCGCTGAGAGCCGTCCTCGACGCCTGTCACGCCTGCGCCCGGCTGGCGTCCCTCCTCGCGGAGCGGACGGACCGCTGCGCCCCGGACAACGCCTGGGCCGCCGGCCTGCTGGCGCCGCTGGGCTGGCTGGCCGCCGGCGCCCTTGGGCTGGAGACGGGCCCGGGGTTCGACGCGGCCGCCCTCGCCCGCCGCCTCAACCGGCTGTGGAAGCTCCCCGGCTGGCTGGCCACGGCCACCGGGCACCTCGGTCTGCCCGCGGACGTGGCGCAGACGCTGGGCGCCGACCCCGCTCTGTTCCAGGTGGTGCAGCTCGCGGCCCTGCTCGCCCGCGAGCAGGGGGTCAGACTCCCCCTCGCCGTCGGCGCCGCACCGGCCGAGCTGATCGCCTCCCTCGGCCTGACCGGCGCGGAGGTGGAGGAAATCAGGCACGCCGCGACCGAGCCGCTGGTGTGCCCCTTCACCTGGGCCCCCCCTGAGGGCTTGCCGCTGCTGCCCGACCTGATCCGGCTCGCCGCCGAGAACCGCCGCGTGCGTGACTGGCCCTCCCTGGAGGCGGTGCAGCAGGACGTCGATGCCCTCCAGCGCGCCCTCGAAGGGCGCTGCGCCGGCGAGGCTGAGCGCCTGCAGCGGCTCAAACTGTCGGCCCTTGCCGAACTGGCCGCGGGCGCCGGCCACGAGATCAACAACCCACTCGCCGTCATCTCCGGCCAGGCCCAGTACCTCCTCAAACGGTTGCAGCTCTCAGATCTCCGGTTCCCGATCGCAGGCCCGACGGACGAAGACCGGCCGACAGAAATCGGCACTTTGCACGCAGCGCTCTGCAATTCCCTGCGGACGATCGTCAACCAGACCACGCGCATCCACCAGACCCTCACCGACCTGATGCAGTTCGCGCGGCCGTCGGCGCCGAAGAAACAGTTGCGCGACGTGGCCGACCTCGTCCGCGGCGTGGCCGAGTCGTTGCGCGAGTTCGCGGAGCAGCGCCGGGTGCGGCTCGTTTGTCCGGAGACCGTCATTGCGCTGACCCTGCACGCCGACCCCGGCCAGGCACTGACTGCCCTGCGCTGCCTCCTGCGCAACGGCATCGAGGCCGCCCCCGCGGACGGCTGGGCTGGCGTGCGCGTCGAGGCGGACGGCGACGCCGTGGAGTTCCTTGTCGAGGACAGCGGCCCCGGGCCGGGCGCTGCGGACCGCGAGCACCTGTTCGACCCGTTCTACTCTGGCCGCAAGGCCGGGCGCGGCCGCGGTCTGGGCCTGTCCACCGCCTGGCGCCTGGCCCGTGAGAACGACGGTGACGTCCGCCACGACACCGGCGACAGCGGCCCGACGCGCTTCACCCTCCGCCTGCCGCGCAGCCTCGCCGTCCGGCCCGAGCCTTCCCCCGGTGCCCCCGAGGCCGGCGACCGCCCCGTCGAGCGCAACGGCACGAACGGTTGTCACGTCGCCCCGGCCGCCACCCCTTGACGCCCGCTGCTCTTGCGGTGCGTTCCTCCTCCCGGTATACGCCTCCCAGCCCACGGTAGCCCGCTGCGGCTCGCCGCGCTCAGCGTCCCGCTGTCCGCCGGCGCCGCCGGACCGACTGCCGGGGCGGAACGAGGAGGCAAGCGCGATGAGGCCCGACCATGCCCCGCCGGGGGGGGCGCACTCTTCTCCGGAGGAGCGTCTGGAGCGCGGCGAAATCATCCTCCACCCGGTCTGCCCGTTCGCCCTGCCGGAGGGTGTGGACCGGCAGTTCCTGTTCGAGCAGTCCCTGGCCGGGCGCGCTCACAAGAACATCAGTTACAACCCGGCGACAGGGAAGGTCGCGGGCTTCCGCCGCAAGTCGAGGGCCGAGGCCGACCGGTTGCGACAGGTTCTGGCCGCCTTTGGCGCGGGCGCGACGGCGTGGTTGGCCGAGGCGTTTCCGCGCTACGCGGTGGGCTGGCTGCGCGACCGGGTCAGCTTCCGGCCGGAGGAGGAGGCGACGCGGCGGCTGCGGCTGCGGGCGCGGAACGACCTGCTGCACGTGGACGCCTTCCCGAGCCGGCCCACCCACGGCGCCCGCATCCTCCGCGTCTTCGCCAACGTCAACCTGACCGAGCCGCGCGTCTGGGTCACCTCCGACCTCTTCCCGGAGTTGCTGGAGCGCTTCGGGGCACGAGTGGGCCTGCCGGCGCCGCTGGGCTACCGCTGGGCGGGGCGCCTGGGGCAGCGGCTGCTCGGGCTGTTCCGTACGGGCGGCGCGGGGCGGAGCGACTACGACGTTTTCATGCTGCGGCTGCACGATGTCCTCAAGGGCGATGAGAAGTACCAGGAGCAGAGCCGCAAGCGCCTGTGGAAGTTCCCGCCGGACTCGGCGTGGGTCGTGTTTAGCGACGGCGTCAGTCACGCGGCCCTGCGCGGGCGCTACGCGCTGGAGCATTCCTACTTCGTCCCGCAGGATTGTCTGGTCTTGCCGGACGAGTCGCCGACGGCCCTGCTGGCGCAGGCGTGCGCGGTGGCGGGGGGGCGGCGCGCGGCGTGACGGGCTGTGGGTCAGGACTCCGCTCCTGACATGGAGTTGTCAGGAGCGGAGTCCTGACCCACAGCCCCGAGACAAAATCAGGGCGCCGCCTACAATCCGACTCCATGAACGCCCCCGCACCTTGTCCCCCGCACTCGTGGTTCGCCACCCTGGCGGCGGCCGGCCGAACCCTCCTCCAGGGCCTGGGCCAGCTCGTCTATCCCAACGCCTGCCGCGCCTGCGGCGCCCCTCTCCCGCCCGACGCCGGCGCCTTCTGCGGGACCTGCAAGGCCGCCCTCCTCGACGACCCTTCCCCCACCTGTCCCCGCTGCGCCGGCGACGTCGGCCCGTTCGTCAACCTCGACCGCGGCTGCACGCGCTGCCGGGACGTCCGGTTCGCGTTCAACCGCGTCGTCCGTCTCGGACCGTATGACGGCGTGCTCCGCGAAGTCGTCTTGCGCCTCAAACGGCACACCGGCGAGGGCCTCGCCGAGGCGGTCGCTGCACTTTGGGCCGTCCATCGCACGGACGCCCTGCGCGCCCTCGACGTGGAGGTCGTCGTCCCGGTCCCCCTGCACTGGCGCCGCCGCTGGTCGCGCGGCTATAACCAGAGCGAAACGCTGGCCCTGGCCCTGGCCGCCGCCCTGGGCGTTCCCTGCCGGCCCGCCTGGCTGCGCCGGGTCCGCGCCACGCCGCGGCAGCACCTCCTCCGCTCCTCCGAAAAAAAACGCGATAACGTGCGCGACGCCTTCGCCACCCGCCACGGCGCCCTCGTCAAGGGCCGCAAACTCCTCCTCGTCGATGACGTGATGACCACGGGCAGCACCGCCCACGAGGCGGCGCGGCCGTTACGGGCCGCCGGCGCCGCACAGGTTACCGTGGCCGTCCTCACCCGCGCGTCCTGAACGGGGTGCAGTCACCCCGCGCCTCCAGTCTTTCCCGCCGCTTTCCGCGATTTCAGCGGCCCGCGCGGCCAGCGGCGCCGCCCGCGCCGCCCGGGCCGCGGCATAAGAGAATTCCTCGTGGGGCTGGCGGGGCGCTGACAGAGCTTAGGTGAAATAGCGGCTAGGCGTCCGGCGCCAGTCCTGGGGGCCGCCGCGCGCGCCGCCCGGGAGAATCGGCCGCCCGCGCCTGTTGACGGGGGTGCCAAAAGGGTGAATAGAAATACTGAGCTTTGCCGCCCGCGAACGTTCGGGGCGCCCGCCTGGGATCGGTCCTAGGCAGCGGCCGCCCCACGGCGGGCAGGGGTTTCTCTGGCAGCAGGGAAAGGGCAACATGTTCCGTTACAGCCTCGTGGTTCTGTTGGGCCTGTGTGCGACCGGGTCGGCGTCGGCGTCGTGGGCCGACGCCCTGTTCGAGGAATTGTCCCGCGACTTCGGCTCCGTGCCGCGCGGGCCGACCCTGACCCACCCGTTCCGTCTCGTCAACCGCACGAAGGTGCCCATCCACATCGCCTCGGTGCGCGTCTCGTGCGGCTGCACCTCCGCTCGCGCCCTCCAGACCGATCTCGCCCCGGGCCAGGAGACCGCCATCCTGGTGCAGATGGACACGCGCCGCTTCCAGTACACGAAAAACGTCACCATCTTCGTCCAGTTCGACCAGCCGCGCTGGGAGGAGGTTCGCCTCTGGGTGCAGGCTAACAGCCGCGACGACGTGACCGTCATCCCCGAGAGCCTGGCGTTCGGCCAGATCAAGCGCGGCAGCGCGCCGTCGAGCAACGTGACCATCTCGTTCCTGGGCGACAGCAACTGGCGGATCACCGGCGTCAAGAGCGAGAGCAACTACGTGACGCCGGCCATCAAGGAGGTGCGTCGCGACGCCGGCGAGGTGAGCTACCAGGTGACCGCCAGCCTCCGCGCCGACGCGCCCTCGGGCAAGTGGTACACGGACGTCTGGCTGGAGACCAACAACCCCTCGACGCCGCGGCTGCGCGTGCCGCTGACGGTGGAGATCGAGGCGCCGCTGAGCGTCAGCCCGATGACGGTGATCCTTGGCGAGGTGAAGGCGGGCACGCAGGCGGAGCGGCGGATCATCGTCCGCAGCGCGACGCCGTTCCGCATCACCGGCATCAAGGGCACGGACGCCCAACTCGCCGTCCGGGAAGCGAACACGCAGCCCAAGACCGTCCACATCCTGACGGTGACGCTACGGCCGAACAAGGCCGGCGAACTGGAGCGGACGCTGCGCGTCATCACCGATCTGCAAGGAGAGGGGAACATCGAGTTCACGGCCAAGGCGCACGTCGTCCGTTAGAGCGGTTGGCGGCGGTTCGTAGCCCAAGCGTCCCGCTGGTGGCTGGTTCGCGAAAGCCTACCAGTGGGACGCTTGGGCTACGGCCGCACGCCAACCGCTCCAGGTCGTTTCTGAGAATCCGGTATGGATGTTGCTTATCTAGTACACCGCAGCGCTCTCCGGGCGGCCCCGGCAGCTGAGCTGGTCGTCCGGCTCTCGCAGCCGTGTGGCTCGTAAGCAGGGCAACCATTTGGAGTTGGAAGAGGCCATGACCGCGCCGATTCATCAATCCAAGGATAGTGCGTCGCGCTGGACGGCCCAGACCGTCGGCATGAACGAGGACATTCTAGACCGAATGGAGCGAGCGGTGGCAAAGGTGCGTGAGAGGTTATTGCGGGCGACGGCGGCGTTGAACCAGGCCGGCGTTCCCTACGCCGTGGTCGGTGGGAACGCCGTGGCCTCGTGGGTGGCGACCATCGATGAGGGTGCGGTCCGTAACACGCGCGACATCGACCTGCTGGTCCACCGAAGTGATTTGCCCGCCATCACGGCCGCCCTGGAGCAGGCTGGCTTCGTCCGCGACGAACTACTTGACATCGTTATGTTCCGCGACGGCGCGGAGGGCAAGCCCAGCGAGGCCGTCCACCTCCTGTTTGCCGGTGAAAAGACTCGACCCGATCATCCCCTGCCGGCCCCGGAGATTCAGACCGTCGCGGATCCGGCCAACTTCCGCGTGATCGCTCTCGAAACGCTCGTGGTAATGAAGTTGATGTCGAACCGCGATAAGGACCGTACGCACCTGCGCGACTTGATCGGTGTCCGGCTCATCGATGCGTCGCTGCTACCGAAATTACCGCCGGAACTGGCGGATCGCTTGAAGCAGATCCTCGACACGCCCGATGCCTGATAACAGGTTCGGCCCCGCGAGACAATCGGCAACCATGGCGGAAAGAGAGCGGTTCGACATTGCCTGGGATCCGTGGAGTGACTTGTGCAGCCAACACGGATGGGAATAGCTCCAACCGAGTTACGAGCGGAGCAATATCCGCCTTGAACGAACGAGGCGCTGCACCTGACCGCGGCGTCGTCCGGTGGTTCCGGCGGTTCAACGTCTGCCGGGCTGCCGTGGTCAGGTGAGTTGCAGCGGCGGGACGGCATTTCGGACTCAATGTCCCACTCGCCGCCGTGGGAGGTGAGCTGGGCGGACTCGACGGCCGTGCCGAGCAGATAACTCTTGCCCGAGCCCATGTAGCCAAAGATACCGACCGCCTTCGGGTCGAGGTCCAGGGCGACCAGTTCATTGCCTGCCGACAACCGGCCTACCGCCGTCCATCGCGTGCTCAGCGAAGACCAGCCGATAACGGCGCGGGGCACCTCGGCCAGCGGCGGGGCCGCCGAGATGAGCGAGCAGGTCGGGGACGAGACGGCGCTTGCCCGGTAAACCCGCCGGCTCGCTTTCCCCCCGCAGCAGGAATCGTAAACCGCTCTAAAGCCGGGACTCCAACCCCATCCCCTCGCAACAGGCCCTCACTGCAAGTACCCCAACGAGCGGAGTTGCTTGAGGGTCTGCTCATCGAGCGGGCGCACGAGCGCCGGCCGTGCGTGCCCGCCCGCGGCACCGTGTCGGACGATGTGGAGGCCCGGGCGGTCGGCGGTGAACCGCCGCTCGATGAACGGGCTGACCGGAGCCATGTCCGCGGGGACGGTCGCCGGCAGGGCCGCCGGGTGACGTCGGTCCTTGCCGAGGAAGACGGTATCGGCGCGGGCCTCGCCGTTAAGTCTGAAGTCCACGCGCAGGGCCGCCCCCGGACGGGCTGGCTGGAGGAACAGCGATTTGGGCCGGTCCAGCCCGCCCGGGTGGACGTGCCAGCGCAACGCGCGGCCTTCGCCGACTGCCTCCAGCTTGCGAACCTCCTCCTCGTCGAAGCCGACCGGGATGAACAGGCCGAAGCCGCCTTCGACCTCCACGCTCCCCTCGAAGTCGCCACGCCCCACCGCGTGCAGCATCCAAAATTGCTCGCCGTCCATCCAGTCGCGCAGCGGCTTGCGCAGCGCCGCCGCCGCCGCCTTGTCCGTCGCCGCCAGATCCTTGTGCTCGTCCGGCAGCCTGTAAAGCTCGAAATGCCCGTCGAAGAGCGAATAAATCCCTTTCAACGGGTGCAGGACGACCGAGAGGGAATAGCGTCCTTCGAGGACGGCTTTTGTCTCGGAAGGGATGAGGCGCGGCGGCAGCGCCTTGCCCTCCCAGGCGGGTGCAAGGTCCGTGCCCTGGAAGCCCGCCGGGGCGCGGACGCCGCAGCGGGCCAGGATCGTCGGCGCCACGTCCAGCAGCATCACCGGCTCCTTGACGGCCGCCTTCTCCGGCACCCCGGCCGGCAGGCGCACCAGCAGCGGGACGCGGACCTCTTCGTCGTAGAGGGTGGCGCCGTGCAGCGTCCAGCCGTGCTCCTCGAACGCCTCGCCGTGGTCGGAGAAGATCACCACCAGCGTGTCGGCGGGGGCGGCGGCGAGGAGCTTGCCCAGTTCGTCGTCGAGCCAGGCGATCTCGGCGTCGTAGGCGGCGACCAGGTCGGCGAGCAGCGCCCGGTCGGTGAGGTTGCGCTGCGGCGTCCGGTAGCGGAAGCAGAGCTGTCGCGCCTTCGCCCCGGTCAGGGTGGTGCCCAGGCGGCGGCGGTACGGCTCCGGTGCCTCGTAGGGGTCGTGGGTGTCGTAGTAGTGCAGGAACAGGAAGAACGGGGCGGCGCCGTCGCGCGCCTTCAGCCAGGCGAGGGCCTCGCGGGTGATGTTCTCGCAGTTGCCCGCGGGCGTGTCCGCCTCGAACTCGCGCCAGGTGTCGAAGCCGCGCGCGAAGCCCCAGTGCCGCCGCATCTGGCCGTTGTTGACGAGGGCCGCCGTGCGGTAGCCCTCGTCGCGCAGCAACTGGGCGAGGGTCGGGATCTCCGGCGCCAGCACCTTGTTGAGGCTGTCCACGCCGTTCGACGTCGGCAGCATGGACGTGAACAGCGACATGTGCGACGGCAGCGTCCACGGGGCCTGGGCGCGGCAATTCTTGAAGACGACGCACTGCTTCGCGAAGCGGTCGAGGTTGGGGCTGGTCGGCTTGCCGTAGCCGTAGCAACCGAGGTGATCGGGGCGCAGCGTGTCGAGCGAAACGAGCAGGACGTTCGGACGAGCGATGCGCGGCGAGGCCGGGGCCTGGTTGGGCTGGCGCTCGCGGCAAGCCCCGAGCAGGGCAAGAAGCACTGCGAGCAGCAGCGCTGTGGAGCGCCTCGGGGACAGGTGTTTCCACATCACTTTCGCTCCTGCCCGGTCCCGCGGTGGAGAAAGCCAGCGCCCCCTGGGCGTCGAAAACCAAATGGGCGATGCGTCCCCGTCTCGTTCACGAGCGACGTGTGGGGGCGTTGCCGTTCACAGAACGGGTGAGCTGAGCAAGGCAAGCCGCGATCATCTGCTCCGTCTCCTTCCGCGTGTGCTCCGGCAGCGGCCCGGCGAGCGCCGCCCGATACAGGTTGATAGCCTTGGCCAACTCACCTGCGTGCTGGTAGCACGACGCGGCACTGATGCGATGGACCGCCGCCTCCAGGTCCCGGTCGAGCGTCTCCAGCCGCGGTGCCACCTGCTCTTCGCCTGACGCAGCCGCCAACCATGCGGAAAGCGCAAGTTCCGGCATCCCCATGGCGACGAGAGCGCGAGCCTTCATGATGATGCCACTCGTTTCCGCCATCAGTTCGAGGAGGGGTTGGGGGTACGGTCTAACCTTTGTCTTCGGCATGGGCAGATTCCTCCCAGGTATGTGCCGAGAATCGGATGCGGTGTTCCGGGGTTGCGAAGCCGCAGACGACCACATACGCGCCCCAGCCGAATGGGTTCCGGAGGGCTTGCGCAACTTTTTCGCGGTGCCGCCGGCTCAGTTCCGACGGTGTTTCCGTCCCGCTTACCTCGAGAACCCGAGAAGCCGTAGGCGCACGATAATCGGCCCCCTCGCCGCGGTTCGTGACGACAAGCTGTCGCAAACCAAGAACTCGGCGTGCCAGGGCAAACGCCAGCGCGACGGAAGCGAGCTCCACGACCTCCTTGGAAGGCATGGTCGCTCGAAGTCGTTCAGCTTTCTCCGCAGTCGCCTCCGCCCAGGACACTTGCAGCCGGAACCGCTCGGCCCTGCCAAGCCATCGGGACACGATCCCCTCACAATCGACGTCAAAGGACGCCGGTGAGCCGGAGTACCGACTCATCGCGGTCACACACGCCACAATGTACGGCTCGAGAAACAGCCGCGGATACCAGTCCGCGAGTTCCTCGATAGCGCAGCGTAGGGTGCGCGAGGCCATGATTCAACGTGTCCCTGTCTGTTCGCTGCCCCGTCTTCCTTCCCCATCGCCTCCTTCACCCTCCGACGTGACGACCACGGGAGAAGAAGGGGTCTTCCTCCAGGGCAAACGCACTTCAAAACCCGCGGAAATATGGGGTTAGAGCGAGAACTCTTGGAAACCGCTCCTCCAGCCATCCAAGCAGTTTTCC
>JBBRPS010000200.1:0-13647 GCA_038227745.1 Gemmatales bacterium | reverse complement strand
GCGAAACGGCAAGCCAGGCGCGCTCCGCCGACGGAGCGCGCCTGGCTTGCCGTTTCGCGCTCGCATCACCGCCCCCTCACCTCAGTCGGCGTCCGTCCAACTCCGACCGTCGATCAGCACGTCCGCGACGAGGTCGTCGGGGAGGTGCCGGCGCAGACTGACGAGCAGGCGCTCGCGGGCGGCGCGGGTGCGGTCGGTGAGGCCGAAGAAGACCGCGCGCAGGTCGGCCCGCGGAATCAGGTGCGCCACGGCGGGGTGGGCGTCCTTCGCCTGGTGCAGCGCCGCGGTGATGTCGTGGACGGTCAGGCGACTCGATCCCACTCCGTCGCCGCGGTGCATCTGGGCGCCGCGCAGGCACGTGAGCAGGCGCAGCCCAAAGGGCTGCGGCAGCTCGCCGTAGCGCAGGTCGTTCAGGGCGTCCTCGTCCAGCGCCAGCAGGGGGCCGCCGGCGCCCACGCCCTCCTGCTCCCACCACTCGTTCAGGATGCCGCCGAGGCGCTTGAGCTCCTCGGCCGTGGAGTCGCGGCGCGGCACGATGGCGCAGTCCAGGGGCAAGGGCAGACGCCCCCTGCCGGCGCGGGACGCCGGTCGGCCGCACCCCCACTCCAGGACCCACACGAGCATGCAGACGCCGAGTGCCGCGATGGCCAGCACCTCGAGCCACTCGGTCCGGCCCAGCAGCAGGCCGACCGCGGCCAGCGCGCCGAAAACTGCCAGGAGCAGCCAGGCCAGGGTGTTTCGAGATGTCGGCCTCATCCGTCGCTCCGCCCCGGCGCCGCCGGTCAAGGACAGGGGATCGTTTCCGTTATCATACGCCATCCCCCGCCTCGCGCCCTCATCGCCGATCCAGAGTTGTGTGGGTTGGTAGTTCCGCCTTCAGGCGGTGAGCGGCGAAAACCGCCTGAAGGCGGAACTACGAGCCTGCTCCCCGCCCCATGTATACTCAGCGCGGGGTGATCGGACACAAGCCCGAAGCGCAAGCGAGGGACCGTTCCTCGCTTGCGCTTCGGGCTTGTGTCAGGTTGTCCCGCGTCGAGTATATCACGCGCCGAGGCGGGCGACGATGGCATCGACGTCGTAGACGCAGCCGCCCCAGGTGCCGCCGCTCACCCGCTGCAGTGCCGCCCACAGCCGCGTGTCCGCCGGCAGGTTCGGGTCGGGCGCCCGGTCCGGCCGCGGCGCCCGCCGCGCCAGCACCTGCATTCCCTCCTCCGACCCGAACAGCGTCTCGCCCTCGCCCACCAAATCGATACTCCCCTCGAGCTGGTTGCGGTCGATGAGGATGCGGATGCGGTCGCCGTCGCGCACCTTGCCGATCGGGCCGCCCGCCAGCGCCTCCGGCCCGATGTGGCCGATGCACGCCCCCGTCGAGACGCCCGAGAAGCGCGCGTCCGTCAGCACCGCCACCTCCTTGCCGAAGCTCAGGTGCTTCAGCGCCGACGTGATCTGGTAGATCTCCTCCATGCCGGCGCCCATTGGCCCACGGCAGATGAGCACCATCACGTCGCCGGGCTGGATGCGCTCCGGCCCGTGCGCCTTGAGCGCCGCGACCGCCGCCCGCTCGCTCGTGAACACCCGCGCCGGCCCCACCTTGCGGTACACGCCGTCGGCGTCCACCACGCTCGGGTCGATCGCCGTGCTCTTGATGACCGACCCCTCCGGCGCCAGGTTGCCGCGCGGGAACGTCACCGTCGAGGTCAGGCCGCACTCGCGGGCGCGCTCCGGTGACAGGATGACGTCATCCGCATCGACGCCGTCGCGCTCGCGCAGCAGTTGCCGCAGCCGCCGCCGTCGCTCCGACGCCTCCCACCAATCGAGGACGCGACCAAGCGGATCGCCGCTGACCGTCAGGCAGTTCAAATCGAGCAGGCCGAGGCGGCGCAGGTGCAGCATGACCTCGGGCACGCCGCCGGCGAGGAAGACGCGGACCGTGGGGTGGCCGACGGGGCCGTTGGGCAGGGCGTCCACGAGGCGCGGCACGCGGCTGTTGACGTCGATCCAGTCCTCGACGGTGGGGCGGCGCAGCCCCGCGGCGTGGGCGATCGCGGGGATGTGGAGGAGGAGGTTCGTCGAGCCGCCGAACGCCGCGTGGACGACCATGGCGTTGCGGACGGCGGCATCGGTGAGGATGCCGCACGTGGTGATGCCGCGGGCCGATAGCATCGCCAGGGCGCGGGCGGAGCGGCGGGCCATGTCGAGCCAGATCGGCTGGCCCGACGGCGCCAGGGCGGAGTGCGGCACGGACAGGCCGAGCGCCTCGCCGACGACCTGCGACGTGGCGGCGGTGCCGAGGAACTGGCAGCCGCCGCCGGGGCTGGCGCAGGCGCGGCAGCCCATCTCGGCGGCCTCCTGTAAGGTGATCTGGCCGTGGGCGAAGCGGGCGCCGATGGTCTGGATCTTGCCGGCGTCCTCGCCCTGCTCGGGCGGCAGGGTGACGCCGCCGGGGACGAGGACGCAGGGCAGTTCGCTCATGGCGGCGAGGGCCATCATCATGGCGGGCAGGCCCTTGTCGCAGGTGGCGACGCCGAGGACGCCGCGGCGCGTGGGCAGCGAGCGGATGAGGCGGCGGAAGACGAGGGCGGCGTCGTTGCGGTAGGGCAGGCTGTCCATCATGCCGGTCGTGCCCTGGCTGCGGCCGTCGCACGGGTCGGTACAGAAGCCGGCGAAGGGGATGGCGCCGAGGGCTTTCAGCTCCTCGGCGGCGGCCTGCATGAGGAGACCGACCTCCCAGTGGCCGGTATGGTAGCCGAGGGCGATGGGTTGGCCGTCGGGGGCGCGGATGCCGCCCTGGGTGCTGAGGATGAGGAACTCCTTGCGGCCGAGCTGGCTGGGGTCCCAGCCCATGCCGGCGTCCTGGGTGAGGCCGAACAGGTCGCCGCTGGGGGCGTTGCGGAGCATTTCCTCGGTCAGCGGCAAGCTGCCGACCGGCCCGGCGGCGCGGGTGCGGACGTCGAGGACGGCCGGGTCGGATTCGACCACGGAGGCGAAGGTCAACGTACGGTCGCTGTTCATGGACTCCCCGGGGAATCGGACCACGACACTCGAAACGCCGGCGCTGGAGGGGCGCCGCTCGCTCACGGCGCTCCTGCGATTATACTGCGGTCAGACGGGGGACGGGGAGGAATTGGGGATTTCGTTCTCAAATGGCGCTTGCAACCGGGGCACGGTCTCCTTATTCTGTCCGTCTAAGATACAACCGACGGGCATCTGCGAACCGCCCGGATTCCTGGGGAAGCAACGGTGCCTCAGCGGCGGCGTCGGCAGTCCTGTCCTTGAGGAGACATCGTCATGAGTGCAGGCGATCAATGGGCGGCGGAACCGGCGGGTGGCGGTTACGGCGTCAGACCTCGAAGCGGGCTGGTCACCGCGATGGCGGTGATCAACTTCGTGTTCGGCGGCCTCGGCATCCTCTGTGGCATCCTCGGCTTTCTGGGCGGCGCTTTCCTCGCCAGCGCGGGGAGCGCGGGCAGTGATTTCGAGCGCGAGCTGGAACGGCAGATGAGGCAGAAGGGCGTGCAGGTCCCGGGCGGACAGGTCACTAGCAAGACGGTCCAGACCGTCGGCACCATCGTCATGATCACGTCGCTCGTGAGCTTGCTCTGGGGGGCGGGGGCGATCACGGGCGGTATTGGCCTGATCGGCCGCAAGAATTGGGGCCGTATCCTGACACTAGTCCTGGCCGGGGTGTCGGGCCTGCTGGCGATCTTGTCCTTGATCCAGATAGGCTCTACGGGAGCGATGGGGCTACTGAATGTCTTGATCTACGGCTTCTATACGGTCTTCGCCTTCGTTGTCCTCCTGAACCCGAATCGGGCGCGGGAATTCGCCTGACCGTCGCGAGGCCATCCGGTCTGCGCTTCCCTTTAGCGAGTGGCGATCGAGCCCACGGGTGTGAGCCTGTGGGCTCGTCTCGTTTTTCCATGGACTTCCTCAACCTCACCCTGCCAACGGCCCCCAACAACCTGGCCCTGGACGAGGCGCTGCTGCTGGCGGCCGAGGCAGAGGAGGGCGGCGAGGTGCTGCGCTTCTGGGAGTGGCCGGCGCCAGCGGTGGTGCTGGGCTCGGCGTGCCGGCTGGCGCACGACGTCGATGAGGTAGCGTGTCGGGCCGACGGCGTGCCGCTGCTGCGCCGGTCCAGCGGCGGCGGCACGGTCCTGCTGGGCCGCGGCTGCCTGTGCTACAGCCTGGTCCTCTCTTACGCCCGGGCGCCGGCCCTGGCGGAAATCCCCACCTCGTATGTCTACATTCTGGAGCGCGTGCTGGCGGCGCTCGATGGCCTGCTGCCGGAGTTGAGCCGGCAGGGGACGAGCGACCTGGCGTCGGCGGGGCGGAAGTTCTCGGGCAACGCGCAGCAGCGGAAGCGGGCGCACGTGCTGCACCACGGCACGCTGCTGTACGCCTTCGACCTGGCGCAGGTCGGCCGCTACCTGCGCGCGCCGGAGCGGCAGCCGAAGTACCGGGCGCAGCGCGAACACGACGATTTCCTGGTGAACTTGCCGGTCGGGGCGGAGGAGTTGAAGCGGCGGTTGCGGGTCGAATGGGGGGCAGCGGAAGAGGCCAGCGTTTGGCCGGAGGAAAGGGTGTGCCGGCTTGTCGCCGAGAAATATCAGAAGCCGGACTGGACCAGACGCCGATGAAGTGCGTATGCTGGAGGGACAGAGAAGCAAACCCGAAGCCTCGATCCCTCCAGGAGAATGGTCATGGACAGCAACGAGTTCAACCGTAACCTCTGTACCCACACGGCTGAAGAGTTGGCGCCGTACGAAGGTCGGCATGTCGCCTGGTCGGTGGACGGCAAACAGATTCTTGCAGCGGCGGACTCGGACGAAGCACTCTACGAGGAGGTTGATCGACTCGGCCTGAAACAGATGGAGTATGTGGTCGGTTTCGTCCCGAGGTCGGACGTGTCCTACTATTGAGGTGATCGCTTGCTATTCACCGTTCCGTGGTTTTACACCAAGGCTCCCGCTCCCGCCCTGGGCGGAGGCATGAAGCGTTACAAACCGATCATCGGGATCACAATCATCGGCCCTCGTGACGGACAGTTGCGCCAGGTTCTCGTGGACACCGGGGCGGACGATATCGTTTTCCCGGAGAACGTCGCCGCTCGCATCGGGGTGGACCTGTCCGCCGCCCTGCCGGGTTCCTCCCACGGAGTCGGTGCGAGCCAGCCCCTTCCTGTGTTATTTGCCCCGGTCATTCTGTACCTTGATGACAGCAAAGAGAGTTTTCGTTGGCGCGCTGTCGTGGGCTTCGCACCCCTGCGGTCCAAATACGGCCTCTTTGGGATCGCCGGAGGACTGCAATATTTCCGCATGACCCTGGACGTGGACGACAGGGAATTGCTGCTGGTGGCGAAACCGTCGCTGCCCGTCACCCAGGACGCCGTACCGTGAGGGCTTCGATGGACGGCAACCTGTTCATTCGCAATTGCGAAACGCATACGCTCGAAGAACTGGCTCCTTACGAGGGACAGTATGTGGCCTGGTCGGAGGACGGTACGACCCTCCTCGGCCACGCGCATGAGATGCATGATCTCTTCAAGGCGATGAACGCCAGGGGTATCCCGGACTACGTGATCGACTGGGTCTTCCCCGGCGATGATCTCTCCTGCGGAGGGTGAGCGTCGTAAACTTCAACCTGGCGGCCTTTCACCGTCACGATCAACGATCCTCGACACCCCCAGCCCCGTCCGCGGGAAGCCGATCCTCCTCTTGCCCCGGGCAGGCAGCTGGACCGCAGACGTTTCCCCTCTCCTCTGTGGCGGGCTGGCTGGTGACATCCGCCAGCACTTCCTCGATCTCACGCACGCACCCGCTCAGCGACAGCGCCGCCATCTGAAAGTTCGTATGATCCGACACGCGGCGGAACTCCCGCGCGAACACCTCCGCCGCGCGCCGCAGCTTCGGCAATTTCCCCCGCGCCCGGTGCAAATACTCTTTTAGGTCGCCGCGCTGGTACGCCGGCTCCGTCGCGCGGACGTAATCGAAGATCGTCCGCGGCACGTCCAGCAGTTCCTCGTCGTCCTGGATCTCGTCGGCGTGCTTGAGGAACGTGCGCACCATCCACGCATGGGCGAACAGCACGTTAAGGCGTTCGACGGCCTGCTCGGGCGTCATCGCGGCGCCCCCTGCACGTTGGGCGGCTCGGGGGAGGCGCTGACGGCGGTCGGCCCCTTGGGAGCGGGGGCGTGGTGCGTCTCGGCCTCCTCCTTGGAGAAGAGTACCAGCGCCGCGCCGGCGCCGACGAGCACGATGCCCACCCACAGCTTCCAGCCCGGCAGCGCCAGCTCGAAATGGAACGGGGCGCCCGGCTTCGGGTGCCAGACGGTGCTGACGAGCGTGTTGATGATCGGGGCGAGGCCAAAGATCAGCGGGGCGATGTAAATGCGGTACGTGGCGGGGTTGAGGTTCGCCTCGCGGGCCGCCTCGACGGCCGACTTGCTCGCGAAGATCACGCACAGGGCGCCGGCGGCCCCGGCGACGCCAGCCAGGCCGGAGAAGACCAGGCCGGTCGTCTTCATGTCCGGCCACTTCTCCTGCTGCGTGAGGAACATGTACAGGGGGAAAAGCACGGCGATCAGGAAATACGCGATGCCGACGCACAGGATGGCCATGAGGCGGGCGCTCGCACTGCGGCCAAACTCGTTGCCGCCGTAGAAGATCAACGGCACGTAGGTTCCCCAGGCCAGCCCCGCCATGACCACGTACACCAGCCACATCCGCGATTCCATCGGTCGAGTCCTCTTTCGGATTGTGGCTTGCGGCTCGACGGTCTTGTAGGGTGGGCACTGCCCACCACTGGCTGCTCGGTGGGCAGTGCCCACCCTACAAGACCGTCGAGCCGCAAGCGGTGAAAGCCAGTCATTCGCGCCGTAAGGCCGGCAGCAGCGGCGCCCGCAGCGTCGCCGCCACCGCCGCGGCGCCCGCCGCCAGCCCGACCACCAGCACCAGGGCCAGCAACCCTACCAACCGCAGCCACAGCACCTCGCCGCCGCCCGCACTCAGGTGCGGCGCCACCGCCAGCAGCGCCGACACCAGGCCGACCGCGAGGCCCACTGCGAGCAGCCAGGCGTTCTCCGCCAGCACGAGCCAGCCCAGCGCCGAGCGGCGGAAGCCCAGCGCTCGCAGCAGCGCCAGCTCGCCGCGCCGCTCCCACACGCTCCGCAGCAGCACCACCGCCAGCCCCAGCGCCCCCAGCAAAAGCCCCAGGCCGCCCAGCGCCTGGAACGTCGCCAGGTACGTGTTCTCCACCGCCAGGTACGACTCGAGCCGCTGGGCCGTCGGCGTGACCGCCAGGCCGTGGCTCGCCAGCGCCGTTTCCAGTGCCGCCTTGACCTCCGCGGTCCGCGCCGGCGGCGCGTCGATCAGGAAGACCTGGTAGCCCTCCTGCCGCGGGTACAGCGCCAGGAAGTTCGCCTCCGACAGGAGCAGTTCGCTCTGAAAGACGCTGTCCTCGAACAGGCCGACGATGCGCAGCCGCACCGGCTTGCCGTGGTCGTCCGGCACCGTCAACTCGGCCCCGAGAGACTTGTGCAGCACCCAGGTCACGGTGTTGGCCTCGCCGAAGACCGGGACAGCCCCGTCCGCGCGCCGGCCGCGCAGCAGCAACCACGGGTTCTCCTTCTCCTCGGAGGTCTTTGCCTCGGTGGCGGCGAAGCGGAAACCGCCGCGCTCGATCAACGCCGGCGGTACGCCGAGTAGACGCGGGCGGCGCGGCTGGTAGAGGTTGAGGCAGCTCACGTCATCGCCGGCGCGGAGGCGGAACGGCACGAAATGTACGTCGCGCAGCGCCGCCCGCGCCGCCGGCGGGAAGTCGAGATCGGCCCGCGCTTTCGCGGTGTTGAGATCCTGATAGACCGGCACCTCGGACTCGGCGATCAGCGGATAACCGCCGCTGCCGCCCGTCTTCTCCAGGAAATCGTGCCCCGCGTCGCGGTGGAACGACTCCACCGCCACCACAAGGAAGGTCGCCGACGCCAGCAGGCCGACGGTCAGCAGGCTGCGCACCGGGTGGCGGGCGGCGTTGCGGACTGCGAGTTGCCCCACGCCGGAAATGCCGTGGCCGCTCGCTTCCTGCCGCCCGCCGCGCATCCATGCCCACACCAGCGCCAGCCCCGCGGTGAGCAGCAGAGCGCCGCTGCCGAAGAAGCTGCCCGCCTGCTCCTCGTGGCCGCGGACCTGCGTCCCGGCGACGAAGCAGGCCGCGGCGCCGACCAGGCCAACGCCGATCACCCACTTGCTCCAGCGCAATTTGCGGCGCTCGCCGGTCGCCTCGGCGGTCTCGCCCGTCAGCAGGGCGCGCGGCGCCACCCTGGCGAGGACGCGCATCGCCCAGAGAATCGTCAGCACGCTGACCATGACGGCCGACACATAACCGATCGCGAAGCTGGCGGGCGTGACGTGCAGCGCCAGCAGCGAGCGGTCCAGGCCGCCGGGCCAGCGCACCGCGAGGAACTCCAGCATCAGCCAGGCGTACCCCACCGCCGCCGCCAGTCCAACCATCCCGCCGAGCGCCGCCAGCACGGCCCCCTCGGCGAGCAACAAGCGGCGCACCGCACCGCGGCGGAAGCCCGTCGCCAGCAGCAGGCCGATCTCCGAGGCGCGCCGGTCGAGGTTCAGGCGGAACAGCAGACCGACAAGCAGCAGCGCCGCGACGATCAGGAACGCGCTGAAGCCGAGCAGGAGGACACCGAAATCCTGGCTGCCGCCGCTGGCCGCCAGCCGCTCGGCACGCACGTCGTCGAAGACGAAGCCGCCCTGTTCGGGCCGCAGGTGCGACAGGATGCGCTCAGCAGCGGTCTGGGCCGGCTCCTTGCCGGACGGCAGCACCAGCCGGACCGACGTGACGCTGCCGAACCGGCTCGCCCAGAGCTTCTGTCCCGTTTTGAGAGTGACATACGCCCTGGGCGTGGCCTGGTGCTTCGCCCAGTATTCGTGGTCGGCGGGCTTGAGCCGCGAGCGGTCGAAGGGGAACGGCGCCTCCCACTCGCCGATCGTGGTGCGGTCCGTGAGGCCGGCGAAGCGCGGCGTCAGGTTGCGGTCGCGGAAAGCCCCCTTGAGCGGCACGGTCGCCGCCAGCCGCAACACCACCGTCTCCTCGTGCAATCGCCCCTCGTCGCCGGGCTGGAAGTAAGTCAGCGCCAGGGGCTCGCCGGAGCGGGCGTCGTTGAGTGGCGAGCCTTCCCACTGCACGACGAGGATCTGATCGTCGCCGAGCTTCTCCACGCCCTTCGGCAGAAAGGGGCCAAGGGGCGGCGGCATCGTCGGGTCGAGGGCGGCCACCACGGAGTATGGCACTTGCAATGGTCCGTAATACGCCGCCAGCGCCCGGCCCACGGGCGGCATCCCCGGCGCCGTGACCGCGGCGGCGGTCGCGGCGTACTGCCGCACGGACGACAGGTTGTTGAACAGATAAACAAGCGTTGGCGCCGCCGTCAGCCCGGCCTCCTTGACCGCCGCGACCGCCGCCGGCTCGACGAACATCTGCTTGCTCTCCAGGCTGAGGTAGCCCGGCGCGGTGTCGCCGAAGCGCTTCTTCGGCACGCGCACGTCCAGGCCCCAGTCCTCCAGCCGCAGCCGCTTGCCCAGTTCCGCCTGCAGCGCGTCGCGCGTGCCGCCCTGGACCAGCAGGGCGTTGACCGGCCTCTCCGGCAGGCTGCGCGCCTTGCGGTCCTGCGAATGCAGTTCGTCCTGCAGGACGCTCAGGGGGACGTAGGCGTTGCGCGGGGCCGTCGGGCCGGGATTCAGGCTGAAGACGCTGCCGAAACTGTCCTCCGGCAGCACGGTCGCCACCGTCAACTCCAGCGTCGTCAGCACGTCCTCGGCCTTGCGCTTGCCGAGGAACGACTCGCGCGGCGCGGCGCTGAGTCTCTGTAGGTGGAACGCGACGCGCCCGCCCTTGCTAACGCCCAGGTCGCGCGCCAGGGCCGACCCCAGCACGACGCCGCGCCTGTCGAGCTCGGGCAGATCCTTCGGGCTCCAGAAGTCCTTGCCCACCGGCGGCTCGCCGTGCCAGAAGCGCTCGTCGACCCCGAGGATGACGACCTTATTGACGCGGCCGCTGCCGTTCGGCCGCGACGCCGCCCCTTGCAGGAAGACGGCCGGGCTGACGTGCGCGGCGGGCAGTTTCTCCGCCAGCTCCTCGCGGAAGAAGCGGCCGGTGACGAGGCTGTGATCGACCCAGCCCAGGCGCCGCAGTGTCAGGTCGCGCAGGCTGCCGCGCAGCGAGTCGCCGACGAGCAGAGCGCCGGTCAGCACCGCCGTACCGACGACGACGCCGAGGAAGACAGCGAAGTTGCCACGGCGGTGGTAGACGAGGTTGCGCAGCAGCAGGCGGGCGAACGTCACGGTGTGCCCTCCCGCGGCTGCAGCGCGCCGTCCACCATCTCCAGACGGCGCGGGAAGTGGCGGGCCAGGTCGGCGCTGTGCGTGACCACGACGAGGATGGTCTGCTCCTGGCGGTGCAGTTCCAGCAGCAGCTCGCCGACCTTCTCGGCGGAGTGGCGGTCGAGGTTGCCGGTCGGCTCGTCGGCGAGCAGGAGCATGGGGTGGCGGATCAGCGCCCGCGCGATGGCGGCGCGCTGGCGCTCGCCGCCGGACAGTTCCGCGGGGCGGTGGTCGAGGCGGTCGGACAGGCCGACGCGCTCCAGGAGAGTGCGCGCCCACCCCTCCGCCCCCTCGGCGCCGCCGACCAGCGTCGGGATCAGCACGTTCTCCAGCACGGAACACTGCGGCAGAAGGTGGTGGTCCTGGAAGACGAAGCCGACGTGGCGGTTGCGGAAGTCGGCCAGCTCGCGCTCGGTCAGGGCGAACGGGTCCTTGCCCGAGAGCTTCACCGAGCCGGACGTCGGCCGGTCGAGGGTGCCGAGGATGTACAGGAGCGTGCTCTTGCCCGAGCCGGACGGCCCCATGACCGCGAGGGATTCGCCGGGGCGCAGCTCGAGGTTGGCGTCGCGGAGGACGGCCAGGGCGCCGCTGCGCGTCGGGTAATCCTTGCAGAGGTGTTCGACCTGGAGACTCATTGCCGGCAGGGTTTCGCTGAGGAGGGCGAGGCGGCCGAGACCCTAGAAAGTGTATTCAAGGTCGCCGCGTTCGTCTTACGGGTCGCCGCCGAAACCGCCGTTCGCGCCCGCCGGCGCCGCGGGTACAATGTCAGCGAAGGTGCGAATGCCAGGAGGGCGTGCCGTGAACAGGGCCGAGTTGCAACAGCTCGCGGAAGATCGTGTTCTCGACGCGGCGGCGCTCCTCGCCGCCGGCCGATGGTCGGGGGCCTACTACCTCGCCGGGTACGCGGTCGAGTGCGGATTGAAGGCCTGCGTCCTGGTACGCGTGGAACAGACGGGAATTATTTTCCTGGACAGGAAGTATAGCGAGAAGTGCTGGACTCACGACCTGGATGCCCTGGTGACGCTCGCCGATCTTGAGGCGGAGCGCGGCACGGCCATCGCCGCGAACCCGGTGCTTGCCAAGAGCTGGGTGACCCTCGAAGGCTGGACCGAGGCCAGTCGCTACCACCAGAAGACCGAACCCGAAGCGCGGGAACTTTTCTACGCCGTCAACCACACCACGAACGGGGTGCTGCCATGGATCAGGAGCCGCTGGTGAAGGAGCGGATCGAGGGGGGGGTGAAGTTCCTCGCCGAATTTGAAAAGCGTTTTCCCCTGCTGGCCGCCTACTGGTGCAAGCGCGATGAGGAAAGCCGCTGGGCTCTGCACATCGCCTCGGACCGCATTAACGATACGAATCGGGATGACGCCTACGGGGAGATCGTCCGCGCCGCCGGGGCCATCCAGGACCCCAACTTTAACTTATTCCAGGTGACGCTCATCAAGGCCGACGACCCCCTCGTCCGCGCCGTGGCGGAACTCCGGCGGCGCTATCCCGGGAGGATTCCCGCACACTACCACGGCTGGCACTTCAGCGGCGCGTACGCCGAGGAGATTTACATCTATCCCCTGCCCGCCAGCGTCCCGAGTCCCGCGACCGCCTCGGGTCCATGACAGCCGGCCGCGGACTTTCAGACTGTCGAACCGGGTAGAACCCGACACCGCATTCGAGGGAGGATAGTTGTTGAACTCCGCGTGCCGGGCGGCCACAATAGGCCAAACGCACCCGACACAGGAGACCCCTTCCGCCATGAGCGCTTCCTCCCGCTTCAGCCGCCGTCGCTTCCTGGCCTCGGCCGCCGCCGGCCTGGCCGCCCCGCTGATCCTGACCCCGTCCCTCCGCGCCGACCGCCAGGGCCAGGGCCCCAACGGCCGCATCACCCTGGGCTTCATCGGCGTCGGCATGATGGGCCGCGGCCACCTCCAGGGCTTCCTGGGCAATACCGGCGTCCAGGTGGTCGCCGTGTGCGACGTTCACCGCGTCCGCCTCCAGGACGCGGTCGCGACCGTCCACCGCGCCTACGCCCGCGAGCGCAAGGCCGGCACCTACCGCGGCTGCGCTTCCTTCAACGACTTCCGCGAGCTGCTGAACCGGCGCGACCTCGACGCCGTGGTCATCGCCACGCCGGACCACTGGCACGCCATCCCCGCCATCCTCGCCGCCCGCGCCCGCAAGGACATCTACTGCGAGAAGCCGCTGTCGCTCACCATCGCCGAGTCGCGGGCCATGGTCCGGGCGGCGCGCGACGGCGACATCATCTTCCAGACCGGCAGTCAGCAGCGCACCGAGTTCAACGGCAATTTCCGCAAGGCCGTCGAATACGTCCGCAGCGGACGCCTCGGCCGGCTGCGCACCGTCCGGGTGGGCGTCGGCGGCCCCGCCCGGCCGTGTGACCTGCCCGCCGAGCAGACCCCGGAGGGCGTGAACTGGGACCTGTGGAACGGCCCGTCGCCCGCCCGCGCGTTCCACCACGAGCTGTGCCCGCTCGGCATCCACCGCCACTTCCCGCGCTGGCGCGACTTCCGCGAGTACGCCGGCGGCGGCCTGGCGGACATGGGGGCGCACCACTTCGACATCGCGCAGTGGGCCCTCGGTATGGACCACAGCGGCCCGACGCAGATCCACCCGCCAGAACGGGGGAACACGGGGCTGCGCTTCGTCTACGCCAACGGGGTGGAGATGTTCCACGGCGGCCCGAGCGGCTGCACGTTCGAGGGCGCGGACGGGCGGATCTACGTCGATCGCGGCCGGATCGAGTCCACGCCCGCGTCGATCCTGCAGCAGCCGCTGACGGAGCGCGACTTCCACCTGCCGGCGGTTGGCAACAACCACCGGCAGAACTGGCTGGACTGCATCCGCTCGCGCCGCCGACCGGTGGCCGACGTGGAGATCGGCGCCCGCAGCGCCCAGGTCTGTCAGCTCGGCAACATCGGTTACCAGCTGCGCCGCGCGCTGCGGTGGAACCCGGAACGGGAGGAGTTCGTTCAGGACGACGAGGCGAACCGGCTCCGCAGTCGCGAAAACCGGGCGCCCTGGAACCGGGTGTGATCTTCCAGGCGAACGGCCGGCGTGAGCCGGCTGGTCCTGCATCCCGGTTGAGTGCAAGACCAGCCGGCTCACGAGATCGTCCAGCTTCCGGGTCTTACGCAATAACGCTTTACGGCGGGGGGTGGACAAAGGTGGGGAGAACAGCTGCAATGACAGGGTTGTCACACCGCTGTCACCGGCAGGAGTCTCCCCATGCCTATCCTACCCCCCG
>JBBRPS010000199.1:0-13658 GCA_038227745.1 Gemmatales bacterium | reverse complement strand
CACCCTAACGGATGTATACCATATTTCTCATAGAGATATAAGCCTCCTCGGAGGGAGGAAATTATTTCACCCCGTGATGGTGGCTGATATCTCCAAGGAAAACACAGTGTACATCCGTTAGGGTGCGGAATATGGGCCTAGAGGAAGCGCAGGCTGCGGGGATCTACCTGCGGTTATCGGAAAGCGCGGCCTTGTCTGGGCAGGGGAAAGCGGGGCTGTATCGGGATCCGGAGCTGGGCATTGCCCTGGCCTGGCAGGAATCCCAACGACCCAACGCCGCCTGGGCCGAGCGATACCACCCGGGTTTCGATGCGGCGATGGCGTTTCTGGCGGCGAGCCAGGCGGCCAACGTCGCCGAAGAGCAGGCCCGCGAAGCGGCCCGGCAGCGGGAACTGGAACAGGCTCGTGAGTTGGCCGAGGCCCAACAACTGCGCCTGGAGCAGCAGCAGCGCGCAGCCGGCAAACTCCGCAAGATGATCGTCGGCCTCGCCGCCGTGGCATTGATCGCAGGCCTGGCCTGTGCCGCGGCGCTGGTGGCCCGCAATGAGGCCAGCAGGTTGGCGGAAGTTGCTTCTCAAGAAAAAGTCAAAGCCGAACAAGAAAAAGATAAAGCCCAACAAAGCGCGGCCGAGGCCGACCGCCAACGCGACACGGCTCACCTCGCTCGGCAGGCAGAGCAGAAGATCGCGACGCAGGCCAAAACGGATCGGGAGATCGCGCAGCGAGACAACTACCGCTCGACGATCAAGTTGGCCGAGTCGATGTTACAGGGCGATGCTCAGTCCAAATACCGTGTGGCAGATATCCTTTGGGGAGCGCAACCCGAGCTGCGCGGCTGGGAGTGGGGTTATCTGATGGCCCGCTGTCCGCTGGAGCAGTGGAGTCTACAGACAAACCAGGGCGGGCTCGACACGCTCGCCGCCTCGGTGGACGGCCGGTTTCTGGCAACCGCCGGCGTGGATGGAACCGTAGCTCTATGGGACAGCTGGACCCGCAAGGAACTCTGGCGGCAGAAAACAGGTCGCGTGCATGCACTCGACATCGATTCACGGGGCCGTTACGTCGGCATCGGCTCAGGCGAAGAGTCCCAGCCTTACTTCCGAATTCTCGACTTTGCCACGGGACGGCTGGTGCACAAGGCAACAGCAACGGGACCGGCATCGGTCGCCTTCAGCGCCAGTGGAAGAGATTTTTATGTCTATCCTGCGCGCCAACTCGAAGCCGCTCGACAACTCGAACGGTTCAACAGCGACAACTGGGAACTACTGTCTTCGGTGGTGACGGAAGGGCAACGAGGATGGAACTCGAACCAAAAGGTCCTCGCGGATGTGGCTGGCGCCTACGTCGGGCTTCACCATTACGGTAGCGACGGCCGCGTAAGTTCGCTTTACGATGCGCAAACGCTGCGGCCCACTGCGGACCTTGACCCGATCCTGCCAACCGAGGCTCGAAACCTCTCGAGCGGTTCCAGACCCGTGCTGCACTCGGGGCTAGGTAAAATTGTCTATTCAGAAGGTCCGATGGTATTCGATGACATTCTCGATTGGCGCTCCCGCAAAAACAGAGGGTCCCGCGAACTATTCGACCTTCCCGCCATTGTCAAGCATCTCGCCTATGACCCGCGCTCGCAGACGGTTATTGCCGCAAGCAACGACGGCACTGTCCGGCGCCTCGACAGTGCCGGGAAAACGCGAACTTTGTGGCACGGCGCCCCAATCAGTGGTTTGGTGCTGTTATCGGATGGTCGGTTCGTCACGGGAGGAGCCGACGGCTTGTTGAAATGCTGGGAACTCGGCGGAGCAACCGATCTTGCCGCCAACACGAACGCCGGTGCACCGAGCGCTTCCGCCAACGGCTATTTGGCATTCGCGGGCGAGAGGCTCCTTTATCAGAACTATGTGAGGAAGAATGTCTTTCTCTTTGAGCTTAGTCCCCCGAGCAAGCGAATGTTTGTTCGTCCGGAAGCGGGAGAATTCGGGGGCAATTTTCCACTGCTTCGGCCGCAAACGAATGAACTGATCGTGGACAGCCCAACCGGGCTCTCATTCTACAGCCTCGGACGCGAGGGCCTGAAGTCCGAGAAGAATAAGTCCATCGCCATTGCGGGGCCCCATAGAGCCGCATTCGATGCCGCGGGGCGTCGCATGGTCGTATCCAAAGACGATGGAGAGGTCTGGGGGTTCGACCTCAACTCGGACCGGCGATTGCCTGCTCCCGAGGCACGAGGTGTGGGTGCCGTGGCGATCAATCCCGCCGGGACACGGGCCGCCCTTCTCACAAAAACCGGGCTGCAAGTCTGGCGCGTCTCCACCGGGCGCATGCTCCAACGCGTGGACTACCAGCCGGGCGCCGGACCTGTAATGGAAAAAAACCTGATCATGGCCGCTCCGGTGTTTCACCCGGATGGGAAGCTCATCGCGTTCAGCGAGAATTGGGACGCTGTGAGTTCCTTGGTTCTGTGGGATACCACCCGCGGCCAACGGCGCGCGACGATCAAGGGAGAGCCTGGAATACAATTTCCGGTATTGCAATGGTGTCAAACCTGCTGTGTTTTTAGTCCGGACGGGAGTCGCATTTTCGCTCCTTGCAGCGACGCGAAGGTCCGCATCTGGGACTGGCGTCTCGGCAAGGAACTGTTGGCTTTGTCTGATGTGAAGGTAGCAAGCAAGGTGGCCGCCAGCCCCGATGGCGTGACGATCGCGTATGCGGGCTGGGCGCCCAGCCTGCGTGTCGCCAAGGCCCTGCCGTGGATCACGCGGCGTGATGCGCATTTTTACCGCGCGGTTGATGATTTTCGGATCTACACCGCTCTGCTCCCAGGCTTCGAAAAGAGCGAGGCGGACCAAGCGGAACTGCTCGGCGACATTCATTGCCGCCGCGGTGAAGCACCGAAGGCGCAGGAGCATTACGCCAAGGCGATCAAGATCTGTCAGGAGAGCGTTCTCGGCGCCCCTGACGACGTCGAGCTTCAATGCCGCTTGGCGGTGCTCGATGCGAAACAGTTTGCAGCCGCCGAAGCGGCCGAGGTCAACGGCGGCACGGACGTGCTTGGGCAGGCCGTCAAGTTCTGGCAGCAATTGCCTTTCGCTTCCCCCGCGCAGCAACATCTCCTGCATGCCCAGTTGCGTCTTGTGGATCGTCGCCTCGCACAAGACCAACAAGATGGCACAGAGTTTCTGCAGACCGTGCTCAAGTCATGGGTCGTACGTGCTGAAAAGGAGCCAGAAAACCGTTTCGTCAAGTGCGGCCTGCGCGAGCTGTTGGCGAGATTGGTTTGGGCCTCTCGGACGCGTGGCGATCAGCGCGCGATCGACAGGCTCGTCTCAACCCATCCGGCCCTGGCTGTCACAATTGGCGATCTGAATGCTGGCGACACCGAATGGAAAGCGGCGATTGCTGTGTACAGCAAGGGGATCACTGAGAAGACGACGAATTCCGCATTGCTTGGCAAACGGGCCCGCGCCTATGAGCAGCTTCAGAATTGGGAGGCCGCCGCGGCCGACTGGTCGCGGGCGACGACCGGGAATCCGGAGGGAGCAAGATGCCTCGCCGAGTTCGCACGACGACTTGCCTACGACCACAAGCAATTCGCCGCCGCTGCCAAGCTCTGGGCGGAAGCCATGGAAGGCGATCGGAAACTGGCTGACGACCGCCAGACGCAGCACCGCTACAACGCCGCCTGCGCCGCCGCGCTGGCCGCCGCCGGGCAAGGCCAGGATGAGCCGCCGCTCGACGACGCGGCGAAAGCGAAGCTCCGCCGTCAGGCCCTCGACTGGCTGAAGGCCGAACGGACTGCCTGGGGCAAGCTCCTCGAATCCGGCCCGCCCCAGGCTCGACCGTTCATCGTGCGGACCCTGAGCCACTGGCAGAAGGACACCGACCTGGCCGGCATCCGCGACGCGGCGGCCCTGGCCAAACTTCCGGCGGACGAACGCGCGGCGTTCACGCAGTTGTGGGCCGACGTGGCGGCGTTACTCAAGAAGGCGGAGGAGAAGCCGAAATAGCCACGGTCAGCTGCCGTGCCGTGGGGCAGCCCCGGCGGTTGGCGCGGCCGAAACAGGTCTGCCAACCGCCTGGGATCGCCCGAGCGCGAGATGATCACGTTCCCGAAACGAGGCCGAGGCCCTCAGCTCGTCATGCGAGCGAAGAGAACCCCGAAACGCCCGGTCAGTGGCGCGCGTCGGTCCGACACGCCGTGGGCGATGTGACCAGCGCCGCCACCTTGGGCAGTTCGGCGACCTGATGCCAGGAGGGCTCGGGGTCGTCGGGCCCCGGGTGGGGCGGCAGCGGCTCGTGACAGCGGTCGCAGTGGCTGGGGACGAACGGAATGACCTTGTGGAGGCGCTCCGGGGGCAAGCGCCGCTTCAGGCGCGGGCGGTGTCCCGGCTGGCCGCCGGGCCGCTTGCCGGTGCGCGTTTTGGTGACGGGCTTAGGGGTGCCGGGCGGGTTGGCCGAGGGCGGGGTGCCGGAGTTGGTGGCGTTGCTGCCCAGGCGCGCGGTCAGGTCCTGGACGGTCGCCTCGAGTTCGGCGACGCGGCGTTCGAGCGCGGCGATGCGCTCGTCGCGCTCCTGACAACCGGGACAAGTCACCGTGGCCATGACGTCATTGTAGAAGGGCGGCAAGGCAGCACCTGCGCCCCTCAGTCGGATGAACGGTTACCGGAATTGAAAGGGCTAGGCGCCGCGGGGGCGACGCCGGCGCGACGGACGCGCGCAGCGGCGGCCCTGCGGCGGGTGAAGGGGCCTTCCTAAACGAATTAAGAAAAAAACTTGGCCGCTCCCCTGCCTCGGCCGGCATGCTATACAGTGAACCAGGCAACGCATTCCGGCGAGGTGCGGTCATGGGCAAGATCACGGCAGGCGTTTTGATGCGGCACATCCGGCGGCTGGTCCACGGCGCCCCCCCCACCTTGGGGACCGACGGCGACTTGCTGCGGCGCTACGCCGCCCAGCGCGACGAGGCCGCGTTCGCCACCCTGGTGCAGCGGCACGGGCCGCTGGTCTGGAACGCCTGCCGCCGCGCCCTCCGCGATGTTCAAGATGCGGAGGACGTTTTCCAGGCCACCTTCCTCGTCCTGGCGAAGAAAGCCGGGGCCGTCCGCTGGCGTGATTCCGTCGCCGGTTGGCTGTACGCCGTCGCCCTGCGGCTGGCGAACAAGGCTCGCTGCGAGGCCGCCCGCCGGCCACAAACGATTCCGGCCGAGCCCGCCGCCCCCGACCCCTACGAAGCGCTGTCCGCCCGCGATCTGCTGGTCGCGCTGGACGAGGAGATGGCCGCCTTGCCGGAACGCTTTCGCGGCCCGGCGGTGCTGTGCTGGCTGGAAGGGCGAACGCAAGAAGAAGCGGCCCGGTTGCTCGGCTCGTCGCTGCGGACCGTGCGGCGCCGGCTGGAGCAGGGCAAGCAGATCTTGCACGCGCGGCTTACACGGCGGGGGCTGACGCTGGCGGTGGCGCTGGCGGCCCCGGCGCTGGCGGACGCGGTTCCCGCCGCGGCCTTGGCGGGGGCAGTCCCCGGCACCGCAACCACCAAGCGGGCGGCGGCCCTCGCCGAATCCCTGCTCGCCGCCGCGACGCACAAACTCCGCGCGGCCCTGGCATTTGTCGTGGTCTGCGTCGTCGCGGCCGGCGTCGGGGTGGCGGCGTATCCCCCTTCGGGCGAGCCGTCGGGATCCGAACAACAAGACGCAGGGGTTTTGCCACGCCCGGCGGACAAGGAAATGAAGCGCGTCGATGCCCTGGGCGACCCGCTGCCGCCGGGTGCCCTGTTACGGCTGGGCTCGAGCCGCCTCCGCGGCGAGAGTTCGTCCCTCGTGGCCTTCTCCCCGGACGGTCAATGGCTGGCGGCCGGCGGCTGGGACAGGCGCATCCGCCTGTGGGATCCCGTGACCGGCAAGGAAGTGCGGGTCCTCCTCGGCCCGAAAGGCGGCGTGGGAGGGGGGATCGCTTTTTCGTCGGACGGCAAGCTCCTCGCCGGGGCGGGCGCGGACAAGGTGCTCTACCTGTGGGACCCGGCGACCGGCAAGGAGGCGGGACGCCTGGAGAGGTTCCCCGGCCACCTGCAGGCACTGGCTTTCGCGCCCAGGGGGAACCTGCTCGTTACCGGGGACAGCGAGTCCGTCCGGTTGTGGGATGTCGCCGAGAAGAAATTGCTGCATACCTTGGTGGCCAAGGGGGCCAACGCCGCCGCCGTGGCGTTCACCCCGGACGGGCACGCCGTGGCCGCGGTTTGCGATGCCAAGACGGTGCACGTCTGGGACACGGCCGGCCGGTTGCTGCACGATCTCAAAGGGCAGGTCGGCCCCGTCGCGGGCGTGGTGTTTTCCCAGGACGGCAAGTTCCTCCTGTCGGTCGGCCCCCAGGAAACGCGCGTCTGGGACGCGGCGACCGGCAAGAAACTCGACACGTTGGGCGGAGCCAAGGGCATCGGCAGTCGCGCCGCCTTTTCGCCGGACGGCAAGCTCCTGGCGATCGGCGGCAGCGACCAGCGCGTTCACCTCTGGGACTGGACGGCGCGCAAGGAAATTCTGCACACGCGCTGGCACCCGGACCGCATCAACTCGGTGGCGTTCTCCCCGGACGGCCGGACGCTGGCCTCCGTGGGCGACGCGTCCCCCGTCCACCTGTGGGACCCGTCCACCGGCAAGCCGAAACTCGCCCTGGCGGGGCACCAGGAGCGCCTGATGTCGGCCGCCTACACCCCGGACGGCAATACCATCATCACCTGCGCCTGGGACGGCACGGCCCGGTTGTGGGACGCGCGGACGGGCAAGGCAATCCACCAACTGGAGGTGGGCCCGAACAAGGAAAAAGTCCACCCGTCGCGAAACGCGGAGACGCTGGGCAAGGTCGGCGTGTCGCCGGACGGCAAGCTGGTGGCCGTGGCGCGCGGCGACGAGGTCATGGTGGTCTGCGACGTCGCGACGGGCAAGGAAGTGCAGCGCTACAAGGGCATGTGTCTGGCGTTCTCGCCGGACGGCAACTGGATCGCCGTGGGCGGCCGGGGCACGTCGGGCAAGTCGTACAACGTGGGCGACATCCGCCTGTACGACCGGGCCACGGGCAAGTTGCGGCGTGAGTTGCCCGGCCACCTGACGCCGGTCGCCGGGCTGGCCTTCACGCCGGACGGACAGGCGCTCATTTCCCGCGGCATCGTGTTCTTCGGGGCGCGGTTCGGCGAGCCGGGCGAGAACGAGACGAAGCACGTGCGCGTCTGGGATCTGGTGACGGGGAAGCAACGCCGGGCCCTCGCGGAAGGGTCGCGCCCCAACGGGTTGGCCCTGGCGCCCGACGGCCGGACCGTGGCCTGCACCGGCTTGGTGGAAAAAACGGTCCTCCTCTGGGAGACCGCCACGGGTGGGCAGCGCGGCACGCTGACCGGCCCCACGAAAACGGTCTTCGACGTCGCGTATTCCTCCGACGGTCGGACCGTCGCCGCGGCGAGCATGGACGGCACGGTACGCCTGTGGGACCTGCCTTCGTGCCAGGAAATCGGCCGGCTGGAAGGGCACCGCGGCTGGGTGCTGACGGTCGCCTTCTCGCCGGACGGCACGCGGCTGGTCTCGGGCGGGCTGGACACCACGGCGTTGGTATGGGACGTGCGCCGGTTCACGAAACGGCCCGGCAAGGCGGCCGACTTGACCGCGGCGCAACTGGAGGCGTGCTGGGAGGATCTCGGCGTCGGCGCGGCGAGCGCCTACCGGGCGATGGGGAAAATGCTCTCCTCACCGGGGCGGGCGGTGGCGTTCCTGGGCGGGCGCGTGAAGCCGGCCCCCATGGCGGAAACGCGGCGCCTCGCGGAGTTGCTCGCCAACTTGGGCAACGAGCAGTTCAAGGTCCGCGGTCAGGCCATGAAGGAGTTGGAAAAACTCGGCGAGGTGGCCGCGCCGGCGCTGCAAAAGGCGTTCACCGCCGACCTGCCGCTGGAGGTCAAGCGGCGGCTGGAGGTGTTGTTGGGGAAGTTGACGAACTGGCCGGCGGAGACGTTGCGGCAGGTGCGGGCGGTGGAGGTGCTGGAGCACGTCGGCACCGCGGCGGCGCGGGGGGTGTTGGAACGGCTCGTTCGCGAGGGGGCGCCGGAAGCGCGGCTGACGCACGAGGCGGAGGCGGCGTTGCGGCGGTTGAAATCGAGACTGTAGCAAGGTTAGTGCAGGTTCGGGGTGGTGACTGCGACGCTTTTCTCGGGAACAGCCGATCAGGGAAGCGGCCATGCCCGGGTACGCGGACTGCTACCCTTGAAGCGGAGGGCGGGACCATGCGCGTGCTCCTCGGCAGCGGCGGCTTTCGGACGCCGGAGCGGGTCGGCTTCCTGGCCGAACAGATGCGCTCCTTCTTCGGGTCGGTCGAACGGCTCCTGTTCGTGCCCTACGCCCTGCGGGACCACGACGAGTACGTCCACAAGCTGACCGAGAAGGGCCTGCACGCCGGTTACGCGCTCGACGGCATTCACCGCCACGACGACCCGCGCGAGGCCGTGCGCCGCGCCGAAGGAATCTACATCGGCGGCGGCAACACGTTCCGCCTCCTGAATGAACTCTACCGCCTCGACCTGCTCGACGTGATCCGCGAGCGCGTCCGCGCCGGCGTGCCGTACCTCGGCATCAGCGCCGGCACCAACGTCGCCTGTCCGACGATGAAGACGACGAACGACATGCCGATCACCTGGCCGCCGAGCCTCGACGCGCTGGGGCTGGTGCCGTTCCAGGTGAACCCGCATTACTTCACCGGCCAGACGTACGTCAAGGCGGGAGAGTCCTACCACGAGCACTACGGCGAGACGCGCGACGACCGCATCCGCGAGTTCCACGAGCTGAACGACACGCCGGTGGTCGGCCTGTGGGAAGGCGGCGTCCTGAGGGTCGAGGGCGGGCGCGTTCGGCTGCTCGGGGCCGCTGCCCGCATCTTCCGCAAGGGGGCGCCGCCCGAGGACGTCGCGGCGGGGGCTCACCTCGACGCACTGCTGGGCGGCGCGTGAGAGAACCAGTGATTGGGGGCCAGGTGGTTCGTCGCCAGCAGCCAGGGCCGTTCCGGCGTGCCGCCGGCCAGGCCGGCCGCGGCGCCGAGGGCGGCGTGGACCACCGCCCCGGTGACGGCTTCCGACGTCCCCTGCCAGCGCAGGCACGTGTCGCCGAACGCCGTCGGGAACCACGCGACCCGCGCCGCCGCCGCCCCTGGCTCCCCCTCGGGGATGGCGCCGGTCACGAACAGGCTGCCGCAGGCGGCCGCCCCGCCGAAGTGCCACGCCGCCGTCTCCTCGTCCCACGGCCCGCGCCAGCAGAAGCGGTCGCGGTACACGAGCCGTCCCGCCCGCCGCACCGCCAGGTCCTGCACCACCGCCTCGAACTGGAACCGCTCCGACTCGGCTCCGCGCGCGTAGCGGCCGGCCAGCCACACGTCGCCCCACACCAGGCCCGCGCCCTCCGCCACGTCGATCTCGACGCGCTGGTAAAAACGGCAGCCGGCGAAGGGAATGGCCGGCCCGGGCAGGATCACCAGCACCGCGCCCGCCTCGACGCGCACCGCCCAGCGCTGCGTGCAGAAGCCGCGGACGGCCGGGTGAATGCGCGTCGCCGATTGGCCGGTGACGACGGCCCGGCTCCCGGCCCCGGCGTGGAGTTGCACGAGCTGCGCGTCGCCATCGAGGAGGCCCGCGGTCGGGTTGAGGAGGTAGAGGAGGGCAGGCTCCGAAGGACCGAAAGCGAACGGCGGCAGCAGCCGCAGCGGCACCTGCTGGTACGCCTTGCCGAGGCGCGTGCTGTCCGCGGCGGCGAGCAGCTCCACGCGCACGCCGCCGATGCGGCCCGCGCCGTCGTCGGCCAGGCCCCACGCGGCCAGCTCCGGGGGCGTCACGAAGTCCGCGGCCGTGATTCGAGTTGACCACGCACCCATTGCAGCATTTCCGCCACGCCCTCGCCGTTCCGCAGGCTGATGAGCAAAAACGGCCGCTCGCCGCGCATCCGCTTGCTGTCGCGGCGCATCACGTCCAGGTCGGCGCCGACGTGCGGGGCCAGGTCGGTCTTGTTGATCACGAGCAGGTCGCTGCGCGTGATGCCGGGGCCGCCCTTGCGGGGGATCTTGTCGCCCTCGGCGACGTCGATGACGTAGATCGTGCGGTCGGCCAGCTCCGGCGAGAAGGTCGCGGCCAGGTTGTCGCCGCCCGACTCGACGATCACCACTTCGAGGCGTGGGAAACGCTTCTCCAGGTCGCTGATGGCCGCCAGGTTGACGCTGGCGTCCTCGCGGATGGCGCTGTGCGGGCAGCCGCCCGTCTCGACGCCGACGATCCGGTCGAGCGGCAGCACCTCGCGGCGGGCGAGGAACTCGGCGTCCTCCCTGGTGTAGATGTCGTTGGTGATGACGGCCAGATCGAGTGCGGGCCAGAACTCGCGGCACAGGCGCTCGACCAGGGCCGTCTTGCCCGAGCCGACCGGCCCGCCGACGCCGAGGGTGAAGACGCGGCGGCGCGGCCCGGAGTAGGGGCCGGCCCCCTTGGGCGAGTGGTCGTTGTGGGCGATGCGCGGGATGCGTGGGCGGCGCTCAGGATCGGAAAAGTCGGGTATAAAGGGTTCGCTGTGCATCGCAGAGGACCTCGTAAGCGGGGCAGAAGCTGCCGGCGGTCTCCAAAGCGCGGCCGGCGGCGTCGTGGGCCAGCGCCTCCAGCTCGCCGTGGAGGCGGGCGAGGATCTGCTGCCCGTGGGTGTGGCCGATCGGGACGGCGCGGACGCCGGCGCCGATTACGCCCAGGGCGGCCTGGTGGAGGTAGACGGCCAGGGCCTCCTCCGGCGCGGCGCCGGCCGCTGCGGCCAGTGTAGCGAAGACGATGGCGTGGTGCCATTCTGCGGTCGCTGGGTCGTCGTCGGTCGATCGCCGCAGGGCCTGCACGGCCGACTCTGCCCACGGCCAGGGTTCGGCGAGAGCGAGGAGTTGTTCGCCCATGTCGCGGCTGGCCTGGCGGAGCGTCGGCGGGGCCAGCGTTGCCCAGACGAACCGGTTCGCGGACAGGACGAGGGGCCAATCGCCGGCTTGAGCGGCGCGGCAGACGGCGGCGACGACGATGGCCTCGAAGGGCGCGATGGTGTGCCGCAGCCAGAGGCGCGTCCAGCGTTCCAGGGTGGCGGCATCGCGGACGAGGCCGCGGTCGATGGCCGCTTCGAGGCCCCAGGAGTGGCAGTAGCCGCCGATGGGCAGGGCGGAGTCACCGAGCTGGAGGAGGCGGAGGTTCATGGGAGAGTGCCTTCAAAGCTCGGAGAACCGCCCCCGTCGCTCCAATGATCGCACCGGTGATGGCCCCGAACCCCCCGCCCACCAGGCCTTGCGACAGGAGGGAGTAAATCCTCAAGGGCACAGGATCCGGGCCCATCGCCTCCGTCTGCCCGAGGTGAATGAGCAGGGAAACACCCGCCCCGAACATGGCCCCCACGATGAACCCGACCACAGCCCCGAAGATCGACCGCAGCATGGTCGGCAGCCTCCGCTTCGTACCCGGTGCCGCGGCCGCAACGGGCCACCGCCCGTCGGCCCCTTGCACCCCGCATGTGGGAGAATATACCATCGCCGGAGACGAAGAACAGCCGCGCCCGGCGACCTCCCCGACCCTCCAGGCCGACCCTGCCGCACCGAGTTGACGTTCTGACAGGAGCGCCCGATGCCGAATGCCGAGAGCGACCGGAATTTGCTGTTCGGGATCCTGGCGTTTCAGAATGCCTTCATCAGCCGCGAGGCACTCATCGCCGCGATGCAGGCGTGGCTGTTCGACAAGGCGAAGTCGCTCGGCGACATCCTCCGCACGCAGGGCGCCCTTGACGCCGAGCGGTACGCGCTCCTCGAAGCCCTGGTGCGGCAGCACCTCAAGCAGCACGAGGACGACCCCGCCAAGAGCCTGGAGGCCGTCAGTTCCATCGAGTCGGTGCGCGACCAGCTCAAGCAGATCGCCGACAATGACCTGCACGCCAGTCTGGCGCACGTCTCCGCGGCCCGCAAGGAGGAAGAGGATCCCTATGCCTCCCGGGCGCTCTCCTCGGTGGGCACGCCGACCTCCTCGGGGTTGCGCTTCCGCATCCTGCAGCCACACGCCAAGGGGGGGCTTGGCCAGGTCTACGTCGCCCACGACGAGGAACTGCACCGCGAGGTGGCGCTGAAGGAGATCCAGGGCAAGTACGCGGACCACCCGGAGAGCCGGGCGCGCTTCCTCCTGGAGGCGGAGATTACGGGCGGTCTGGAGCACCCGGGCATTGTACCGGTCTACGGCCTGGGGCAGTACGACGACGGCCGGCCCTTTTACGCCATGCGCTTCATCCGCGGCGATAACCTCCAGGCGGCGATCACCCGCTTCCACAAGGGGGAGAAGCCGAACCAGGATCCAGGCGAGCGGGCGCTGGCCTTCCGCAAGCTGCTGGGGCGGTTCCTCGACGTGTGCAACGCGGTCGCCTACGCGCACAGCCGCGGCGTGCTGCACCGCGACCTCAAGCCGGGCAACGTCATGCTCGGGCAGTACGGCGAAACACTCGTCGTGGATTGGGGCCTCGCCAAGCTGGTCGGCGCCGCGGAGCCTGGCACGGCCAGCAGTGAGAGGCCCCTGCAGCCCTCGTCGGCGAGCGGGTCGGCGCCGACGGAGATGGGTCGGGCGCTGGGCACTCCCGCCTACATGAGCCCCGAGCAGGCAGCCGGCCACCACGACCGGCTGGGACCGGCCAGTGATGTGTATAGCCTTGGCGCCACTCTCTACCACCTCCTCACCGGCGAGGCTCCGTTCGCGGATGAGGACGTCGGGGGTATGTTGCAGCGGGTACAGCGGGGCGATTTCCCACCCCCGCGTGCGCTGAAGCCGGAGGTGTCCGCAGGTTTGGAAGCGGTCTGCCTGAAGGCCATGGCTTTGAAGCCCGAGGACCGCTACGGCTCGGCACGCGCCCTGGCGGAAGACGTGGAACACTGGCTAGCGGGCGAACCTGGGGCGGCCTGGCGGGAGCCGCTCGTAATCCGAACCCGGCGGTGGCTCGTCCGCTACCGCCTGCTTGTGCTGGCCAGTGCGGCGGCAATGCTGACAGCCGCCACCTGCCTCGCGGTCACCGCCAGGCTCATTATGCCGGGTCGGTGGTTCACGGCGAGTACCTTCGTGGCCCTCCTGGCCATGGGGGCGGCTGTCATCTACCTCTCGGCGGCAAATCTGCAAGCGCGGTGGATCAAGAAGGTCGCTCTATGTGAGAGAGAACGTGCGGAGGACAGAGGAACCCTGGCCCTGGATCTTTTATGGCACGTGGTCCTTGCCCGCTTCCGATCGGTGGACGAGTTTGCTGCCAGTTCAGCCCTCGACCCTCTCCGTTCCCGCGCGGGTCTGGAGGAGTTGTTGGCGAACCTGAAGCGGCGGGGGAACGGGCACCACGGGTAGCAGGTTTACGGGTCAGTTTGTGGGCATCGGCTTGACAGGATGCCGCTGCTCGTCTCGAACTGGAAGACCCAGGCGTAACGTGCCTGGCAGGCTGTTCAACAACCCGCACCGCGTCGCCCGCCACCTTGTCCCCGAGGGCTAGTGTTTCTGGCACGAAAACTTGCATCCAAGTCGGTAGCGATGACAGTGTGGTGTCACTCTTCGGAAACCGCAGAATTCATGCGGAAAGCGCGACAACACGGGCTGTCGCGGCTCTCCTGAATTCAGTGCAGGTTTT
>JBBRPS010000198.1:0-13687 GCA_038227745.1 Gemmatales bacterium | reverse complement strand
TCTGGTTGAGTGGGCTCGGGGACGAAGTCCATCAGGCGTCCCTCAAAGCGCCAACAGCGGCGCTAGCGGGGAGTGGCCTGGGGTTCACCAACCAGAGGGCCAAGAAACCCGCGTAAACAGGTGGAATGGAGCGATCACACCCGTTCGCGGCGACGAGCACACCGAAGTCAAGCGACCGGCTCTCAATCTTCCAGGCGCACCACGCGAGCCGCGCTGATCGGATTCGTCCCGTTCAGGCTTCTTGCAATTGCTGCAAGCTCTTCCGGTCCAGTTCTGGAGGAGCGTTCAGGGAGACTTCTTCTCCTGACTCGCGCACGAGCCAGTCAGCGGCCTCTTGCAGTTCGTGTGCTGCGGCGTCCCGTTCGCCCTCGTTCAGTTCCTGGATGTGCTTCCGCGCCTCTTCAATCGGGTACGAACCCTCGATTCCTAGTAAAGAGATGTCGATATACTTGCGGAAGCAGTGCGCAGCCTGTTTGTTCTTCTTGAGGTGTTTGAAGCAAATCCCCATCCGAAAAATGCAATCCGTTTTGAGGGTATCCGTCCACTCTTCGCTTTCCCAACACGGGTCGTCTTCTGGCGTCCTCTTGCTTCGCAGAAGCCATGTATACAGGCGGATGGCGCCAGGGTGGTCGCCAAGAACGTCCAGAGTGCCAGCCAGGTGCCAGAGCGTAAGCGGGCAGTCGGGCAGGATGTCCCTCGACTTGAGCAACGTCTCCAGTGCCTTCTTGTACTCTCCCTGCTCGTAGTACGTCTCCCCGAGTTGCGTCCATAACCAGTGGTTCTCTGGCTCTTTCTTCAAGGCTTTCTCGATGAGCGTACGGGCCTCCTCCCACCGCTCCGCATTGATGAGGTTGTCGATCCGAGCGCCAACTTTGGCGGCGGTAGCCATATACCTCACCCTCCCTTGTCCTCTTGAGGTCTTCGCCGTTTCCGCTGTTGCTCCTTCCGCCTCTTGTCGCCCTTTTCGCCGCCAGCGCCCATTTTCTTCTTTCGCTGACCTTCGTCGTGTTTTTCCTTGGTGGAACGCCTCTTGTTTTTCGTGTGCTCACTGCTCATGAGCGGACGCCTTTCCTGGCGTTCCTCAACGGTCTGTACGCTGAGGGTTTGTACAGCGGCTCACAGTTCATTATCCCATTCTCTGGACAAACCGTCCAGCCTGAGGTTTCCCTTTGCTGGGTTGCGCAGCCAGCGGCTTCAAGTGAGTGCGAAACGGCAAGCCGGCTACGAGGCCGCGCCCGAGCGGCCAGGGGGAAAGAAACCGCGCCGCCGCTGACATACGCCTTGCCCCTTCGCTCCGGTACAATGCAAGGCGATGAAAGAGCGCCTGTCCGGCATCATCGAGCGCGTCACCTTCCACAACCCGGAGAACGGGTTCGCCGTGCTGCGCGTCCAGGTCAGCGGCCGCCGCGGCCTGTACACCGTCGTCGGCAGCCTGCCCAGCGCCGTCGTCGGCGAGTACATCGAGGCCGGCGGCGAGTGGGTGCAGGACCGCGAGCACGGCCAGCAGTTCAAGGCCGACGAGCTGCGCACCACGCCGCCACACACCGCCCAGGGCATCGAAAAATACCTCGCCTCCGGGCTCATCAAGGGCATCGGCCGTCACTACGCCCGCAAGATCGTCGAGGTCTTCGGCGAGCGCACCCTGGCCGTCATCGACGAGAGCCCCGCCTTCTTGCAGGAGATCAAGGGCATCGGCCCGCGCCGCGTCCAGCGCATCCGCGAGAGCTGGCGCGAGCAGAAAGCCGTCCGCGACATCATGGTCTTCCTCCAGTCGCACGGCGTCGGCACCGCCCGCGCCGTCCGCATCTACAAGACCTACGGCGAGCAGGCCGTCGCGCTGGTCCGCGCCAACCCCTACCGCCTCGCCACCGAGGTCTGGGGCTTCGGCTTCAGCACCGCCGACGAGCTCGCCCAGCGCCTGGGCATCGACCGCGGCTCGCCCCTGCGCGCCCGCGCCGCCCTGCGCTACGTCCTCCAGGAGCTGAGCAACGAGCACGGCCACTGTGGCTGTCCCGAGGCGGCGGTGGTCCAGGAGACCGTGGACCGAACGGGCATCGACCGCGACGTGGTGGCGGCCGCGGTCGAGCACCAGCGGCAGGAGGGCGAGGTGGTGCGCGAGCCGTTCGACGGCCACGAGGAGCCGTGGCTGTACACCAAGCCGCTGTTCCTGGCCGAGCTGGGCGTGGCGCGCTCCCTGCGCAAGCTGTGCGCGGGCGCCCACCCGCTGCCGGCGCTCGCTGTGGAGATGGCGCTCGGGTGGGTCGAGCAGAAGATGGGCCTGACGCTGGCGGAGACGCAGCGCGAGGCGCTGCGCCAGGCCGCCACGCGCAAGGTGCTGGTCATCACCGGCGGCCCCGGCACGGGCAAGACGACCATCGTCCGCGGCATCCTGGAGATATTCGGGGCGAAAAATATCCGCTGTGCCCTGTGCGCCCCGACCGGCCGGGCCGCCAAGCGCCTGAGCGAGACGACCGGGCGCGAGGCGCGGACCATCCACCGCCTGCTGGAGTTCGACCCGGCGCTGGGCGGTTTCAAGCGCGACCGCGAGCGCCACCTCGACGCCGACCTGCTGATCGTCGATGAAGCCTCGATGGTGGACGTGGTGCTGATGAACCAGCTGCTGCGGGCGGTGCCGCCGTGGGCGTGCGTGGTGCTGGTCGGCGACGTCGATCAGTTGCCCTCGGTCGGCCCGGGGGCGGTGCTGGCCGACGTGATCGCCTCGGGGGTCGTGCCGGTGGTCCGCCTGACGGAGATCTTCCGCCAGGCCGGGGCGAGCGGCATCGTCCGCGCGGCGCACCGCGTCAACCAGGGCGAGCTGCCCGAGTCGTGCCCGCCGGGCGGCGGCGACTTCTACGTCGTGGAGGCGGCGACGCCGGAGGCCATCCTGCAGAAGATCGTGACGATGGTGCGCGAGCGCATCCCAGCGCGGTTCGGCCTCGACCCCCTGCGCGACGTGCAGGTACTGACGCCGATGAACCGATCCGAACTCGGTACGCTGAACCTCAACGCACGCCTGCAGGAGGCGCTGAATCCGACCGGCGCCGGGCCGCAGGTGCAGCGCCACGGCTGGACCTTCCGCGCCGGCGACAAGGTGCTGCAGACCGTCAACAACTACGACAAGGAGGTCTTCAACGGCGACATCGGCCGCATCAGCGCGATCAACCCCGACGAGCAGGAGTTGACCGTCGAGTACGAGGGGCGGCCGGTCGTGTACGAGTTCGGTGAACTGGACGAACTGGCTCTCGCCTATGCCCTGAGCATCCACAAGGCCCAGGGCAGCGAATACCCCGCGGTGGTGATCCCGCTGCACACGCAGCACTACATGATGCTGCAGCGCAACCTGCTGTACACGGCGCTGACGCGCGGCAAGAAGCTCGTGGTGCTGGTCGGCAGCGGCAAGGCGCTGGGCCTGGCGGTGGAGCGGCAGGACACGGCCCGGCGCTGCACGGCCCTGAAGTGGCGCCTACAGCGAGACGAGGGGGAAGGGGCAGGGTGATTTTCGCCCCGTGGGCGGTGAGACTATGGGACAAAACCCAGGCAAACAAGCCCGACGCGCCAGCGAGGGGTAGTCTGTCCCTCGCTGGCGCGTCGGGCTTGTGTCCTCACACCGGGGCGGCGGTGCATACAAGCCCGACGCGCCAGCGAGGGACAGACTACCCCTCGCTGGCGCGTCGGGCTTGTGTCGTTATGTCCCGCAATCCTTACAGGACGGGCGAGAGCAGGCGGCAAGCGTTCTCGAGCAGGCGGCAGGAGAAGGGACGGCGATCGAACACGTCGCGGTCGAGGCGGATGGCCGTCGTCAAATCGTGGCGGAACGCGGCATCCAGCTCGGCCACCGCCCCCCGCGAGTAAATCAGACAATTCACCTCGAAATTCAGGTGCAAGCTGCGGTTGTCGAGGTTCGCCGTGCCGACCGACGCCCACTCGTCGTCCACCAGCACGACCTTGGAGTGCATCATCCCCTTCGTGTACTGGTAGACCTTCACGCCGGCCTCCAGCACCGCGCCCCAGTAGAACTGGGCGGCGTACAGCGGGATCCACTTGTCGGGGCGGTACTGGGTCAGCAGGCGCACGTCCAGGCCGAGGCGGCCCGCCAGGCGCAGGGCGTCGAGCAGGCCGGCGTCGGGGATGAAGTAGGGCGACGCAATCCACACGCGGCGGTGGGCGTTGAGGATGGCGGCGAAGTAAATCTCGCGGATACCCTTCAGCTCGCGGTCCGGGCCGGAGTCGATGAGCTGCACGAGGTACGGGCCGCCGGCGTCGGACGGGTGGTAGTAGGCCGCCCCCCGCTGCGGCGTCTCGGGGTCCACCAGCCGCTCGCCCGAGGCGAAGTTCCAGTCCTCGGCGAAGACGCGCTGCAGGTCGGCCACCACCGAACCGCGCAGGCGCATGTGCGTGTCGCGCCAGAAGCCGAAGCGCGGGTCGCGGCCCAGGTACTCGTCGCCGACGTTCAGCCCGCCGACGAAACCGATGTCGCCGTCCACCACGAGGATCTTGCGGTGGTTGCGCATGTTGACCTGCATGCGGCGGCGGAACAGGTTCATGGGCAGGAACACGCTGCTCTGGCCGCCCGCCTCCAGTAGCGGCCGCAGGCGGCGGTGGCGCAGCCGGCGCGACCCCATGGCGTCGTAGAGCAGGCGGACCTTGACGCCTTCCCTGGCCTTGCGCGTCAGGGCGTCGAGGAACTCGTCGCCCACCGCGTCGGGCTGGTAGATGAACGTCTGCAGGTGGACGTGGTGCTTGGCGGCGCGGATGGCCTCGAGCATGGCGGCGTAAGCGGGGGCGCCCTCGTGGTAGAAGTCGATGCGGTTGCCGGCGGTCATCGGCATGGCGCCGAAGCGGTCGGCGAGCCAGGCCATGCGCATGCCGAGCGACTGCGTCCAGTCGTGCCCCTGTTGCTGGACCGGCTTGTCGGCGAGGGCGCCGGGCCGCGGCGTCACGTTGCTGCGGCGGAGCGGGTGGAGCAGGGTGTAGCTCTGCTTGTGGCGGCGCTTGCGCTGGAGCGGGCGGCTGATGTGCTGGTAGCCGAACAGGTAGAACAGGGCCGCCCCGAAGAGCGGCAGGAAGACGACGAGCAAGCCCCAGGCGACGGCGGAGGTGGAGTCGCGCTTGGTCATCAGGACCCAGGCCAGAGTGCCGAAGGTGATCAGCATGTTGAGCACGCCGATCAGGTAGGGCAGCCACGCAACGAACTCGTCGAAGTCGAAAACGAACTCGTCGAAGTCGAACAAGGGGCGCCTCCCGGGTTCAGGGCGCGGCGAAGACGGCCTTCTTCGTGGGTCAGGACTCCGATCCTGACATGATTAGTCAGGATAGGAATCCTGACCCACGGGACGTCACGGAACTGCTTCGATGTACTCGACCTCCGGGACGTGGCGGCGCAGCTCCTGCTCGATGCCGTTGATGACCATCATAATCGTGCTGGGGCAGCCGCCGCAGACCCCGTTCAGGCGCAGCCGCGCGATGCCGTCGCTGACGTCCAGCACCTCGATGGCGGTACCGTCCATCTGGAGCGCCGGCCCGATCTCCGCGGCCAGCGCCCGCGCCACGCGCTCTTTCAGATCTCCCGAGGATGTCATGGCCCACCTCCGCGCCCTGTTTCTACCGCCTGCCAATCCTCTCCTTCACGGATACAACCGACCGCCTCTCCCCACAACCCCGGAGTGAGCGCGAAACGGCGAGCCGGCTCCGCGCCGGCTGGCGCGGGGACGAAGTCGCGCCAGCCCGGGAACCCAGCCATTATGCCTCCACCGGAAGATTTTGACAAACCCGCAAAGGGATCCCAATCTTTGACAGGATCGAAACTGCCGCCGCGCCGAGTGAGGAGGACTCTGCCATGCCCCTGCTGCCGCCGGAAACCTGCCTCTTCCCCGACGATCTCTTCGACCGACCGGCCGTCGAACCGGCGGTCCCCGGGCAATGGTGGGCCCTGCACACCCGGCCGCGCGCCGAGAAGGCCCTGGCGCGAAAGTTCCTGGCGCGCCGCCTCGCCTTCTACCTGCCCCTGCACCGGCACGAGTTGCGGGGCGGGGGTCGCGTACACACGTCATACCTGCCGCTGTTCCCCGGCTACCTCTTCCTGCACGGCGACGCCGAGGCGCGCCTCCACGCCCTGGAGACGAACGCCGTCGTCCGCTGCCTGCCGGTCGCCGACCAGGCCCGGCTGCACGCGGACCTGGCCCGCGTCCACCAGTTGATCGCGTCCGGCGCCGCCCTGATGGCGGAGGACCGCCTGCGCCCCGGCACGCGCGTGGAAATCGTCCGCGGCGCGCTCGCCGGCATGGAGGGGACGGTCCTCAGGGAGGGGAAGAGGTTGCGGTTCCTTGTGGAGGTGCAGTTCCTGCACCAGGGGGTGTCGGTCGAGGTGGACCGCTCGATGATCCAGCCGCTCGAAGGGGCCGGGGAGCGGCCGGGCGTCGCGGCCGGTTCCTGAGATCCCGGTCACGGGCGCCGGACAGTGAAGCCCGTCGCCTCCTCGTACGTCAACTCGCAGTCGGCATGACCGTGGACTTCGAGCCAGTCGAGCAGTTCTTCCGCCTCCGCCTTCGTCAGGCCGGACACAGGCGCGGAAAGCACGGGGACGGTTGCCGGGGGGGCGACGGGGGCGCGGACCGCAGTCCTCCTCGTGGCCCGGGAGTCGCCCGGCACACAGGCCGTCTCGCGGCCGGTGGCCCGGCTGAGCCCCCGGTGCAAAGACACCGCGGCCGCCAGCAGTCCCGCGACGACCAGACCGACGCCAAGGAAGATTCCCATCAGAGTGATCATGTGTGCAAGTTGGGGCACGATATTGATCGCAGCTCAATTCTTGATTGTAGGCGGCGACCGCGCCTCATGCCCCCCTCCTCTCTCGTTTTCGGAAACCGAGTCTTGCCGAAGTGAACCGTGGGAAAGTCGGGTGAAAGGGGAAGTTGATGTCCCCGCCCTGCCGGTTGAGGCTACGACCCTCGTCACGATGCACATCTCGCGTTGGAAAGGGGTAAGGACGATATCGGCAGCCGGCCGTCGCGACTTGAGCGCTTTTTCTCGATGTGCGGGCGCCCCCGCGCGAGTGGCGGGGCCGGGCCGGGCGGGTAGAATGGCGAAGGACCGGGCCGCCGACAAACGGCCTCTCCGCCCGGCCGACGGAGGGAGGCAGCCATTAAAGGACCCAGGGGACGCTGGAAGCACGACGTGCGCCGAGTGTGGGAATGCCCGGTCTGCCAACGCCGCGAACGCAGCGGCGGGGAGGTGGTCAACCGCCTCTGCCCCTGCGGCGGCGGCGTGGATCCGCCGCGGCCGACGTGGATGCGCCTGGTGGAAGACGACCCTCCGGCCAAGGTGTCGGACCCTGCCCCCGAATCTCCCGGCACCACGTCCGTCACGGCCCGCGACGACCCGCCGCAGGTGGATGGCGAGGCGACATCCCCTTGATTCCTTCGCCGAGGAAAGTGGGGACCCATGAGTCCGACCGACCGCGAACGCCCAGGAGGTGTGAAGCGATGACGCCTTCCGAGGAAACGCGCACGGTTGTTCGACTCGTCCCTGACAAGCCGTTCCCGCCGTACGCCTTCATCCCGGGTCGCGCCCCTCACCCGGTTTCCGACCCGGCGGGGCACAGCTTCGGCACCCCTCCCGCCGCGCCGTCCCCGCTGGATCCCGAGCGGTGGCAGGCGAGCAAGCCGTACCTGTACGGAATCGATCTCTTCAATGGGCGCTATTACTGGGAGAGTCACGTCGAGTTCGAGAGTCTGTGGCTCGCCTGCGGGCGGCGCGGGACCGTCGCGGACTTCCTCAAGGGCCTGATCAAACTGGCTGCCGCCGGCGTGAAGCACCGGGAGGGCAAGCCGCAGGGGGTGGCGTCCCACTCGTGCCGCGCGGCGGAACTCTGGAGGGAGGCGGCCCGCTCGCTGGGGATGGCTGGCGATCGGTTTCTCGGGTTCCGGTGCGATGTGCTGATTGCCCTTGCGGAAGCGATCTGCCGGTCGGGGTGGCCGGAACCGCCCCCCGTCCTCGTCCCGACCTTCCCGGAAACGGGTTGATCCCTCGCGGAGTGTGTCATCTCGAGCAGGCGCAGGGCCGCGTCCGGCCGGTGACTTCCCTGGAGCGGTTCGCGGATCACTTCGAGAAGGAGGCGAGGGCGGCGGCGCGGTCGGGCTGGAAGTCGAACAGCGGCGTCAGCCGGCAGGCGTCGAAGATCCGCACCGTGTCGGCGGCGACGTCGGCCAGCTTGAGCGCCCCGCCCTTGGCGCGCAGGCGCCGCTGCAGCGTGACCAACTTCGCCAGAAACACGCTGTAGAGGAACTGCGGCTCCTCCGGCCCCAGGGTCAGGACCACCTTCGAGCAGCCGTCCTCGCCGACCAGGGCACCCAACTCGTCGGTCAGTTCGTAGAGCGCATTCTCGTCCAGCTTCGTCTCGCGGAGCTTGACGCAGTGGACGTCCCCCGCGGTCTCGACGTCGATGTGGCGATACGGGCGGTCCATGCAGCGTTCCTTCTTGGTTGGGCGGTCTACACGACACGGAGGCCCGGGGAGGCGGCCCCGTGAGCTCTCACGCCGTCATGGTAATAGTCTACCATGCCCGCACGGAAGGCCAAGGCGGATCCGGCCGCTGGTCCGGCCACTTTGCCGCGGCCGGGGTCACCCGATCTGGGGCAAGGGCAGGCGGCGGGGCGCCCCCACTGCCGCCGTGGGGGGCGGGGGCAGCCCCGCCTCCGGTTCGGGCTGCGCGAGGAGAATGCCGTCGGCCACGGCGGTCGCGCGGACGGGGACGAGACGGCGCACCAGGGCCGGCGCGTGCCCCTCGAACGAGACCCGGGCGTAACGGCAGGCCGTGCCGCGCGCGTACCCCGGCCGCCCCGGGTCGGCCCCCTCGACCAGCACCTCCAGGCGCCGGCCGACCAGGCTGCGGTGATAGGCGTCGGCCAGCTCGCGCTCCAGCAGGCGCAGGCGTTCGCGGCGGTCGGCGATGACGGCGGGAGGGACGCGGTCGGGGTAGTCGGCGGCGGGCGTGCCCCGGCGCGGGCTGTACGAGAAGACGTGGATGCGCGAAAAGCCCGCTGCGCGCGCGACGCGGCAGGTCGCCTCGAAGTCCTCGTCCGTCTCGCCGGGGAAGCCGACGATCACGTCCGTGGTCAGCGCCGGTCGGTCGAACGCCTCCGTGAGGCGGCGGCAACGTTCGAGGAAACCCGCGGTGCGGTAGCGCCGCTTCATGCGCGCCAGCACCCGGTCGGAGCCGCTCTGCAGGCACAGGTGCAGGTGCGGCACGACGCGGGGGACGCGGAGCAGGGCGGCGACCAGGTCGTCGCGCACCTCGGCCGCCTCGAGGCTGCTCAGGCGGATGCGGAACTCCCCGGGCAGCCGGCCCAGGCGCTCCAGCAGGTGCGGCAGGCGGCACCACGCCTCCTTCGGCCGGCCGCGGCTCAGGTCGATGCCGTAATGGCCGAGGTGGATGCCCGTCAGCACGACCTCGCGGCAGCCGCCCTCGACGAGCCGGGCGACCTCGTCGGCGACCTCGCCGGGGTCGCGGCTGCGCGGCACGGGGCGGACACTGGGGATGATGCAGAACGTGCAGTTGAGCAGGCAGCCGTCCTGCACCTTGACGAAGGCGCGCTGGTGGCCGTCGAAGCGCGTGATGCCGCGCGGCATGCTCGGCACCCCAAACGGACGCAGTTCCTCGGCAAGGCGCTCCTTGTCGGTGACGACGCGGGTGACGCCGGGCAGGCGGGCGACCTCGTCGGGGGCGCGCGTGGCGTAGCAGCCCATGACGACGATGGCGGCGCCGGGGTTGGCGTGGTGCAGGCGGCGGACGAGCTGGCGGCTCTTGGCGTCGCCCTCCATCGTGACGGTGCAGGTGTTGACGACGCACAGGTCGGCCGGCTCGCCATCGACGGCCTCGCGATAGCCGCCGGCCTCAAGGGCTTCCTTGACATACTGGGTCTCGTACTGGTTGACCTTGCAGCCGAGGGTCACCAGGCGGCAGGTGCGGGTCGGGGTCATCTTCTTTCCCTCGTTCCCACGCTCCGCGTGGGAATGCGCCACAGACGCTCTGCGTCAAGGCAGTGCCGACGTCTCCACGTATTCTTGACGCAGAGCGTCCGGCGCGGCATTCCCACGCGGAGCGTGGGAACGAGATGTTATTCTACCCGGCCCCGACGCGGTAGACGACCAGGGTGTCGTCGCAGCCCGGGATGGCCACCGGCCCGAGCGGCGTCAGCGGCACCGGCGCCGTCAGGAGGCAGCGCGTCCGCTCACTCAGCAGGATCGGGCCGCCGTGCGTTTTCGTCAATTGCTCCAGGCGCTGGCACAGGTTCACCGTCTCGCCGATGGCGGTAAACTCGCGGCGCAGCCGTTCGCGGCCGTCGCCGAGCGGGATGCTCGCGCCGACGCAGCCGACCAGCGCCGGCCCGGTGTGGATGCCGATGCCAATCTTCAGTCCCTCCTGCCGCTGCTCCGCCAGTTCGCCGTTCAGGCCCTCCAGGCGCGCCAGCAGCTCCAGGGCGCACACGACGGCCCGGTCGGCGTGGTCCGGGCAGGGCGGTTCGGCGTTGAACAGCGCCATGAGGCCGTCACCGAGGAACTTGTTCACCTCGCCGCCCCAGTTCTCGACCGCCCGGACGGCCAGGCTCAGGAAGCGATTGAGCAGTGCCACCACGCGCTCGGGCGGCTCGCCGCTGCTGCGCCGCGTGAAGCCGCGGATGTCCGCGAACAGCACGGTGACCTCCTTCACCTCGCCGCCCAGGCCGGGGTAGCGCTCGACGATGGCGTCGCGGACGCGCGGGCTGACGTTCTGGCCGAACGTCTCGTGCTCGTCGCGCGCCCGCCGCAGCGCCGCCGCCATGTCGTTGAAGCGGTCCGTCAACCGCCCCCACTCGTCGGGGCGGCGCTCGACGATCTGGACGTCCAGGTCGCCCTGGGCGATCTGCTTCGTGGCCGCCGCGTGCCGGTCGATCCAGCCGAGCACGTCCCGGCCGACGAACCAGAAGATCACGCCGCCGGAGACCGTGCCGACGACGGCCACGCCCCAGGCCAGGGCCTTGAGCACGTCGGCGTCGTGGCCGACCTGGCCGAAGTTGAGGGCCACGGCCAGCAGGGCGACCAGCGGCATCAGCGCGACCGCTCCCCAGAGGAGCAGCAGGCGTACGCGGAATGGGATGCGGATGGCGCCCTGGACGTCGGCCGGCCGGGCGTCGCGGAAGAAGTCGGGGTAGAGGACCGCGATCAGGAAGGTTTCGAGGACGACGAAGGTCTGCGTCGTGGTCAGGACTGCCGAGACGAGGAACGACACCGCGAACTGGCCCCAGACGGCCGCCGCGTTGTGGTCGCCGCCGCGCCAGCAGATCAGCAGCGGGAAGAAGACCGCGCCCGGGATCCAGCCGAGGAAGTTGACGAGGACGGTCCAGAAGGTGAGGTTGATGAGCCGCCGCCGACACGCTTCGAGCCGCCCGGGGGGCACCGTCGCGCCGGCGAGCAATTCGCGCCGGCACCGCAGGAGCGGCCAGACCAGGGAGAGCATCACGCTCAGGCAGATCGGGTAGGCCAGGAGGTTGTACAGGGGCAGGGCGACGCCCGAGAAGGCGGCGCGCTGGGCGTCGTCGAGGTAGCGGCCGACGATGAGCTGGTGGTTGTAGAGGATGTTGAAGACGCTGCCGGCGGCGTTGGACAGAATCACCAGCAGGAACAGGGACAGGAAGGGGCAGCGGCGCGCGCAAGCGTACAGCGGCCGGGCCCAGGGGGGCGCCGGGTCAGGAGGCGCGGCGTCGGCTTGCGGAGATACCAGAGACGGCATACGTGGTTTGCCCCGCGCGGCCGCCCGCCGGGCGGCCCCGGGCGGCGGGTTTGTCGTTCGCCCCCGCTTTGGCATATAGTACGGGGGAACGTGACGCTTTGGAACCACCCGACCGCATTGCTTCCCTCTCCCCGCTGCTGGGGAGAGGGGAGAAGACATGACCGTTATGAAGTTCCTGATCCACCCGCCCGTCTCCGACGAACGCCTCGTCCGCATCCGCGCCGCGGCGGCGCCGATGGCCGTGGTGCAGGCCCTGGACGAGGCGCACGCCGTCGCCGAGATCGCCGACGCCGACGCCCTGTTCGGCTACCTGACGCCGCCGCTGCTCGCCGCCGCGAAGCAACTGCGCTGGGCCCAGTCGCCGACCGCGAGCATGGAGAAGTACCTCCACCCTGCGCTGGTCGAGTCGCCGGTCGTGGTGACGAACATGCGCGGCATCTTCAGCGACGTGATCGCCGACCACGTCTTCGCGTTCATCCTGTGCTTCGCGAAGAATTTCCACGTCTACCTCCGCCAGCAGGAGCGGCGCGTCTGGCACATGCTCGGCCGGGAGGCGAATGAGTTGCCGGGCTACGGCGGGCCGGGCGAGGTCCACCCCTCCGACCGCGCCGCCAGGACGCTCGCCGACTGCACGCTCGGCGTCATCGGCCTGGGCGGCATCGGCGGCGAGACGGCGCGGCGCGGCCTGGCGTTCGGCATGCGCGTGCTGGCGGTGGACCCCGTGGCCGCGAGCGCCCCGGACGGCGTAACGCTGCTGCGCCCCGATGGCCTGGGGGAGTTGCTCGGGGCGAGCGACTTTGTGGTGATCGCGGCGCCGCACACGCCGGCGACGTACAAACTCATGAACCGCGAGCGCCTGCGGCAGATGAAGCGCACGGCGTACCTGATCAACGTCGGCCGCGGCGTCATCGTGGACCTGGCCGACCTGACGGCGGCGCTGCAGGCCGGGGAGATCGGCGGGGCCGGCCTGGATGTCTTCGAGGTCGAGCCATTACCCGCGGCTCATCCCCTGTGGGGGATGGAGAATGTCATCATTACGCCGCACTGCGCCGCGGCCTCGCCGCGCGTGCCGGAGCGGCACCTGGAGACGCTCCTGGACAACCTGCGCCGCTTCGTGGCGGGGCAGCCACTGCGCAACGTGGTGGACAAGAAACGCTGGTGTTAACGAGGGAGGTTGAACGATGCTGCACGGCCGAATCGTCGCACGTTTTCTGATCGCGGGGGCCTTGCTCGCCGGGATCTGGGTCAGCGCCGGGGACCCGGGACACGCCGTCCTCGGCGCCCCGGGCGACAAGAAGGAGGCGAAGGACGAGAAGAAGGAGGAGAAAAAGAAGCGCTCCGGCGGGGTGGTCGGCACACTGACGAAGAGAGGCCCGAACTTCGTCGAGGTGAAGGCGGACGGCGAGGAGAAGGCGCGCCGTTACGTGCCGCGCTGGGTCGGCGGCGCCCCGGCGCAGGGCGGCGGCTTCGACAAGAAGACGCTCAAGGCGATCGGCGGGCTGAAGGAGGGCAGCCGGGTGCGCCTGGAGTGGGAGTTCGAGGAGCGGCCGCGCGTCGTCCGCATCGAGATGCTGAAGGGCACCGAGGAGAAGAAGTAGTATCTCGGCACGGTAGACCTGTAGGGTGGGCACTGCCCACCGTCCGCTGAACGGTGGGCAGTGCCCACCGTCCGCTGAACGGTGGGCACTGCCCACCCTACAGGTCTACCGTGCCGGCGATGGTAGGCCACGGCTCTGCCCGCGGCTGCGGATTTCAGGAGCAGTCCATGAAAGCCTGGATGATCGGCGCCGTTGCATTTCCCCCGCTCGCCCCCGATAATGCTAATTCGGCGCGCGGGCCGTCCGCGCGGCCCGTTTTTCGTGGGGAGAATGACTCATGACCCGCCGCTACGCTCGCCTCCTCCTCGCCGCCGCCCTCACCGCC
>JBBRPS010000197.1:0-13687 GCA_038227745.1 Gemmatales bacterium | reverse complement strand
GTGTAGAAGCCGTCGCCACAGGGCGTGTCGAGCACGCGGCTGCCCGGCCACAGGGGCAGTTCGCCGATCGCCTCGTCCAGCTCGCGCGCGAACGCCCGGTGGAGCGCGTTCAGCGCCGGCGCGTAGTCCGGCAGCCGCTCAACGGGCTCACGGCTGCTATCCTGGTGCAGGGCGTCTGCGGCGGGTGGGGTGGTGGTTTCTGGATCGAGGAGCATGATTGAGCAGGCCACTGGGCGGTTCAGGGGCGATGGGGCTGCCTCCCGGATCGAGGACCCTGGGTGCTGTGCTTCGGACGGGATCGCGCGCGTAAAAGAATGGTAGGTCAAGACAAGGTTGAGAGAATGCAAAGGGGGAGTCTCCCAGCAATCCGTTCCGCCCCCCAGCAGTCGGCTCACTGAGAGCCTCTTCCCCTTTGCAAACAGCCATCACTGCTTCTACACGGAAGGTTCGACAAGGTAGTTCGCAAGGTGTTGACTCAAAGTTGCCCTTGTCAGACCTTCCGCAGCCGTTGTGATCTAATGCACGCAGCGTGCCAATAACGCAAGGGTAAACTGCCCGCCCGGAACGAATTCTCGCAAGTTCTTTCCTTGTGATTCCTTGCGATGAGAATAATGCCGGCGGGTGGGTGCGAGTCACCCTTGAACAAGGAGAGTTGTGACCTCTCATCGAGGTGAACCCGGGCGGCGTGAGCAGTCTCGTACCGACGGTTGAGAATCTGCTTGCCCGATCGTGGCGGCACGGCTCGGGCCATGATCCCGGGCAGACGGGCCGAGGGGGCAGACGGGAATGGGTTTGCACGACAGGGCGAAAAAACAGGCGAGTGGGGACGACCCGCCCGACCCGTCCGCAGACGGGAGGCAGGCCGTTCCCACTCGCCGTTATCGTCCCCTTCGACTTACGCCGGCGCTCAGTGCGGCCGGGGCGTTGCGACCAGGCCGCGACCGGCCCAATGACGCAGCACCAACTCCGGGCCGGCGCCCACCAGCGCGCCGAGCATCGCGGCGAACAGCGACAGGCCGATGCCGGCAAACGCCCACCACGCCCGGGCGGTCGCGCTCATGTTATGTGCGGCCTGCCGGGACGCCTCCCAGGCCACGTTCATCTTCTCCACCTGCTGCGGGGTCAGGTTCGCCTGCTGCGCGATTTCGGGGGTGACCTGCTGCATCCGCGGCTGGGTCATCGTGGTGCCCGCCTGGCGCAGGTAGCCGCCGAGTCCGTAGTCGGCGTTGGCACCGACCGCGCTAAAGCCGACCATCATACCGATCAGGACGGCCCAGACCAGCACGCCGTACATCAGGGCCTCGCCCTTCCTCTCGCCGACCGTGGCGCGGCTGGTCACGAAGCCGCCGAGGAACAGGGCCACCAGCAGCGACACGATCGTCCAGATGCCGGCGCCGGTCGCAAGCTGCTCGCCGCGCACGTCGGTGTTGGCGACGCTGAGGTTCAGCGCCACGCCCAGCACGCCGAGAAAGACGCACAGGGTCAGGGCGACGAACGCCCCGGCGAAGATCGCCCCCCAGCTCACGCGCGAGCCGACCGAGGCGACGTCCTGGGTGTCAACTTCTGCCATGGGAATAGGCTCCTTCTCTGGTTAGTAGGAATTACCGGGACGGCCCCCAAATCAACAGTCGCAGGCCCCGCCCTTCCGGGGGGCGAAGCCTACGACCGCAGGCCGAACACGAAACGACAGGACTTCCGTAACGTCGCGCCCACCAGCCGGCTTACGCCGGCCGTTCGCCCGGCAACTAGCGCCGGCTCGTCGCACCGCTCTGCGGCGACGGGCTGTTCCCCCGGGAAGGGCCGTCGTGGTGGGAGGATTGCTCCTCCCCCGAGCCGCCGAAAACCGGGCCGTCGATCACCTGGCCGCCCAGGGTCGAGGTGAACCCGTTGATCATCTCCTTCACGTCCCCCTTGAGGGTCTCGGGCACCCACGGGGAGATCATGTCGCGGGCGGCGCCCAGCAGCGTGCCGATGGCCATGCCCTTGAGTTTGCTCACCTCGCCGCCAAACCGATCGCCCAGGCGGGACAGCAAGCCATCGTGCTTGCCCTCGGACGGTGCGGCGGGTTCCTCGCGGCGCGGCTCCTGGGGCCTGGACGCCTCCGCGCCGCGCATGAACGCGGCGGAGGGGTGGTAAGCCGCCTCCGCGAGGGGGGCGGGTGCCTCGGCCTTGTAGCGAGAGCGGCGCGGCGTCAGCAGCCGGCCGCCCAGGTAGCCCAGCAGCACCGAGCCGCCCATCATGAGCCAGGGGTGCCGCTCCACCTGGTGCGGGACATTGAAGAACTCCGTCACCGCGTCCACCGCGAAGTGGACCGACTCGGTCACCGTCTCGACGGTATCGCCGACCGTGCCGGTGACCGCCTTGACCGTGCCCTGGATCGAGTCCTTCATGCTCTCCACGGTATTCTCGATCGTGTCCTTGACCGTCTCGACGCTCTCGGTCACCGCGGAGACGGTCTCGTTCACGGACTCCATGGTGCCCACGAGCTTCTGCTCGAGTTTCTCGACCTTGTCCGCGAGATCCTTCCGCGTGCCTTCCATGTTTTCCATAATTACTTCGGATTTGTCAGGCATTCTACGTTCTCCTTCAGGGCCTCGAGCGACCGGTCGGGCAGCGGGTTGAACGACTCGAATTTCTTCTGCCCCGCGAAGAACAGGGCCACTCCGGTGCCGATCATCACTACCGTCACGATCGCGTACGCGAGCCACCTGGGGAGGGTCAGGGCCACCAGGATCTCCGCCAGCGTGATGCCGAGCAACAGGGTGCCGATCAGCGCGACCCCCAGGCCGATCACCATCGGGGTCGCGGCGGCCCGCGTCTTGGTGAAGTCCTCCTGGAGTTCCTGCTTGAACAGGGTGAACTGCTGCTTCGTCAACAGCTGGACGTCGTCGATGATGCCCTTGACCAGGCCGGTCACGCTGGTTTCCGTGCCGTTCTGCAGGTCAGTGGCCATGGGTACGCTCCTTAAAGTGCCGGGAGCGGCGGGCGGGGCGTCCCGCCCGCCGCTCCGAACGTGGAAACCTAGCTGCGGGTCATGCGGGCCAGCAGGTAGCCGAGGCCGACGCCGATGAGAATCGCCGGGATCGGGTGGCGGCGGATCAGGCCGGTCAGGTCCTCCGCCATGCCGCTCAGGCCCTGTTCCTCGAGGTAATGGCCGGTGCTGTCCATGGCGCCGGCGATGCCCGAGGTGGCGCTGCCGAGCACGCCGCTGCTGGGGCCGCGGTCGCGGAGGGTGCCGGCCAGCGACTCCATGCCCTTGCCGACCGAGGACACGCCGCTATCGACGCGGTCGCCGACGTTCGAGGCGAGGTCGCGGGCCTTGTCCGCGACGTTACCCGCCACCTGTTTCGCCTTGTCCACCAGGTTGCCGGCCGCGTCCTTCGCCTTGTCCGCGAGGTTGGAGGCCGTTTCCTGTCCCTGCTGCTTAATGTTGCCAGCGGTGTTCGCCACGTGTGATTCCTCCTGGTTAAGTTGGGCCTCACTCTGCCGGTGTCGCAGCGCCCCAACCGCTGGGGGCTGCTCGGGGCGCCGTCGGCGGCCCCGAATGTGGTTCGATAGTCTGGGACTCCACCCTGTCTCACGGGCCGGTGTGGGGACCCCAGCCCCACGAGCCCCACTGCACATAATTCATGAGGATCAGGACGAGCAGGACGACGAGCAACAGACCCAGCACGCCGCTCGGGCCATAGCCCCAGTTGCGGCTGTGGCCCCAGCTGGGCAGGCTGCCCATGAGAAGCACGATCAGGACAATCAGTAGTACCAGACCCATAAGTATCTCCTTTGTCGGAAGCTTCGTGGAAAAGAATCCCGCCTCTTCTCCGGGACCCGTTTCGGGTGAGCAAACCGCGTTTCTCACTGAGATTGCAGAGGTTGCAAAGGGTGTGCCAAGTGCTGAGGGCGGCGCCGGATGAGCCTGGTTTCAGTGGGCTTTTCGGGCGGTGGGCCGCGTCGACCTCGGAAATGGCGGCGGTCCAGGAGGACTCCGCCCTCCCGTGGAGCCGAGGGACAAGCCGGCGTGCCCGGCAGAGGGAAAGCGGACACAGCACCTGCGCACGCCCACGCGGGATCTCAGGAAAGGCGTTTCCCAGGGAACCCGGGGCCGCGGGCTGGCGAACCGTGTCGTCAGGGCGGGGAGCGCATGCCTCACCCCCCTCGAAGTCGGCCGTCACGGCAGGTCGAACCGCAACAGCCGGCACGGGATCTTGCCATTGTAAAGCGGCACTTGCTCGGCCGGTCCCATGCCGATCTCCGCCGCGAGCGTCGGGTTGCCCGTGAACACGAAGGCTCTCCACCCCGCGCACCGCGTCCGCAGCACCTCGCCCAGTGTCGCGTACAGCCCGCGCAGCTCCTTCTCCTCGCCGAGGCGCTCGCCGTAGGGCGGGTTGCAGATGAGCGTGCCCGGCGGGCCGGCCGGCGGCCGGAAGTCGCGCACGTCCTTCACCGCGAACCGCAGCAGGTGGCCGACGCCGGCCGCGCGGGCGTTGTTCTTCGAGAACGTGACCGCATCGCGGCGGACGTCCGAGCCGAAGATCTGCGCCGGCAAACGCTTCAGCACGCCGCGCCGCGCCTCGTCGCGCAGCTCCGCCCACAGACCGACGTCGAAGTCCATCCAGCCCTGGAAGCCGAAGCGGCGCCGCGTCAGGCCCGGCGGCCGCCGCAGCGCCAGCCACGACGCCTCGATTGGCAGCGTCCCCGAGCCGCACAGCGGATCGACGAACGCCGTTTCGCCGCGCCACCCGCTCAGGAGCACCAGCGCCGCCCCCAGCGCCTCGTTCAGCGGCGCCCGCGTCAGGATCGGCCGGTAGCCGCGCTTGTGCAGCGACGCGCCGGAGCTTTCCAGGCTCAGCACGGCCTCGTCGCGGTAGATGTGGAGGTTCAGCCCGACCATCGGCTCCTCGACGTTCACGCTGGGGCGACGGCCGACCTTCTCGAGGAACTGATCGCAGATGGCGTCCTTGGTCTTGAGGGCCGCGTACTTCGAGTGCGTGATGTGCGAGTCGCGCACGTTGCAGTCCACGGCGAGAGTGTGGTCGGGCGTCAGGTAGCGCGCCCAGTCGAGGGAGCGTACCGCGTCGTACAGCTCCTCCGGCGAGGTCACGGGAGCTTCGAGGACCGGCATGAGGACGCGGACTGCGGTGCGGAGCCAGAGGTTGGCGCGATAGAGCACCGGACGGTCGCCGGCGAACGCGGCGCCGCCGCGGCCCGGCTTGACGTCGGCCGCACCGAGGTCGCGCAGCTCGCCCGCGAGTACGCCTTCGAGGCCCCTGGCACAGGTGGCAAAGTATCGCTCCATACCGTTATTGGGATTAAGCGCAAAACTGCCTGTCGGGTGACACAGCACCGGCCGCTCGCCTTACTAGTTCTACTGCGCGAGATCAGTTCAAAAAGGGTGAAAACCCGAGTGTTATTTCACGTTCGACTTGAGTCGCCACCCTCCTGGATCCCTGAGAGGCGGAGGAACGAAGGAGCGAGCCGGCGGCCCGTCGCGCAGCGACACCCCACAGACCCCGCCGGGGTCAGCCCGGCGGCTCGCCGACCTTCCTTTCTTCCCATACCTCTTAAGGAAGAGGGCGCCTGGGTGTGGAAGTGGCAGCCCGTAAGCCCAGGGGTCGCACTCCCTCGGTCGAGCGACGGCGAAGTCCCCCCAGGAGGTGCGACCCCCGGGCTTGAATCGTGCCATGATCCACGTGCGCCTGCTGACGCCCACCGACCTCCCTCTCGGCATGCGCCTCAAGGAGCAGGCCGGCTGGAACACCCTGGAGGCCGACTGGCGGCGCTTCCTCGACCTGGAGCCGGGCGGCGCCTTCGTCGCCGAACTGGACGGCACCCCCGCAGGCACCGCGGCCACGATGGTCTTCGGCCCCGTCGCCTGGGTCGCCCTGGTCCTGGTCGATCCGGCCCTGCGCCGCCGCGGTCTCGGCACCGCCCTGATGGAGCACGCCCTGGCGCACCTCGACGGCCTCGGCGTGCCGACCGTCCGCCTCGATGCCACGCCCCTGGGCCGGCCGGTCTACGAGCAGCTCGGCTTCGTCGCCGAACACGTCCTGACGCGCTACGAGGGCACGCCAGGCCCCACCGCCACGCCGGTCGGCGTGCAGCCGCTGCATCCCGAACACCTGGAGGGCCTCTTGCGCCTGGACCGCGCGGCGACCGGCACCGACCGGCGCAAGGTGATCCTGCGACTCCTGACCGAATGGCCCGAGGCGGCCCGTGTCGCGACCGTCGGCGGCGCGGTCGCCGGCTACGCGACGGCGCGGCTGGGGGCGCGGGCGCTCTACGTCGGCCCCTGCGTCGCGTGGGCCGGCGCGGGTGAGTCGCTTCTCGCCGAGGCGCTGGCGCGGTACGCGGGGCAGACGGTCTACGTGGACGTGCCGCAGGGGAACGCCGCCGCCCGCGTCCTCGTGGAAGCGGCCGGCCTGGCGCCGCAGCGGCCCCTGACGAGGATGTGCCGCGGCCCGCGCGTCGCGGAGCGCGTCGAGGAACTGTGGGCCAGCGCCGGCCCGGAGAAGGGCTGACGCCCCTGGCACCGCCCCGGCCCGAGCGTAGAAAAACCCGGTCGTGTCCGGGACAACCCTGTCGAACGAAGGACAGTCATGAGCGTCCTCGCCGACCGCCTGGGGGCGGTGGAAGAACGGCTCCGGGCCGCGTGCCGGCGGGCGGGGCGGGCGCGCGCCGACGTCACCCTGGTCGCCGTCACCAAGACGGTGTCCGCCGCGGTCGCCGCCGAACTGCCGGCGCTGGGCGTGACCCACCTCGGCGAGAGCCGGCCGCAGGAATTGTGGCACAAGGCCGCCGCACTCGCCGCCGTCCACTGGCACCTGATCGGCCCCCTCCAGCGCAACAAGATCGACCGCACCCTGCCCCTCGTCGCGATGATCCACTCCGTGGACAGCCTCCGCCTCCTGACGGCCCTGGAAGAGGCAGCGGCGCGGCAGGAGCGCACCGTCGATGTGCTCCTCGAAGTCAACGCCGGCGGCGAGGCCAGCAAGCACGGCTTTCCCCCCAACGAAGCGGAAAAAGTTCCCCAGACCCTGCCGTCGCTGAGGCACGTCCGGATCCGCGGGCTGATGACGATGGCGGCGTTCACCGACGATCCGCGCGACTGCCGGCCGACCTTCACGGCGCTGCGCGACCTGCGCGACCGGCTGCGGGACCGGCTTGGGCCACCGCACTCCCTGGAACACCTGTCGATGGGCATGAGCAACGACTTCGAGGTCGCCGTCGAGGAGGGGGCGACGCTCGTCCGCCTCGGCACCGTGCTGTTCGAGGGACTGGAGGGAGGGCCGACGTGATCGCCGTCACCGCACACGCGGAGGGCAGTCTGCTGCCGGTGCGCGCCCAGCCCGGGGCGCGGAAGACGGCGATCCTGGGCGAGCAGGCCGGGGCGCTGAAGGTCGCGGTGACCGCGCCGCCGGAGGACGGCCGCGCCAACCAGGCGCTGGCGGAGGTGCTGCGCGAGGCGTTCGGCCTGAAGCGGTCGCAGGTGGAGCTGGTGAGCGGGGCGAAGGGGCGGCAGAAGTCGTTCCTGATCCGTGGCCTCGAGCCGGCCCAGCTGCGGGCGAAGGTCGCTGCCCTCGTTGGCGAATCGTGAACCTCTGCTCGACGGCGGCGACGCGCACGCCGACGCTTCGGGCTTGTGTCGTGTGCCGGGGAGCGTTGTTCCGCAGTTCTCAGCTGACCACCCGGTTCCGGCCCTGGTGCTTCGCCTGGTACAGCTTCTCGTCGGCCTGGCGGATCAGGGCGCTGGGGGTCATCGTCTCGTCGCCGGTCGTGGTCGCCACGCCCAGGCTGACCGTGACGCTGTAAGACCTGTCCTCGTATGTGAACGGCTGCGACGCCACCACCGTCCGCAGGCGCTCGCTCAGGGCCACCGCCCCGTCGCCCGTCGTCTCCGGCAGCACGACCGCGAACTCCTCGCCGCCGTAGCGCGCGAACAACTCCTCCTTGCGGACGTTACCCTTGATCCGCGCCGACAGCTCGCGCAGCGTAAAGTCGCCGCCGAGGTGCCCCAGGTCCTCGTTGATGGCGCGGAAGCGGTCGATGTCGATCATCACCAGCGACAGCGGCCGGGCGTACCGGCCCGAGCGCGACAGCTCGCGGTCGAGGAACTCCAGCAGGTAGCGCTTGTTGTGGATGTCGGTCAGGGCATCGATGATCGTAAGGCGATAAATTTCCTCGTGATACTCCGACTCGACGTTGCCGCCCGCGAGGAAGCGGTAGATGCAGTTGCCGACGCGCAGGTAGTCGCCGTCCTTGAGCCGGTGCATCGAAGCGGGCACGTCGTTGAGGAAGGTGCCGTTGGTGCTCTGCAGATCGACGGCGTAGTAGCCGTCCGCCCCGGGCTGGATGCGGGCGTGGCGGCGCGAGACGGAGTGGTCCTGGATGCGCAGCTCGCAGTCGCTGCCGCGGCCGATCACCAGCGGCTTGTCGGCGAGGGTGTAGCGCGAACCCATGCCGGGGCCTGTCGGGTAGATGTGTACCAGGCAGGCGTTCCGGTTCGTCATCGAGACCGGTCGTTCTGGGAGGGTGACCCAGGTTTCGGTGACCTTCTCCCCACGATCTCCGCTGCCCGCGGGCTCCACGTAAAGCGTCCTCACAAGGGGGGCGTTTGCCGATCGGTTCCACACCGGACGCGGCCGACGGTCAATGGACTGATTCGCTTGTGGCTATTGTACTTCACAAAATCCGGGCAGGCCAGGGCGCGTCCGGCACCGCTGCGGTGCGGCGGGTTGTAACGAAAGTGCGGGCGGCCCGCGGGGCGTCGCGGCCGGCGGCGGGGAAAACGGGGGCGCGCCCCGGGCGGCCCCGTGGTTTACTGAAGATCTGGCGGTCCGCGGGGCCGCCGGTTCTGTCCGCCCCTCTGGAGGATCTTGCAGTGAAGCGCATCGTGAGGAACCCGATCCTGGCGCTGGCGGCGTGGGGCCTGCTCGCCGGCGCGCAACCCGCCCGCGCCCAGGGACCCGCCCCCGCGCCGGGATTCACCCCGCCCTCCCAGGCACCCCCCTACGCATCCTACTACACGCCCCCGCCGCCCCCGCTCGCGCCGTCCCCCTACGTGACCTACTACGGCCCGCAGTACGTCGCTCCCGTCCGCTACTCCTTCTACGCGCCGACCGTCGTCGTGTTCCCGCCGCCCGTCGCCCCCTCGGGCACCTCCACGAGCTACTACCTCGGCTATCCCCGGCACCAGGTGTACTACGGCACCACGACGCAGAACTCGCCGTACGCGAACTACACCCCCGTCTACGGCAGCGCCTACTATACGCCACTCTTCTTCCGCTAACGGAGGCGCCCTCCTCTCCGGCCGGGCACGCTCCGTCCCTCTGCTCGGGACAGTCCGCACCGTCGCCATTGACGCTCGCGGAGAGCGTCCCCATTTACGACTCTGGGGCTGGCTGGGCATGAGACGACCCCCGCCCGCCGGCGCTGCCAGCGGACGGGGGTCGTGTGGGCGGGAGGGAGTGCTTCGGCCAGGACTTGAACCCGGAACGCCCTGTTTAGAAGACAGGCATGATCTCCATTTCACCACCGAAGCGCTGCGAGTAAGTACCCCGACCAGGACTCGAACCTGGAACTCCAGTTTAGGACACTGGGATGATGTCCGTTTCACCATCAGGGCGTCGAGCGGAAGCCACGGGAGTTGAACCCGCGCCGGCCAGCGTGTGGCCGGTCCTGTTTAGCGGACAGGCGCGACGAACCGACAGTCGCCTAGCCTCCGTGAGAGTGGACCCTGCGGGGATCGAACCCGCATTGCCGGCATGCCATGCCGGCGTCTTCCCGTTGGACCAAGGGCCCGTTCAGAGAGTTGCGGGAGCGGGATTTGAACCCGCGTCGAACGGCTTATGAGACCGTGCTGGGAACCAGGCTCCAGTCCACCCCGCAATAAATGAGTAGTCCCGGAAGGAGTCGAACCTTCGTCCCCTTGGTGTGAGCAAGGGATCGTGAACCGCTGGAACACGGGACTGTCAGTCCAGCCGGCAGGAGTCGAACCTACCTGGGCCCGCGTATCAGACGGGTACCTCGCCGCTCGGTCACGGCTGGAAAAAGCGCCCTGTACGGGAGTCGAACCCGTCTCGCCCGCTCGACAGGCGGGTCGCCAACACCGGCAGCGTCACAGGGCAGTCAGAGTGTCCGGCGGGAATCGCACCCACCTATCTCCCACGGCAGGGGAGTGCCTTTGCTGCTCGGCCACGGACACAGGAGCAAGGACGGAAGGATTTGAACCCTCTGGAGCGGGGTTGGAAGCCGCCTGCTCTCCCAGGAGCACGTCCCTGTCAATCAGCTGTCCCGGTAGGACTCGAACCTACAACCCTCTCGTTAACAGCGAGTTGCACCACCGTTGTGCTACGGGACAATAGCAGTCAGCGCCGGGACACGGTTAGAACTTTTCGCCCGCGGCGTTCGTGACCTGGAACCCGACGTTCAGCGGCTGATTGTACGCGCGTCGCCGCCGCCGGGACCAGACCCGCATGACGTTTAGTAAGACACCTGAAAGCGCTTGCAGGTTCCCTCTACCAGGCCGTTTTTCACCAGATCAGGCCCGCAGGGTCGAATTCGTGGACCGCGCGGGCCAGGAGCGACTCCGGCGAGCACTGGTGGCGGCGCCCGGTTACGTCGACGTACGCGACCGCGCGGCGCGCGGTCGGGGTGGTCGAACGATTTGCCGACGTCCGGCCGGCGCTCTGGCCTTCCTGCCTGCTCCCTGCTAAAATAACGTAGATTTGCGTGTTGCCACCCGAAAAGGAGATTCATCGCCCTCTCTCTGGGGTGTGGTGCGCTGGACGAAACGCATGAGCACCATCATCCCGACCGCCCCGCCTACCCGCGCTCCCCTTGAGATTCACAACCACCCAGTCGATTTCCCCAGCGGTCAGGCGATCGACAGCAAAGACCCGGCGAGCGAATAGATCATCGGCACCAGCCCGGGGCGGGTGGTTACCCCTCCGCGGACAGCCGCACACGTGGCACAACCCCCATTGGTCCCGAGGATTTTATCCCCGATGGCTACCCTGTTACAGATTTCAAAAGCTTGCAAAAGCTACGGCGATCAGGTGTTACTCGACGGCGCCGAGGCCACCTTGAGCGACAACGTCAAGGTAGGATTCATCGGCCGCAACGGCGCCGGCAAGAGCACGCTGCTCCGGATTCTCCTCGGTGAGGAAGAACTCGACAGCGGCGAAGTCATCCGCCATCCGAGCCTGCGACTGGGGTATCTGCGCCAACACGATCCCTTTCTTCCCGGCGAGACCGCGCTCGAATTTCTGAGGCGCGACAGCGGTGAGCCGGACTGGAAATGCGGGGAAGTCGCCGGGCAATTCGAGCTGAAGGGGGCCTCCCTGGACGGGCCCATCGCGAAGCTCTCCGGGGGCTGGCAGACGCGCGTGAAGTTGGCGGCGGTGCTGTTGCACGAGCCGAACCTCCTGCTGCTCGACGAGCCGACGAATTTCCTCGACCTGCGCACCCAGATTCTCCTGGAACACTTCCTGCAAAGTCATCGGTCGGCATGCCTGATCGTCTCCCATGACCGGGCGTTTCTCGGCGCCACTTGTGACCACACGCTCGACCTGTCCCGGGGCAAGTTGACGACCTTTCCCGGGAAGGTCGATGCCTTTCTGGAATTCCAGCGCGAGAAACGCCAGCACGAAGAACGCTCGAACGAATCCATCCTCGCCAAGCGGCGACACCTGGAGGAGTTCATCGCCAAGAACAAGGCGCGCGCCAGTACCGCCACGCTGGCAAAGTCGAAGGCCAAGCAGCTCGAACGCCTGGAGTTGACGGAGATCGCCAGCGACGAGCCGACGGCCCGGATTCGCGCGCCGCGCATCGAGCCGCGCAAAGGCCCCGCGCTGCGCTGCCGGGATCTGGCGATCGGCTACCCCGAGCGCCGGATCGCCGCCGACGTCCAGTTGGAGATCGACCACGGCACCCGGGCGGCCGTCGTCGGGGATAACGGCCAGGGAAAAACGACGTTCCTGCGGACGGTGGTGGATTCCCTCGCGCCGCTCGCGGGGGAGGTCCGTTGGGGGTATGGCTGCCAGGTCGGCGTCTACGCCCAGCACGTGTACACCAGCCTCCCGGAGGGCCAGACCGTTCTGGAGTACCTGCACCAGCAGGCGGCCCGGGGCAAGAAGGACCAGGAGATCCTCGAAGTGGCTGGCGCCCTGCTGTTCCGGAAAGCGCACGTCAAGAAGCCGATCGCCGTACTCTCCGGCGGGGAACGCGCCCGGCTCTGTCTGGCCGGACTGTTGCTGAGCGAACACAACGTGTTGATTCTGGACGAGCCGGGCAACCATCTCGACGTCGATACCGTCGAGGCCCTCGCCGAAGCCTTGCTGGAGTACGAGGGGACCGTGATCTTCACCAGCCACGACCGGCACTTCACGAAAAGGGTCGCGACCTGCATTGTGGAAGTGCGTGACGGCAGGGTGACCCATTACAACGGCCAGTATGACGCTTACCTGACCAAGGTCAACAAGGAAATCGAGGCCGGCGAGCGGGAACTGGCGGCCGTACGCACGAAACTCCCGCCGGCGGTGGCCATGCCTGCCAAGGCCTCGTCGCGCCCTGCGCAAAGGAACGAACGTGCGGTGCGCAAGGGAATCAAGGCGCTGGAGCAGACGATTACCCAACTCGACGAACAAAAACGCTCCCTCAATGCTCGGTTGCTGGAATCGACCGATGCGATCGAGGCGCTCCACCTCCACAACGAAGTCGCGGCCCTGACGGCGCAGCTCGCCGAGGCCGAAGAACGCTGGTGCCGGCTGCAAGGAGAGATCGAAGGATCTGCTTGACGCGGGTCGCGGCGTGGGGCTTATCGAACAGCTGCAAAATACCGCTTCGGCAGTTCCGCCCCGACCCACAAATGACAACCGTGCAATCTTGCACATCCTGAGGGGCTTTTTCTGTTTCGTCACAACTCGTTGATAAAAAATAGCTTGCGGCAAGTCTTCCGTACGCATTCGGTGAACCCGCCCGGTCACCGATCATTCTCTGCTTGGTGCGCCGCCGACTCGCCCGGCGAGCGCACCTGCCGACGCTTGCTCAACCGCTTGGGCTACCGCTGGCGCCGCGTGCAGAAGGCCAAGCCCCTCAAGAAGGTCAAGGAAACCAACGCGATCTTCGCCAACGTGGCGGCAGCCCACGAGCAAGCGGACCGTTCGCCAGAAACCGTGCGGATCTCGATCGATACCAAGGCCAAGGTCCAGGTCGGGGAGTTTTCGCGTGACGGGGAGGAGCGGGGGCTAGAACCCGTGAAGGCCTTGGATCACGACCGGAAGCCTGTGGCCACGCTGATCCCGTTTGGCATTTTGGAGGTCGTGGCTGGCCTGCTGACGATCCTGTTTGGGACCATCCGGTTGACCAGTGATTTCATCGTGGATGGTTTGACGCAGTGGTGGGAGGGGCGACGCGGCCACTATGCGGGGGTGAAGAAGCTGGTGATTGATCTGGACAACGGTCAGGAGGCGGCACGCACGCGGACGCAGTTTCTCAAGCGCTTGGTGGCGTTTGCGGACCGATTTCGGTTGGTGATCGAGTTGGTGTATTATCCGCCCTAGTGTCCCTGGCACGAAAACCTGCACTGAATTCAGGAGAGCCGCGACAGCCCGTGTTGTCGCGCTTTCCGCATGAATTCTGCGGTTTCCGAAGAGTGACACCACACTGTCATCGCTACCGACTTGGATGCAAG
>JBBRPS010000196.1:0-13701 GCA_038227745.1 Gemmatales bacterium | reverse complement strand
GGGGGGGGGCCGGCGGGGGGTTTGGGGGGGGTTTCGGGGGGTTGGGTCTGGTTGAAAATCTTGACAGGGCCTGTCAGTTTTGTATTCCTCACCCACGGCCACACTCAACCTTCCTCGTCCGCCTCCGCGGTGCCGGTCTTCATCACCTCGCGCAGCAGCACCGTCGCGTAACTGCCCGCCGGCAGCGTGAACGTCAGCCGCACGCCCTCCGGTTCCACCGCGGCCGTCACGTCGTCCACGTAAACCAGGTTGTGCCGCCGTGTCCCCTGTACCAGCTTGCCGAAGCCCGTGAACGACGCGGTCTTCAACCCGGCGTCGGCCAGCACCGCCGCCTCGCGCTCGGCCGCCTCGCCCCCGGCGGCGAAGGTCTTGCGCCCGAAGATCGGGCCGGCGCTCACCGTCTCGCGGGCGTCGAAGCGCTCCTGTTCGCGCGGCACGTCGGCGGCGACGAACAGCCCGCCAAACGGCCATTTCGCCATCACGTCGCCGGGCAGCACGCGCCGCAGCAGGCCGTCGTGGAAGCGGCGGGCGAGGTAGGCGTTGAACAGCCCCGACTGTCCTGCCGACAGCACCAGCTTGCGCATGAAAGGGTGACGCAGGTTGTGCGGCCGGCCGGACGGGGACGGGGGCGGCGGTTCGCCGCGCAGCAGCGCCAGGCCGAGCCGCAGCGTCTCGAAGTCGTGCCCGAAGCGCTGCGGTCCATAGTAGTTCGGCAGGCCGTGCTGCCGCAGTCGCTCCAGCACGCGGGCGAGGCGGTCGTCGGTCCGGGCCGCGGCATCGACGTCGCGGACGAGGATGCGGAAGCGGTTACCGCGCAGGTGGCCCGCCTTGAGCTTGTTGCCGTGCCGGCTGACTTGCAGCACGCGGATGCCGTCGCCCTCGAGGCGCGGCAGGCGCTCCTCGGCGGCGGTGGGGACGGAGATCCACTGCCGCGTCACCGCGTGCCGGTCCTTCAGGCCCGCCATGCCGACCTCGCCGGGCGGCAGCTCCAGGCGGCGCGCAACCTGGCGGCCGAAGTAGTCGGCCCCCATGCCGCGCTTCTCCACCCAGAGGTACAGGTAATCCCCGGCGCCCGACGGCTCGTAGGCGGGGATCTCCTCGACCTCGAAGTCTTCCGGTTCGGCCTTGATCCGGCCGCCGAGGCCCGGCAGCTCGCCGGTCAGCAGGGGCGGCGCGTCGAACAGTCCCGCGGGCATGGTCCACCTCCGCGAAGCCCTGGCGAGCGGCGGGTCTGGCCCCGCCTAGTGGGCAGACCGCCCGCCCTGTAGGGTGGGCACTGCCCGCCGGTCGCTACCCGGTGGGCAGTGCCCACCCTACCGGTCGAGCCTGTCGGGATACTAGCCTGCACGGTGGGGGCCAGCCCCGCCGCTCGCCGCCACGAATGGGGCGGCGCCGGATGGTGCTATGGCTCGGCGCCCCGTGCGGCAAGAGGGACCGCGGCGGGCACAGCGTTTGCACAGTCAAGACAGGGCGGGCAACCTGGGCCATAGCGGGGCCGAAGCGCCAGGCGCCGCACCAGCAGACTATTCGGAGGGGACATGGTCGCCAGGGGAATGAACTCGTTCTTGACCGGTCCGGGCGGTCTCGTTACCGTAAAACAGACGGGTGGGCCCGGGGACAACCGCACCAGGCAGGGTGGAATCGTGCCGCGTTTGCTGGTCATCAAGGGCGCCGACGAGGGCAAGCAGTTCGAGCTGACCGGCCTGCGCCTCGGCGTCGGTCGCGAGGCCGGCAACCCTATCCGCCTGCACGACACGGAAGTCTCCCGCCGCCACGCCGAGTTCCGCCGCCTCGACAATGGCGGCTACTCCCTGATGGACGTCGGCAGTGCCAACGGCACCTTCGTCAACAACGAGCGCGTCACCGACAAGGCCCTGCAGGCGGGCGACCACGTCCACATCGGCCAGACCACGCTCGTCTACAGCACCGGCCGCGGCGAGTCGCCGGGCGATGCCGGCGACCTCGCCGAGCGCATCAGCATGATCACGCGGCACGACCTCGAGATGTCGTCCGCCGTCATCAAGAGCGTCCCCGAAACCGAGGGCAGCCGACTGCTGGCCCAGCCGGACAAGGTCAAGACGCCCTGGCTCAAGACTGCCCTGGCGAACCTCACGATCATGTACGAGGCCAGCCAGGCCGTCAGCCACATCCTCGACCTGAACGAGTTGCTCAACCGCATCCTCGAGCTGATCTTCCGCTCCATCGAGGCCGACCGCGGCTGCGTGATGCTGCGCAACCAGGACAGCGGCGAACTGGCACCGCGGGCCGTACGCTGGCGGCGCGAGGGCAGCGGCCAGGAGAAGATCGACGTCAGCCGCACCATCGTCGAGCACGTGCTGCGCGAGAAGCAAGGCGTGCTCGTCGCCGACGCCTCCCAGGACGAGCGCTTCAGCACCGGGCAGAGCATCCTGCGCTTCGGCATCCGCGAGGTGATCTGCGTGCCGATGAAGGGCCGCCACGAGACGCTGGGCGTGCTCTACCTCGACACGCGCAGCACCGCGCGCGACGTCGTCGAGCGGAACAACCCGGCCGGCGGCAAGTTCACCGAGGACCACCTGGCCCTGGCGAGCGCCATCGCCCACCAGGCCGCCCTGGCCGTCGAGGAGACGCAGTATCACCAGGCCATGGTCCAGGCCGAGCGCATGGCCGCCATCGGCTACACCATCGCTCACCTCTCCCATCACATCAAGAACATCCTCCAGGGCCTGCGCAGCGGCAGCGATCTCCTCAAAATGGGCCTGGCGCAGAAGGACGACGTGCTCTTGCAGCAGGGCTGGCGCATTGCGGAAAAGGCACAGGGGCGGATCTACAACCTCGTCATGGACATGCTCACCTACTCCAAGGAGCGCGAGCCGGCGGTCGAGCCGACGGACGTGAACCAGCTCGTCACGGAGGTGGTCGAGATGATGCAGGGCCGCGCCCGCGAGGCGGGGATCAAGCTGGAGTCCGACCTCGACCAGGGGATGCCGACCGTGCCGGTCGATTTCGAGGGGATTCACCGGGCGCTGATGAACCTGGTCGGCAACGCCTTCGACGCGGTCGAGGAGCGCAAGAACCCGCAGGTGAAGGTGGGGACGCGGCGCGACCCGGAGGCGGGGTGGGTGCGCATCCTGGTGCTGGACAACGGCCTCGGCATCCCACCGGAGAAGGTGACCGAGATCTTCAAGCCGTTCGTCAGCTCGAAGGGGGCGAAGGGGACCGGCCTGGGGCTGGCCGTCAGCCGGAAGATCCTGCGCGAGCACGGCGGCGACATCGTCGTGAACAGCCAGCCGGGCAAGTGGACGCAGTTCATCCTGCGTCTGCCGCTCAAGAGCCCGCTGAGCGGCGATCCCGGCGCCACCAGCGCCGACCTGCCGATCCTGCCCCCGGGCGATCCGGATTAAGTTTCGTCCGCACCAGCCCTCGTTTAGCCGCGGTTCGCAGAACCGCGTGCGGGGTGACGGCCGCACGCGGTTCTGCGAACCGCGGCTAAACGGTTATGCGCGCCTGCAGCCGGGCCGCGTAGCGCTCCAGCTGCGCCAGGTCGCGCAGCGGCGGCCCGTGACCGAAGCACACCAGCGACGGCCGCAGCTCCCACAGCGTCAGGATCGAACGGCGGTTCTGGAGCGGGTCGGAGCAGAAGAACGGCGGCGGCGCGCGCAGCCCGGGCCGGCCGTTCAGGAAATGGATGTTCGCCAGCACGTCGCCCGCGATCGCCACCCGGTCCGCCTCGCGGAAGTAGATCACGTGCCCCGGCGTGTGCCCCGGCGCGTGGACGACACGGAAGCCGTCCACCTCGTCGCCGTCGCGCAGCACGCGCCCGACCCGGTGGGGCGGCCCAGACCAGAACACCTCGCCGAGGCGCATCAGCCAGTTGCCCGGCGCCATCGGCGTCCGCCCCTCCATCGCGGGGACGTCGGCCTCGTGGCACGCCAGCGGGACGCCGAAGCGCGTGCAGACCGCCCGCGCCGCCCCCTGGTGGTCGGGGTGACAGTGCGTCAGCGCCACCAGCTTCAGCGTCCGGCCGCGGAGCTGCCGCAGGATCCGCCAGCGCGCCCAGCGCGTGCCGGCGTCGATCAGCGTCTGCCCGGCGAGGTAGACGTTGAACAGGTCGCGCGGCGAGCCGGCGAGCTGCCAGACGCCTTCGGCGATCTTTTTCATCGGTTCGCCGCCCTGCCCTCGCCCTCCCCCTCCCCCTCCTGGAACACTTTCTGGGCGGTCGCCAGGCCCTCCCAGGCGGCGGGGAAGCCCGCATAGGGAGCGATCTGCAGGAGCGTCTCGACGATCTCCCGCTTCGTGGCGCCGTTGTTCAGGGCTAAGCGGACGTTCAACTCCAGGGCGCGGCCCCGGCCCAGGGCGACAAGGGTGGCCATCGTCACCAGGCTGCGCGTGCGCAGGTCGAGGCCCGGCCGGCTCCAGATCTCGCCCGCCAGGAACTCGGTCACGTAGGCCTCGAACTCCGGGCACATCTCGCGCCAGCCCGCGCGGACGCGCTCCGCCTGCTCCGGGCCGAGCATCTGCTGCAGTAACTGGGCGCCGCGCTCGGTGCGCTCGGTGATGTCCATGCGTGTTCCCTCTTCCAACGAGCCAGCGAGCCGGGGGCCAACGCCCCCGGCTCGCCATGATTCGGTTCGTGTCTGTTGAAGAGGTTACACGCGGGACGCCGTTCGGCGAGCTATTTGTTGAACAGGTTGTCCGGTAGGCCGACGTTGAAGCGGAGGCCGACGTAGCTGTGGGCTTCCAGCAGTTCCCCCTGCGGCGTGCCGCCCTGCCGCGGCCAGTCGTAGCACTCCAAGCGGATCGGCAGGCGCGTCTGCTTGTCGAAGTACACGATCGAGCGGTAACAGTACATTTGCGGGTTGACCTCCGTCGCCGCCGCCTCGACGCGGATGCAGCGCTTGCCGTCGTACTCGTACTCGGCCATGCTGACGCGCGTCTTGCCGAGCTGGCGCTCGGTCGCCCAGGTCTGGGCGAACTGCTCGATGAGGTTGCCCATGCCGGCCTCGACGATGGTGTGGCGGCTGTGTTCCATCACCTTGGGGTCGCGCGGGTCGAGCGAGATGAAGCCGACCAGGCCGCCGAGGCCTTTGCCGGCGTGGACGCGCATCTTGCCCGCGTTGCGCCCGGCGACGTAGCAGACCTCCTGGCCGGCGCTCTCCTTCGGCCCCAGCCAGCGCATGTAGACGCTGAACGGCTGGGCGCGGAAGTGGAAGGCGATCACGTTCTCCGGCAGGAGCTTGCCGCGCACGCGCTCCTGCGACACCAGGGTGCAGGTGTAGTCGCGCACCTGGGCGTAGCTCTGCCGCGCCTCGGCGAGGAGGCGCAGCGGGGCGTCGAGGGGGTTCTGCGGGGCAGGCGGGACGCCCTGGGCAGCCGCCTGTGCCACCGGCGCCGTCGGGACGGGCTGGACGGGGCCTTGACCGACGGCGACGGGTGGATCGGCGGACACGGCGGGCATGCTCGTGCCCTGCGGCAGCGAGACCACGGCCGCCACGGTCGCGCCGAGAGCGCTCGCGAGGAGCAGCGGCGGCAGGCGGCGGCCGCGTCCGGCGGTACGGCGGCGGATGCTCATGATTTTCAGCACTTGGGTATCCCTCCTCGAAACTCTCCGCTGCGACGGATCGGTCGTCCTGTTCGTGCCTGGACCACGGGGACAGGAGCGGAACAGGCGATGTCCGCGGGTGCTGTGACGTTGTGCAAGGGGATGGGGAACGCAACTACCGTACCAACGCGGTGGCCGGCAGCGCGGACGGCGGCAGAAGAGATGATGGGGCAAGGGGTTGCCGCGCGGGCGCGGGTGCGGCACGGCGGCGCGCGGGTGGCCGGCGTCTGTATACTTTACAGGGGGGAGTGGGACGGAGGGGAAAAGGTACAACGCCCGCCGCAACGGAGAAGACCATGCCGACGCCGCAGGTTCACACGATCGTCTCGATGCCGTTTCAGGAGAACACGTACCTCGTATGGCGGCCGGAGCGCGCCGACGCGCTGGTGATCGACCCGGGGCTGGAGCCGGAGTTGATCCTGGAGTTTTTGCGCGACGAGGGGCGGACGGTGGCGGCGGTCCTGAACACGCACGGACATTCCGACCACATCGGCGGCAACGCGGCGCTCAAGCGGGCGTTCCCGGAGGCGCCGCTGCTGATCGGCGCGAACGACGCGGTGATGCTGACCGACCCGGAGGCGAACCTGAGTGCGCTCTTCGGCATGCCGCTCGTCAGCCCGCCGGCCGACCGGCTGCTGCGCGAGGGCGACGTGGTCGAGGCGGCGGGCATCACGCTGGAGGTGCTGGACCTGCCGGGCCACTCGCCGGGGCACGTCGTCTTCGTCTACCGCGACGAGACGCCCCTGGTCTTCGGCGGCGACGTGCTGATGCGCGGCAGCGTCGGCCGGACCGACTTCCCCGGCGGCGACACGGCGCTGCTGTTCGACGGCATCCGCGGCAAGCTGTTCGCGCTGCCGCCGGCGACGGTGATTTACCCCGGCCACGGCCCGGTGACCACCGTCGGACACGAGCAGCGCTCGAACCCGTTCGTGGGGCGGCGCGGCGGCCGGTTCTGAGGGAAGGTGCGGTCACTTCCGGCCCGTCAGCACCGCCTCGAGATCCTCCTGCTGCGCCTGCTGCCACGCCTCCTCGGTGCCGATGGGCATCCAGAAGCGGGCCGGCACCGCATACACGGGCTGCCGCGCGGCCAGGCCGCTGACGTAGTCGGTGATCTCGTACTCGCCGCGCGGCGACAGTCCAATCTCGATATCAAAGACCTCACGCGGAAACAGATAGGCCCCCGTGTTCGCGGAGTGGCGGCCCTCGAGGCTCGGCTTCTCGACAAGGCGCTCCAGCGTGCCGTCCGGGCGCGCGAAGGCGATGCCGAAGCGGCGCGGCTCGTCAACGGGGTGGACCAGCAACCCGGCCGGCGTGGCCGCGAGTGCGGCCAGGTCGGCGGCCCCGTAGAGGTCGTCGCCGTTGAGCACGAAGAAGCGCTCCGAGGACACCGACGCCCGGCAGCGGCGCAGCGCATCGCCGGTGCCGCGCGGCTGGTGCTGCGGCACCGTGACCCATTCGGCGAAGTGCTGCTGTCCGCGCAGGTAGGCCTCGACCTGTTCGGCGAGGTAATGCACCACGACGATCACCCGCTCCACGGCCGGCGGCAGCGCCCCGAGCGCCCAGTCGAGGATGGGCCGGCCCCGCACCGGCAGCAGCGGCTTGGGGGTGTGCAGGGTGTGCGGCCGCAGGCGCGTGCCCAGGCCCGCGGCGAGGATGATCGCGTCCATGTCTTCTCCGTTGACCGTACGATGACAGCCGCCCATTTTGTCCGGCCGCGTGGCAATTGCTCAAGGTGCCCGGGTTCCCCAGTCGAATATAGCAGCGCACTCAGCGTCTGTCGTCCGGTAAGTCGCGGTCCGCCGCTGCGAAGTGAACGGACTGTGTGACCCGGCGACCGAAGCCCGGCCCGGAAGGCCGGGCGGGTTTGTGGTGTGAACGGTAGCGCGGGGCCCCGCCCCGCCCGCCCCTTGAGCGGAGTCCGAACGTCCCACCTGGATGAACCGCAGTGTTTCGCCGGGAGGTCCGCAGCGGTGCCGCCGCTCCGCATGCCGACCGCCCCGCGCCGGACAGCGGCTCGGGCTCGATGCCTACCGGGGACGCGCACTCCGCCTGGGGCCACACCCGGACCCACCAAGGATGAACCTCACATTGGATGAGTTCCAGAAAGGGATGGAAACCATGCGCCGGCTCCTCGTTCCCCTCACCGCCCTGGGCCTGCTCGGCCTCGTCATCGGCTGCCGAACGGGCATGAAATCCGACGGCGACTGCGGTTGCACGTGCGGCTCCGCCCCGAGCGGCATCATCGCCCCGCACCCCGCGGCCCCCGCCCCCGGCACGCTGATCCCGCCGTCCGGAGACGGCGCGGAGCCGATCGCGCCGCCGAAGAACGGCAAGGCCAAGGACATGCCGCCCATCGATGACAACCCGCCGCAGAAAAAGGACATCGAGAAGGGCAACGACAAGAAGGACAACGACAAGAAGGACAACGACAAGAAGGACAACGACCTGCCCGTTCCGCAGTAACCGACAAACAAACAAGGAGAAAAAAAGCCCACGGGTTGCGACCCGTGGGCTTGACTGTCCTTATGGCGCATCAAAATGCAGGAGAGGCTTCTTGTTCCAGGCGGTCCAGTTCCTCGAGTTCCTGGGGGCTGGCCAGGCCGCGCCGGGCTTTGCGGCTCAACTCCGCCAGCCGGATAGCTCGCTGCTCAGCCTGGGAGGCCCGCTGCTCGGCCTGGGAGGCCCGCTGTTCAGCGGCCAGCCGCTGCTGTTCTCTCGCTCGCTCGACCTCGAGTTCCTCGAAGGTCAGGAAGCGCCGCCCGTCCGGCCCGAAGACCACTATTTCCGCCCCCAACAGGTCGAAGCGAATCCCCAGGCGTGGGCTGACGAACCCCGCCACGGGCCGGACGCGCCGCAGGGCCTGGTCCCGCCGCTCGTAGACCAGCAGACGGTTGCGATCCGGGTCGTAGAGGTAGTATTCCTCCACCCCGTACTCTTCGTAGAAGGCGTGCTTGTCGGCCATCTCGAAGATCGTATTGCCGGGGGAGAGGATCTCGAAGACGACGGTGAGCGGCACGCCGCCCTCCTCTCACTGACGGTACGAGCTGCGGTCCCCCTTGGGCCTCCCGAACACCACCAGCACGTCCGGGGCCGTGCGCAGGGCGGAGTCGCCCTCGACGGGGTACCAGAAGAGGTCACCGCCCACGAAGACGTCGGCGGCGTCGCGGAAGAGCGCCGCGAGGTTGCCGAACAGCACGACGATCCAGCGCAGCTGCTTGGTGTTCTCGGCCATGGGCAGGCCATCGCTTTCCGGGTAGACGACGGGGGCGGGGGGCGTGGGGGCCACGACTCGGGTCATACGGCGGACCTCCTTGCAGGCGAGCGGCCGGCGCGGCCCCGATTGATCGAGGAGGGGCCGACGGCGGTCGGCCTTGAGGCTACCACAGAACCGGGGGAGATGGCAACCCAGCGGCGTTCAGGCGATAAGCTCGCGCACGACATGCCCGTGAACGTCGGTGAGGCGGAAGTCGCGGCCGGCGTAGCGGTACGTCAGCCGCGTGTGGTCCATGCCGAGCTGGTGCAGGATCGTGGCGTGCAGGTCGTGCATGTGGACCTTGTCGCGCACCGCGTGGTGCCCGAACTCGTCCGTCTCGCCGAACGAAATGCCGGGCCTCACGCCGCCGCCCGCCAGCCACACCGTGAAGCCGTTCGGGTTGTGGTCGCGGCCGGTGCCGTTGCGCTCCGCGTACGGCGTCCGCCCGAACTCGCCGCCCCACCACACCAACGTATCCTCCAGCAGCCCGCGCCGCTTCAGGTCCGCCAGCAGCCCGGCGACCGGCTTATCGACCGCCAGAGCGTGGTCGGCGTGCTTGGGCAGGTTCGAGTGCTGGTCCCACGCGGGGTTGTCCGTGTTGTCGCCGTACGTCACCTGGATGTAGCGCACGCCCGCCTCGGCCAATCGCCGCGCCATCAGGCACTGCCGGCCGAAGTTGTCCGTCGCGCGCTCGCCGATGCCGTACAGCCGCAGCGTCTCGCGCGTCTCGCCGCCCAGGTCGAGCACCCGCGGGGCATTCATCTGCATCCGGTGCGCCAGCTCGAACGAGCCGATCACCGCCTCCAGCTCCGAGTCGCCGGGCGCCCGGCGGATCTGCTCGGCGTTCAGCGCCTGCAGCAGGTCGAGCTGGCGGCGCTGCTCGGCGGGGGACAGGCTGCCGTTGCTCAGGTTGCGGATGCGCGCCTCGGTCGCGGGGATGCCGGCGCGGCCGACCGCCGTCCCCTGGTACGCCGCCGGCAGGAAGGCGTTGCTCCAGTTGCGCGGGCCGCCGTTACCCATCGACGGGCAGATCGTCACGAAGCCCGGCAGGTTGTGGTTCTCACTGCCCAGGCCGTACGTCACCCACGAGCCGACCGAGGGGCGCACCAGGTTGATCGAGCCGGTGTGCAGGAACAGCGTCGCCGGGCCGTGCGCGATGCCCTCGGTGTGCATGCCGCGCAGGAGGCACAGGTCGTCCACGTGCCGGCCGATGTGCGGGAACAGGTCCGAGACGCGGCGGCCCGTCTGACCGTACTGGCGGAAGCGCCACAGGGACTTCATGACGCGGTGCGTCGTGACGGTGCGCGTGCGGGCCAGCGTGCGGGCGTCGTCGAACGACATCAGGCGGCCGTCGTCGCGCTCGAGGCGCGGCTTGTAGTCGAAGGAATCGACGTGACTGGGGCCGCCCTGCATGAACAGGAAGATCACGCGCTTCGCCCGCGGCGTGAAATGGGGGCGGCGCGGCGCCAGCGGGTTGTTGGCGTTGGCCAGGCCGGCGAGGGCGAGATAGCCGAAGCCGCAGGCGGCCGACTTGAGGGCCTGGCGGCGGCTGATGAGGACGTTGTCGAGCGGCTGCATGAGTGAAGTTCCCCAGGCAAGCCCACCCGCTGCGCCGGGTGGGTAAACAGCAGACCCACCCGGCGCGGCGGGTGGGCTTGCGGCGGTCAATCCACGTAGCGGAAATCGATGCACGCGAACAGCGTCTGATACAACTGCCCCCACGTCGCCACGCGCGGTCCCGGCGCCTGGCCGACGAACGCCAGCGCCAGCGTCCGCTCCCGCGTCCCCGGCAGGCGCCCCAGCGCCCGGCGGTAGGCCAGCTCCACACGGCCCACGTCGTCCAGTTTCGGCACCATCAGCAGCGAACCGGCCGCCCGCCGCGCCTGCTCCATCACGAACGGGCTGTTCATCAGGAACAGCGCCTGCGTGCTGACCGTGCTGACGTTCCGCCGGCCCAGGCATACGTTCGGGTCGGGGAAGTCGAACGCCTCGAACAATTCCAGCAGGTGGTTGCGGAAGATCGGCGTGTAGACGCTGCGGCGCGTGTCCTCGAAGCGGTAGTCGCGCTCGGCGGTCGTGCCCGTCCGGATCGTCGGGCCGCCCGCCGTCCGGTCCAGGCCGCCGCTCACCAGCAGCATCGCGTCGCGGAGCGACTCCGCGTCGAGGCGGCGCCGGTTCATCCGGCTGAGTAGGCGATTTTCCGGGTCGATCTTGTGGACGACGGCAGCGGGGGAGGGCGACGCGCTGCTCAACTGGTAGGCCCGCGACAGCATGATTTCGCGGATCATCTTCTTGACCGACCAGCCCTGCTCGACGAAGCGGAGGGCGAGGTGGTCGAGCAGCTCGGGGTGCGACGGCGCCTCGCCGGTGTTGCCGAAGTTGTCCACGGTGCGCACGAGGCCGGCGCCGAACAGGTGGTGCCAGATGCGGTTGACCATGACGCGCGCTGTCAGCGGGTTGTCGGGGCTGGCGAGCCAGTCGGCGAGCTGACGGCGGCCGCTCTCATGCGCGGGGATGGTGAAGGGCGCGCCGGCCGGCGTCAGCGCTTGCAGGAAGCCGCGCGGCACCTTCGGCCCGCGGTTGTGGTAGTTGCCGCGGACGCAGATATGGCAGTCCTCGACCTTCTCCCCCTCGGCGACGGCCATCGCCATCGGCCGCGGCGGCCCGCTCGCCACCAGGCGCTTCAACTCCGCTTCCAGCGCTCGCCAGTCGGCCGCGGGGCGCTTGCCCTTCGCTCCCGGTGTTGGCGGAGCCGGCGGCTTGACGGCGGCCCTGCGCGCCTCGTCGGGGAGGAACTGCACCGCGTCGGCGACGACGTGGCCGTTGGTCCCCGCCGTGGACAGCATCACGAACCACTGGCTGCCCGGCTCGAAGCGGTAACGGCCGAGCGAGAGGAACCGGCCGTCGATGGGCGGCGCCTGCCGCTGGTTGACGCGGACCGTCTCCTCGCCGTCGGCGTGGAAGACGCGCACCGGCACGTTCGTCGCGCGGTTGACGTGGGCGACGTAGGCCAGGCGCACCTCGTAGAAGCCGCCCTTGGAGAACTCGGGCACGAACGTCAGCGTCTTCTCGCCCTTCACCGAGCGGTCGTCGTAGAGGTAGCCGTCGCCGATGTAGCTGCCGGTGAACTTCGAGGCCTTCCACGGCCCGACCCGCTTGGCTTGGGTATCATCGACCACGATGCCCGGCAGGGTACTCGCCGCCACGGCGCCCTTGGCGAAGACCGGGCCGACTTCCTTGCCCGCCTTCTGGTCGGCCAACTTCGCCAGGCGGATGCGCTCCTTGAGGGCGGCGACTACCTTGTCGTGCTGCCGGACGGCCTGCTCCTGAACGGCGGTCATTGGCAAGGGCTGTTCCATCCAGCGCGAGACGTTCGCGTGGACCATCGCCTTCGTGCTCTTGAGGATGCCGGCGAGGGCGTAGTAGTCCTTCGTCGGGATGGCGTCGAACTTGTGGTCGTGGCAGCGGGCGCAGCCGATCGTCATGCCGAGGAACGCCTTGCCCAGCGTGTCGAGTTGCTCGTCGATGACGTCCATCTCGAGGATGGGCTTGTCCTGGCGCTCGTAGTTAGTCGGGCCGAGCAGGAGGAAGGCGGTGGCGATGAGCAGCTCGCGGCGCTGCTCGGGGGTGGTGGCCGGCAGGAGGTCGCCGGCGATCTGCTCCTTGATGAAGACGTCGTAGGGCCGGTCGTTGTTGAAGGCGCGGATAACGTAGTCGCGGTAGCGCCAGGCGTCCTTGAACAGCAGCGAGCGGCCGCCGCCACTGGACTCGGCGAAGCGAGCGACATCGAGCCAGTGCCGGCCCCAGCGCTCGCCGAAGTGCGGCGACGCCAGCAGGCGATCGACCACCTTCGCGAACGCTTGGGGGGAAGTGTCGCCGAGGAAGTCATCGACCTCGTGCGGCGTCGGCGGCAGGCCGAGCAGGTCGAAATTGGCGCGGCGGAGGAGCGTGCGGCGGTCGGCGGGCGGGGCGGCCATCAGGCCCTTCTCTTCGAGTTTCGACAAGAGGAAGCGGTCGAGGGGAGCACGCGGCCAGGCGGCGTCTTTGACGGCGGGGACGGGGTGGCGGCGCGGCGGATAGAACGCCCACGACTTCTTCGCCTCCCACGACTCCTGGCCCTTGGTGCGGGCGACCGCGATGGTGCGGGGGTCGGGAGTGCCCATCGCGACCCACCTCGCCAGGTCGGCGATGACGCTGGCGGGGAGCTTGCCCTTGGGCGGCATGCGCAGGTCGGGGTCGGTGTAGTGAATCGCCTTGAGGAGGAGGCTGTCGGCCGGCTTGCCGGGGACGAGGAGCGGCCCCGTGTCGCCGCCTTTGAGGACGCCGGCTTTGGTGTCGAGGGCCAGGCCACCGCGGTCCTTCTTCGCTGCGGCCGAGTGACACTTGTAGCAGTGCTCGACGAGGACGGGGCGGATCTTCTTCTCGAAGAACTCGATACCGTCGCCACCGGCGGCCGTCCCGACCGCGGGGAGTCCGATGACGACAACAAGGGCAAGGACAGTAACCCGACGGCGCATCCCAGTGGCTCCCGTTCGCCTTGGTGTTTCCTTCTGTTTACTAAAACGGATTGGGAGCGCCGCCGCTACCAGAATCTGCGGAATACTTTCCTGTTTTTCCGTCGTCTGTGTACAGGTCTGCCAGCACGACTGGGCGGTTGGGCGAGGTGCCGCTCTCCCACAGGCCCAGCGCCTGTAGGAGGGGGCTCCGACCGCCGACCCACGCCCCGGCCTTGCCCTTGGCGGGGGCGTCCGCCTTCTTCTTCTTGGGGGCTTCCTCTTCCTCATCTTCCTGCTCGGCTTCCGCCTCGGCCTGCTTGCCCTTCTTCGCGACCGGCTCCTCGTCGAGGGCGGCCGCCGCCATCTCTTCG
>JBBRPS010000195.1:0-13762 GCA_038227745.1 Gemmatales bacterium | reverse complement strand
GGGCACGAGGGCCGAAGCCGGCTCTTCCGGGCAAGGAGGGGAGAGCGCAGGGGAAAAGTCATCCTGATCCATTCCCCTGTTGTAACCGAAGAAGAAGGCCCGTCACAGCTTAGCAGGCAGCTGCGATCACCGAATGCGTACTCTTGGCAATACTGCGGGGACACCACCAAAGATTCCACCAACTATCGAGACGCCCACACTCCTCGGCGTACGTGCCCGCATTTGTCTGTCCTCCCGAGGCGCCGGCGGGTATCATTATCTCAACCTTTCTCCATCCGGGAGGCTCGACACCATGCCAGACGACCCGCAATCGCGCCAGACTGACGCGACGCAGCGCCCCGTAGACCCTGCAAGCCAGCGCCCCGCAGACAAGGCACCTGCGCAGGACCGCACTCAGGCCGCCGCGCCGGGCGGCTCTCCGCTGATGCTTGCGCCGGGAACGAAGCCCGTCCCCGGCTACAAGCTGGTGAAGGTTCTGGGCCGGGGGGCGTTCGGGGAGGTGTGGCAGGCGACCGGCCCCGACGGCTTCCCCGTCGCGATGAAGTTCCTCCGCCTCGCCGGCAAGGGCACCGACACCGAGAAACGTGCCCTCAAACTGATGCAGGGCCTGCGCCACCCGAATTTGCTCGGTCTGCACGGGGCCTGGCGGAACGGCGACTATCTCATCGTGGCGATGGAACTGGCCGACCGCACTCTCCTCGACCGCCTCAACGAGGCGACCGACCAGGGCAAGCGCGGTATCCCACCGGCGGAGTTGCTGGGCTACATGAGGCAGGCGGCCGCGGGACTGGACTATTTGAACAGCCAGAGCGTGCAGCACCGCGACGTCAAGCCTGCGAACCTCCTCCTGGTGGGCGGCGGCGTCAAGGTGGGCGACTTCGGCCTCGCCAAGGTCCTTGAAAAGACGATCGCCAGCGTCAGCCATGCCATGACGCCCGCCTACGCCGCCCCGGAGTTCTTCAACGGACAGGCCAGCCGCTGGTCCGATCAATACAGCCTCGCAGTCACCTACTGCCAGCTGCGCGGCGGCCAGCTGCCATTCGAGGGGGATCTGGCCTGCTTGCTGGCCGGGCACCTGCTGAACGCACCCAACCTCGAGATGCTGCCCGCTGCGGAACGGCCGGCCGTGGAGCGGGCGCTGGCCAAGAAGCCCGAAGAGCGCTGGCCCGACTGCGCGGCATTTGTCGAAGCGTTGGTGGCCGACACCGTCCGGCTGGCACCTGTCGTCCGGGCCCGGCAGGCAAAGTCCCGGGCTCGGCGGTCGCGGTGGCCACTGGTAGCGGCTTCCGTCGCTGTGTTAGCCGCGCTGCTTCTGACAGCGGTCTTCTGGCAACCATCTGGGTCTCAGGATAGCAAGCCGGCGTCGCCGAAGGACGCCCACGCCGCGGAAGACAAGCGGCAGCCCTTGCGGGAGGGTTCAGAGGGCAAAGATGCGCTGGTCAAGGCGGATGCCAGCAAAGAGAAGAAGCCTCCCCTCAAGACAAAGGCTGGCCCAAAACCTGAGGCCCTTCCCCCGGTAGTCCCCATCCCGAAGATCAAGAACTCGATCGGTATGGAACTGGTGCGCATCCCGGCCGGCAAGTTCCACATGGGCTCCCCTCCGACTGAGCAGGGGCGAGGTCAGGATGAAGAGCAGCATGAGGTCGAGATCACCGAGGCGTTCTATATGGGTTCCTTCGAGGTGACATAGGCCCAATACCAGGCATTTATGGGCAAGAACCCCAGTCACTTCTCCAAGTTTAAGGGAGTCAGTAACAAGAAAGTGGTGCGGATCGACACCAGTAACTTCCCCGTGGAGAGCGTGACCTGGAACGGCGCGGTCGAGTTCTGCAAGCGGTTGTCGGCGCTGCCCGAGGAAATTGCCGCGGGCCGAGTGTACGCCTTACCGACGGAAGCGGAGTGGGAGTACGCTTGTCGGGGAGGGGCTGCTTCTTCAACCCCCTTCCACTTCGGCATCTCGCTCTCTGCCAGCCAAGCTAATTTCACTACCAAGGGACGGCATTTGGGCCACACCGCGAAGGTAGGTTCCTACCCTCAGAACGCTTTCGGGCTGTACGACATGCACGGGAACGTGGCGGAGTGGTGCGCCGATTGGTACGATTCCGCTTACTACAAGGTCAGCCCGCGCAAGGATCCTGCTGGGCCGATCGCCAGCCCAGAGAACTGCCGTGTAGTGCGCGGCGGGGCGTGGAGCACCGACAGCGCCAACTGCCGATCGGCCCGGCGCTTCAGGAACGAGTCCCGCAACAGCAAGACCGGCTTCCGGGTCGTGTTCCGTCCTGGCGCGAAGACTCCGTAACGTCCGGCATGTTTAGCCGCGAGCCCCCGGCGAGCGCGCACCAGCGGGCCGCCCCTCCCACAGGCCCACCTGAGGAGCCGGCCGGGACGGCGGGCTCCTGCCCTCGTGTCCCTTTCACCGCCCGAATAATGTCCGCCGTCTTTTAAGATAAAAGTTCTTTTAGAATCCGCTTCTCTTCAGAGGTCAATTTCCCCCGCAGCCCTTTCAGTTCTTCGATGATCCGCCCCGGCCCCAGCTCCTCGATGAAGCGCTTGACCCCCACTTCTTCAACGTAACGCTTGACACCCACGAGCCGGATGAGGGCGTCGAGGTGAAACTGGGGGCCTTTGTCCTTCGTCTTCGCCATGGCGAGCAACTCCTCCACAAGGGCAGGGTGCAGGCTCACCAGCCACTTGCCGTATTCTTCCAGCAGGCCCGGCAAGCCCGCCAGCACGGGCAGCATCGCTCGTTCCGTTTCCGGGTCCTCCCCGGCCAGCACGTGCAGCGGCAAGCTATCCTGCCCGACCGGCAGCTCTTTCCTGCTTACCAAGTATACCGGGCGCCGCAGCACGACGCAGCGCCAGACGCCTCGGCCCCAGGGTTCGAGCGGCCCCAGACTCTCCGGGGCGTCGCGCAGGAAGCGGCGGCCCAGGCCCTCGGCGAGATACCACCACGACACTTCCGCCGGCCCCAGCGGTTTCTGTTTCTGCTTGGCCCCCTCTTCGTTCAGGCGCCGGTGGATGCCCAGGCCCACCTCGACCAGACCGTCAAGGTCGCCCAGGCGTGCCGAGACGGTGGGGCCCTTGTATTCGAGGACATTCCAGGCGGTCAGATCTTTCCACAAGCCCTGGAAGGGCGGCGGCTTCGACGAGGTGCGGCGCACCAGCACGAGGTCCGCCTGCCGCGGCGCGTCGCCGACGGGCACGTTCGTCTCGACCTCGTAGTAGCCCTCCAGCAGGGGCCGCAGCAGCTGCGCGAAGACCGGATGCCACTGCATGCGTACACTCCCTGGCGCCGGCGTGCTGGAGCGATTGGCGTTTTGCCGTAGCGACAAGCGGCCGCGCTTATCTCTGCGAGCATCGGCAAGCCGCTCTGGTCCTTTCCCATTCTCCGCGCGGTGTGGCCCTCGTCAATCCGGTTCGCCTGGCACGGCCCCAGCGGCTGGAGTAGGATAACACCACAAGCAGGGAAATGCCCGGAAGATTCTCCGGACGGTATACCCGGCGCATTGAGCCCGTGGCTTCCGAGGGGTTGCGACCATGCTCCTGATTGGCCGACAAGCGCAGCGCACCTGCCAGGGCGTCACCCGCCGTGCTTTTCTCCAGGTCGGAGGCAGCACCGTCCTCGGCCTGTCGCTCGCCGACCTCCTCGGCCGGCCTGGCGGCGCCCGCGCCTACGCGGCCGGCTCGGCGCGCTCCGTCATCCTCCTCTGGCTCTGGGGCGGCCCCGCCCAGCTCGACACCTGGGATCCCAAGCCCAACGCACCGCTCGAATTCCGCGGCCCCTTCACGCCCATCGCCACCCGCGTTCCCGGCACCCGCATCGGCGAACTCTTCCCGCAGATCGCCGACGTCGCCGACTCCTTCAGCATCCTCCGCTCGCTGCACACGACCTCCAACGACCACGGCGTTGCCGGCACCGTCGGACTGACCGGCAGCGACACCGGCGCCGTCAACCTCGGCGGCGCCGCCCAGTCCGGCGGCGTCCGACCCGCGACCGGCTCCGTCGTCGCCCGCGCCCGCGGCTTCCGCAACCCGCTGCCGCCCTTCATGGTCGTCGGCGGCCGGCTCCACCAGGGCAAGCGCGCCATCGTCGGCGAGGGCGGCGGTCCCCTCGGCGCCCTCTACGACCCCTTCCGCCTGGAGTATGATCCCGTCCACGGCACGCGCATCCCCGCACTCCAGCTCGCCCCCGGTCTCACCCCCGAACGCCTCACCGATCGGCGTCGGCTGATGCAAGCCCTCGACGGCGCCCAGCGCCAGGGCGAGTTGCTGCACGCGGCGCGGGCCATCGACGACCACCGCGCCCACGCCTTCGCCCTGCTCACCTCCCCCGCGGCCCGGCGCATGTTCGACCTGACGCAGGAGCGGCCGGAACTGCTCGACCGCTACGGCCGCACGCGCTTCGGCCAATCGTGCGCGCTGGCCCGGCGCCTCGTCGAGCACGGCGTGCCGTTCGTGCAGGTCAACTGGAGCGACCACGTCGAGGCGGAAGAGGACTCCGGCGACGGCGGCTGGGACCACCATTACCGCAACTTCCAGATCATGCAGGATCGCCATGCTCCGTGGCTCGACCAGGCCTTTTCCGCCCTGATGACCGACCTGCGCCAGCGCGGCCTGCTGGAGACGACCCTCGTCGTCGCGATCGGCGAGTTCGGGCGGTCGCCGCGCATCAACGACAAGGCGGGCCGCGACCACTGGGAGCACTGCTACAGCGCCCTCATCGCGGGCGGCGGCGTGCGCGGCGGCCGCGTCGTCGGCGAGAGCGACCGCCACGCGGAGCGGCCCCACGAACGGCCGCTGACGCCTGCGGACCTGGCGGCGACCATTCACCACGCGGTCGGCATCACCAGCGAGCAGTCGGCCACGCTGGGGGTCGGGGTCAACGGCCGCGTAATCGGAGAACTGTTCTGACGGCCCCAAAGCCCACCCGTTGCAACGGGTGGGCTTGCACAGGTCCCACCACGATGAAACGCGCTCTCCTCCTCCTGCTGGCGGCGCTGGCCGCCGCGCCGCTCGCCCCCGGCCAGCCCCCGGTGCAGCCCGTCCGCGTCACCCACGACAACCGCGACTTCCTCCAGCACCTCTGCTGGTCGCCCGACGGCAGCCGCTTCCTCGTCACGCGCATCCACGCTGGCAAGATGGGCCTGTGGACCGTCGGCCTCGACGGCAAGGACTGGAAGCGCCTCCTCCCCGAGAACGAACAGCCGCACTTCGACGGCCACTGGTCGCCCGACGGCAAGAAGATCGTCTTTGTCTACGACCGCCTCCAGGGCACCGACGGCAAACTGCAGATCGACGTCATGAACGCCGACGGCAGCGGCAAGCAGAACCTCGTGCCGCACGTCAACGCCTTTGACGAGTCGCCGCGCTGGTCGCCCGACGGCAAGGAGGTCGCCTGGGTCAGCACGCGCACGAAGAACCAGGAGATCCACGTCGTCGGCGCCGACGGCAAGAACATGCGGCGCCTGACCGGCGACCCGGCGGCGGACAACAACCCGGCGTGGTCGCCCGACGGCAAGCGCCTCGCCTTCTGCAGCGGCCGCGCCGGCAACTTCGAGATCTACACCATGAACGCCGACGGCAGCGACGTCCGCCGGCTGACGCGGCACCCGAAGATGGACTACTGGCCGGCGTGGTCGCCCGACGGCAAGCGCATCGCCTTCACCAGCAACCGCGACGGCAACTACGAGATTTACGTGATGGACGCGGACGGCGGCGGCGTGCGCAACCTCACGAACCACCCGGCGCAGGACAACTACGCGACCTGGTCGCCCGACGGCCGGCGCCTCGCGTTCATTTCCAACCGCGCCGGCGGCTATAACATCTACCTCATGGACGTGAAGTGAACACCCCGCTGTAAAGCCCACCCGTTGCAACGGGTGGGCTCAGGGCTATCCGAACCGAGGAACCCCATGGTCCACATCGCGCCTTCGATCCTGGCCGCGGACTTCAGCCGCCTGGGCGAGCAGGTCGCCGAGGTCGAAAAGGCCGGCGCCCAGCGCATCCACGTTGACGTCATGGACGGCCATTTCGTCCCCAACCTCAGCATGGGGTCGGTCGTGGTCAAGGGCCTGCGGCCGCACACGCGCCTGCCGCTGGAGGTCCACCTCATGGTCGAGGAGCCGGCCCGCTTCATCGACGGCTTCGTCAAGGCGGGGGCCGACTCGATTCTCGTCCACACCGAGGTGCTGCCGGACCCGCGGCCGCTGCTGCGCCACATCCGCGACCTGGGCAAGCGCGCCGGCCTCGTCGTCAACCCGGACCACCCTATCGAGGCGCTGGAGCCGTACCTCGCCGACATCGATCTGGCGCTGTGCATGACCGTCCACCCCGGCTTCGGCGGCCAGCCCTTCCTCCCCGAGAGCAGCGAGCGCATCCGGCGGCTGCGCGGGCTGATCGAGAAGCACAACCCGAAGTGCGAGCTGGAGGTGGACGGCGGCATCGACAAGCACACGGCGCCGACGGCCGTGCAGGCAGGGGCGAACGTGCTGGTGATCGGCACCGGCGTGTTCGGCGACCCCGCCGGGCCGACCGCAGCGCTCCGCAACCTGCTGGCGCTGGTCGGGGGAAAGTGAGCACGCTCCCGCCTCCTTCGCCATGGGCCGCTTTTCCTCTCCCTCTTGCCGCACAAGGTCCGGGTCATGTCGGTAGCGCCAACGCCGGTGAGCCTGCTGGAGCGGCTGGGTCTCGAACCGAACGACGCGGCCGTCTGGGACCGGCTGTTCCAGCTCTACCGGCCCTTGCTCGAACGCTGGCTCGACCGCTTCGCGCTGCAGCCCGCCGACCGCGACGATCTCGTTCAGGACGTCCTGCTCGTGCTGGTGCGCGAGCTGCCGAAGTTCCAGCACAGCGGCCGGCAGGGCGCGTTCCGCAAATGGCTGCGCCTCATCGCCGTCCACCGCTGCCGCGACCGGCTGCGCGCCGGCAGGCTGCGCCCCATCACGCTCGGCGAGGCCGAGTTCGCCCGCGTCCTGGAGGGCCTGGAGGAGCCGGATAGCGAGCTGGCCCGCCGCTGGGACGAGGAGCACAACCGCCACGTCGCCCGCCGTCTCCTCGACCTGATCGCGGCGGAGTTCGAGCCGGTCACGCAGCAGGCGTTCCGCCGACTCGTCCTCGACGGCAGCCCCGCCCGGACCGTGGCTGTCGAGTTGGGGATTTCCGTCAACGCGGTCTACATCGCCAAGTCGCGCGTGCTGCGGCGCTTGCGCGAGGAGATCCGCGGCCTGATCGACTGACGGCGCATTTTTCTGAAAGAAAGTCGTCGCGGCCGCACTTCCTTTACGGAGGCACGAACATGCAGAACGCCACGGTCGAGCACCCCAGCCGCGCGGAACTGGAAGCGTACGGCCTGGGGCTGCAGTCCGCCCCGGTCGCGGAGGCCATCGAGCGCCACCTGACCGCCTGCCCGCCGTGCGTCCGGGTGCTGGAGACGGTGCCGGATGACCTGCTCATCACCCTCCTGCGCCCACCCATGGAAACCGCGGCCTGCGTGGCCCCCGGCGCGGACAGTCCTCCCCGGGCGGTGCCGAACTCACCCGGCGCCGCCGACGTCCCCCCCGAACTGACAGTCCACCCGCGCTACCGCATCCGGGAGCGCCTCGGTGCCGGCGGCATGGGCGCCGTTTACAAGGCGGAGCACCGGCTCATGAACCAGGTCGTCGCCCTGAAGGTGATCCACCGCCACATGGTCCACGACGCCCAGGCGCGCGAGCGCTTCCTGCGCGAGATCAAGGCCGTCGCCGGCCTGGCGCACCCGAACATCGTCAAGGCCCTCGACGCCGAGGAGTCCGCGGGGCTGCTCTTTCTCGTCATGGATTACGTCGAGGGGACGACTCTGGCCCGGCTCGTCGAGGAGCGCGGCGCGTTGCCGGTGGACAGGGCGTGCGATTACGTGCGGCAGGCGGCGCTGGGACTGCAGCACGCCTTCGAGCGCGGCATCATCCACCGCGACCTCAAGCCGCAGAACCTCATGCTCGTCCGTCCGGCGGACGCGCCGCAGGGGGAGAGGGTACTGGTCCTCGATTTCGGCCTGGCCCGCTTCTTGCGCGAGGGCGAGGCGGCCCTGACGCACAGCGGCACCGCGCTGGGCACGCCGGACTACATCGCTCCCGAGCAGGCCACCGACGCCCGCCGCGCCGACGTCCGCAGCGACATCTACAGCCTCGGCTGCACGCTGTACTTCCTCCTGGCCGGGCACCCGCCCTTCCCGGACGGGACCTCGGTGGAGAAGTTACTGGCGCACCTGTGCAAGAAGCCGCGGCCGCTCGCCGAACTGCGTGCCGACCTGCCGCCGGGACTGCCCCAGATCGTCGAGCGCATGATGGCCCAGGATCCGGCCGCGCGCCACCAGACGCCGGGAGACGTGGCCGCCGCCCTGGCGCCCTTCGTCATGGCGGCGCCGGCCGTTGCACCCGTCCGGCGCCCGCGGCGCTGGCTGCCCATCGCGGCGGCCGGAGTCGGGGCGGCGTGCGTGGCGGTCGGGGTGATCGTGGCCTGCTTGCTCGGCCTGCCCGGGGGCCAGGACGGGCCGCGGGGCGGTGAGGACGGGCGCATCGCGAACAAAGGCGCGGAACCAGCGAAGGAACCGCTCCAGCCCGCCCCACCGTCGGCGAAGGAGAAGGCGCCGCTTCGGCCCGCCCCGCCGCCGGCAAAGCCGGCCCCGGTCGGGCTGGTCCGGCAGTACATCGGGCACAAGTCGGGGGCGCGGTCGGTGGCCTTTTCTCCCGACGGCAAATCGTTCCTCTCGGGCGGCTTCTGCGAGGTCTTCCTGTGGGACGTCGAGAGCCAGGCCGAGCGTCGGCGCTTTCCCGAAGTCCACGGCTGGGCGCACAGCGTCGCGTTCTCGCCGGACGGGGAACGGGCACTCGCCGGCGGGCAGGCCGGCTTCGTCAAGGAGTGGGAGGTCAAAACGGGGAAAATTCGCCATATTCTCGAACGGCGGATCACCGCGGTGGAGAGCGTGGCCTTCATACCCCGTCAGCCCTACTGGCTCTACAGCGGCCTCGGCGGCGTCCGTCTCTATGACCCGGAGAAAAAGGAGGAGGCACCCCGGCGCTTCCTCGGCGAACGGGCGAGCCTTGGGAGCGACGGCCGGCGCCTCCTCTCCGCCGACGGCCGGACGCTCTACCTCTGGGACGTGGAGACGGGGCAGGAACTGGGCCACGCCGAGCACGGCGGGCAGATCCTCTGCCTGGCCCTGGCGCCGGACGGCCGCCGTGCCGTTTCCGGCGGCGTGGATATCATGAACGATTCAGCGATTCTCTACGTCTGGAACATGGAAACGGGCAAGCAGGAGCGTGTCCTCAAGGGGCACGAGGGGGCGGTGCAGGCCGTGGCGGTGTCGCCGGACGGCCGGCGTGCCCTGTCCGGCGGCCGGGACAGGAAGCTCCGCCTGTGGGACCTGGCGACTGCCGCCGAACTGCACTGCTTCGAGGGCCACACCGACGCGGTCGTCGGCGTCGCCTTCTCGCCCGACGGCCGCCGCGCCCTCTCGGCCGGCGACAAGACAGTGCGGCTTTGGCAGTTGCCGGAGCCAGGCCCAGAATCTCGCTAACTCCGCCGCGTCGGCGTCTTACTGTTGGAGGGTTGAGGTCATGGCGATTGCCTATCGTTGTACCTGTGGCGAGCCGCTCCGCGCGGCCGACGAGATGGCCGGACACCAGGTCAAGTGTCCGGCCTGCGAGCAGATGCACACCGTCCCGGCCGCAACCCGGCGGCGGAAAAAGCGGCGCGACGAGGAAGCGTCGGGTGGCGCGTGGCCGCGGCAACTGACCTGGTTCCTCGGCGGGGCGGGTCTGGCGGGCATCCTCCTGCTCGTCGTGCTTGTGGTCTGGGGCCTGAGCGGCCGGACTTCCCCACCCGGTGACAACGTCGCCGAACAGAATGCGCCGCCCTTTCTTCCGCCGGCCCAGAAAAAAGACGCCCCTCCAGACAAGGCCCCCGCGAAGGCGAAACCTCCCGAGAAGAACGCTGGCGTGCCGAACCAGGAAGGCAAGCAGCAGCCCAACCCCGCGGACGGCGACAAGAAGGACGCGGAGCCGAAAGCGCCGGACAAGATCGAACTCTACACGTACCGGCCGCCTTTCCGCGATGGCGAGCCGTCGAAGAACGTCCGGATCCACGGGGCGAGCGTCCAACTCCTGGGCGCCGACGGGGCGATCGGCTTCGGTCGCGAGGGCGGGGCCACGCATTTCGGCGTGCTGATGCCTGGGTCCACGGGGCTGCAAGTCGTGATCGACAGCAAGCTCGGTTACACGAAGGCGGCGGGGCTGCGTTTCCAAGATCCGGCCACGCTGTCCCTGCCGCCGGACGGCACCGTCCAGGCCGACCGCGCCGGCGTCAACGCCGTGGACAAGGACGGCGTGCCGTTCGTCTCGCGCGAAGTCGAGGTGGGCGGCCGCAAGGTCATCGCCATGGTCAAGGGCCGCGGGACGCCGGTGAAGGCCGCCGAGGCCGACCCCGGCGCCAGGAAGGGGCCGAAGGAAGGCCCTGGCCCGGAAGCAGGCAAGCTGCCGCCGGAGAAGGAGCCCGCGCCCGAACCGGCGAAGCCGGTCACGGAGACGCGCCGCTTTGAGGGCCACACCGGCACGGTCTGGGGCGTGGCGTTCGCGCCGGACGGCAAGCGCGCCCTGTCCGGCGGCGAGGACAAAACCCTTCGCCTGTGGGAGGTGGCGACCGGCAAGCCCGTCCGCGTTTTCGAGCCGCTCAAGGCGGCCGTGCGCTGCGTCGTGTTCGCCTCGACCGGCAAGCAGGCGCTGTCGGGCGGCGACGACGGCAGCGTGGTCCTGTGGGACGTCGAAACCGGCAAGCCCGTCCAGCGCTTCGAGGGGCACACCGGGCCGGTGTTCTCGGTCGCCTTCGCCCCGAACGGCGCACACGCCGTCTCCGCCGGCGACGACCGGGTGCTGCGGCTGTGGGACGTGGCGAGCGGCAAGGAAGAGCGGCGGTTCGAGGGCCACGGCGCCCCGGTCCAGGCGGTCGCCTTCTCGCCGGGCGGTCTGTGGCTCGTGTCGCGCAGCCTCGACGGCACCGTCCGCCTGTGGGAGGCCCGGACCGGGAAACAGCTCCAGAGCCACAAGGGCCACGGCGACACGGGCGCCCGGGTCTGCTGCTTCGACGGCCGCCGCGTCCTGTCCGGCATTGACGACAAGGAGCTGCGCCTGTGGGACGTGGAGAGCGGGAAGGAGCTGCGCCGCTTCCAGGGCCACACCGACCGGATCGGGGCGGTGGCGCTGTCCCTGGGCGACCGGCGGGCGCTGTCGGGCGGCGCCGACCTGACGCTGCGCCTGTGGGACCTGGAGACGGGCAATTCATTGCAGACCTTTGCGGGCCACACGAAGGAGATCGTCAGCGTGGCGATCGCGCCGAACGGGCGCCTGGCGCTCTCGGGGAGCGCCGACGGCACGGTCCGGCTGTGGGAACTGCCGAAAGCCACGCCGGGAGTCGCGGGCACCAAACCGCCGGACGGCAAGAGGGCGGAGCCGTATCTCTGGGCTCCGCCATTTCTGGTGAACGGGGTCTCGAAGAACATTCAGGTGTTCGAGAAGGGCAACGGCGTGTTCACCTACACGGGCCTGGGCAAGAATTCGGAGCTGTTCGTCGCCAAGGGGCCCGACGGGCGCGACTGGCCGATGCCGGACGCCCCGGGGTCCACGAACATCAAGGTGGTGGTCAACCCGCGGCTCGGCTACACGACGCTGGCGAGCCTGCGGTTCAAGGACAACGCCACGGTACACATCGGCAAGGACGGCGCCGTGTACGTCAACCGGGCCGGCATCCGCGCGACCCACACGCCCAGTGACGACGTCTACGTGTCGCGGGAGCTGACGGTGGACGGGCGGCGCGCGTTCGCGATGGTGCTGGTGAAGCGCGCCTTTTAGGCGCGCCAATTCCTTGCCAAGGCGGCGTCGAAGGATAAGATCCACGTTTAGCCGCGAGCGGGTGAGCCAGATCCGCTGCGCGGCCCCGCGCAGCGGGATCTGGCTCACCGCTCGCGGCTAATCGAAGAAGGCACCCCTACAAGCGCATGTGGACCCTGGCGAAAAAAGACCTGCGCCTCCTTCTGCGCGACCCCCGCGCCGGCGTCATCCTCCTCGCCATGCCTCTCATCTTCATTCTCGTCCTCGGCATGTCGCTGGGCGAGGGGTTCGGTCAGCAGCCGTCCGAGCGCTTGCGCGTCTCGCTCGTCGATCTCGACGAGGGCATCCCGCGCTTCTTCGACCGGCCGGCGATGCTGCGCGAGGGCCTGGCGTGGCTGGCCGCCACGCCGGGACAGGGGGCCGTCGGCTTCCAGGGCGCCGCGGCGGCCAGCCTCGCCGCCGCCAACCGCCCGCTGTGGTTCCCCCACGAGTCGTGGGCGAAGGTCGTCCAGCGCGACCTCGCCGCCACCGCCGACATCAAGATCGAGATCATCCCCGACCGCGCCGAGGCCGTCCGCCTCGTCCGCGCCGGCAAGCGGGCCGCAGTGCTGGTCTTCGGCCGCCATTTCAGCAAGCGCGTGTCGCGGTCGTCGTTCATGGCCGGCGGCTGGGGCGACGCGGTCTGTCTGGCCGCTGCCCTGCCCGGGCCGGAAACGAGCGTCCAGCGCGCCCTCCTGGGCCTGCTCGACGAGAATCAGAACGCCCTGCCCCTCTACCTCCAGGACGGCATCAACCCGTTCCACCGCGACGGCATCCGCCTCGACATGCTCGACGTCGAGGTGCTGCGCGACCCGACGCAGGCGACGGCGGCGGCCATCATCGACCAGGTCGCGCAGGGCAGCCTGATGCGCGTCGTGCTACCGTGGATGATCGGCCGGGCGTTCGAGAAGATCGGCGACCCACAGTTCATCGAGCAACTCGGCCGCCAGGACGTGCAACTACAGGTCCTCGGCTTCAAGGTGTCGATGAAGCAGATCCTCGCGGGCATGAACCGTGACCAGAAGCAGGGGCTGGGCGGCAGTCTCCAGAACGCACTGCAGGGCCTGTTCGCCCGCTACAACCTGACCGCCAAGACCTGGGCGGCCCTGACGAAGGCGGGCGGAGTGGAGCGCGCGGGCGCGCCGGCCGATGCGTACCAGGAGGAAGGCGCCGGCCTGCTGAAGCGCGGCGCCCTGCGCTACCAGATCCTGGTGCCGTCGTACACCGTGATGTTCGCGTTCTTCCTTGTGCTGACGGTCGGCTGGCTGTTCGTCGCCGAGCGCCGCGAGGGGACGCTGAAGCGCCTGCGGGCGGCGCCGGTGACGCGCGGCCAGATCCTGCTCGGCAAGCTGTTGCCGTGCCTGGTCCTGTCGCTGGGGCAGGGCTTCTTCCTGCTCGGCGCCGGCAAGCTGGTCTTCGCGATGAGCTGGGGGCCGCAGCCACTCTGGCTGGTCCCCGTCGTCGCGTCCACGTCGCTGGCGGCGATGGGCCTGGCGCTGCTGGTGGCGGTGGCGGCGCGGACCGAAACGCAGGTGGCGATCTACGGGACGCTGCTGGTGCTGGTCCTGGCGGGCCTCAGCGGCGCCATGATGGGCGACCGCTCGCTGATGCCCGAGACCATGCAGGAGATCAGCCGCGTCACGCCGCACGCCTGGGCGCTGGACGCCTACCGGCAGCTGCTGACCAATCCGCGCCCGGAGGCGGCGATCGTGGGGCAGGCGTGCGCGGTCCTGACGGCGTTCGGGGTTGGGTTCCTGGCCCTGGCGTGGTGGGCGCTGCGCCTCGAATAACGCCAGCGTCAAGAAGCGCGCGGCGAGCGCGAAACGGCAAGCCAGGCGCGCTCCGTCGGCGGAGCGCGCCTGGCT
>JBBRPS010000194.1:0-13893 GCA_038227745.1 Gemmatales bacterium | reverse complement strand
TTATTTATTCTTTTTCGCGGCCTTGGGGCGGGACGGCAGCAAAGAAAGAGGGAAAGCGGCGCCGAGCGCCGCACTCCAAAGCGCGGCAAAGAAAGACCGAAAGCGGCGCCGAGCGCCGCACTCCAAAGTTCGCGACGACCGTGCTGACCCACACCCGGAAATCCGGCCGCGCTGGGAGGGGAACACGGGATGGAAGACGGATTGACGCAGGCCGCCCGGACGGCAGAATGAAGGCATGGAAACCAGAACCAACAACGCCGCAGTCCCTGACGAGACGGCTGACGCTCAGCGGGTCGCGGACTGCGCCGCCGCCGCCAAGCCTGTCCCGCCCGAGGTCGTGCGCCGCGTCCGTGAACGGGCCGAGAAGGCTCGCCAGGAACTTCTCGCCGCGCGCGGCGTGCAGGACATTGGCGTTCAGATCATCCGCGAGTTGCGGGGTGAACTGCCCGAGTCATGAGGGGACCCGCAGAACCCACCGCTAACGTGGACTTATCCGACCGCCTGCCTCTGTTGATCACCGGCGTTACCGGCGTCGCCGGCTACAACGCCCTGCCCTACTTCCAGCGGCGCTACCCCGGCCAGGTCTTCGGCACGCGCCCAAGGCAGACATATCGCCTCCAGGGTGAAGGCATCGTCGCGCTCGACGCCGAGGACAGCGCCACCATGCGCGAGTTGTTCGCCCGTCACCGCTTCCGTTCGGTCCTCAACTGCGTCGGCAACTGCGCGCTGAAGCCGTGCGAGCTGGACCCCGCGATGGCCCGACTAATGAACGTCGCCAGCGCCGCGGCCATCGTCGAGAACGCCGGCGCGCACGGGGCGCGGCTCGTCCACCTGTCCACGGACCTCGTCTTCTCGGGGGGCGGGGCGGGCGGTTACGTCGAGACGGACCCCGTGGACCCGGTCACGGTCTACGGCACGAGCATGGTCGAGGCCGAGGCGCTCATGGCCACGGCCGCCCCGTCCGCCGCGGTGCTGCGTATCTCGCTGCCGATGGGGCCGAGTTTCAACGGCCACGCCGGCGCCATCGACTGGATCGGCGCGCGCTTCCGCAAGGGTCGTCCCGCCACGCTCTACTACGACGAGGTGCGCTCCTGCACCTACTGCGACGACCTCAACATCGTCTGCGAGCGCTTCCTCGCCGGCGACGAGACGGGCGTCTACCACCTCGGCAGCCCGCGGCCCATGACGCTCTACCAGATCGCTCAAGTAGTCAATCGCGCCGGCGGCCACGACCCGGAGTTGCTGATCGGCTGCCCGCGGGCACAGGCCGGCCCCTTGCCGCCGCGCGCCGGCAACGTCAGCATGTGCAGCGACAAGCTGATCCAGTTGCTGGGCGTGAGTCCGTTCCGGCCGTGGCCGCTCGGCGACGATCTGCTGCCGACCGACCGATTGTGGCACTTCCACCGCGCGACCGGCGAGGAGGGATCGCCGCAGCGGATTCGGGAGCGGCTCTATCGGTATCCCAATCCCGTCCTGTCTTTCACGCCCGGTCCGGAGACACCGTTGCCTCCTCCTCCGCGGGCAGGGTGAACTGGGCCGCGGCCGCTACCAGGGCTGAGGCGTCCTCCCGGTAAACGCACAGCCGCTCCAGGCGGTCGCGGTCCCAGCCCCCGGGCAGGCGAGCCTGCCCGACGAGCGCCGCCAGCGCCAGGCGCCGCAGCCGCTCATCGGGGCTGCGCGCCAGCGCCGCCTCCACCTTCGCGAGGTCCAGGCCCGCCGGCCGCCCGGTCCAGGCGCCCAGGGCCATCTCAGCGGCAGTCAAGGCGTCGGCGTGCAGTTCGCCGCGGCCCGTCACGTTCTGGAGGAATTCGGCGAACTCGTCCCAGGTCAGGGCCTCCGCCGCGAGGCCCAAGCGCAGTCCCACCGTCAGCGGATCCCCGGCCAGCGCGCCGAGCACCGCACGGACGATCGCGCCGAGGCGCCGGCGGTCCGAGGCGACCAGCGTTCGCAGGGTGCCGGTCAGGGTCAGCAGCGCCCGCCGGTCCGCCCGCAGTCCGGCGACGGCCTCCGCCAGGACCGCGCCGTCCTGGGCCCGGCACGTGGCCAGGAGCGCCGCGGCCGCCGCTTGCCGCTCGTCACGGAACGGCGAGGTGATGGCCCGGAGGAGCGCGGGGAACAACACGCGCTCCGGGTCGGCCACCGGCAGGTTCGCGCAGCGCTGTAGCACCTGGTGGCGGACGAGCGGCTCTGGGTGGTCCAGCAGCCGCGCCAGCAGGACCACGAGCCGCCGCTGCGCCCCCTCCGAGAGCACGTCGGCGGGAATGCGGACCACGCTGTTCTGCAGGGCCGCGTCCGCCGACTCCACTGCCCGCTCCAGGATCGACCACGCCTCGGGCCGCTCCAGGTGCCCCCACAGGGCGCGCAGCAGGGCGACGCGCACGTCCCGGTGCAGCTTACTCGCCTCCAGGAGTCGCAGCTCCTCGAACGCGGCCTCGCCCGGCATCTCGCCCAGCAGGCGGACGTACTCCTTCGCCACGGTGACCTTCGTCGGCCGGACCGAGCGCAGCAGCGCCAGTGCGTGGGCCACCGGCATGGCCAGCACGGCCGAGCGCAGGGCGTAGACGGCGACGCGGGCGCGCGCGTCGCCGAGGGCCTCCATCAGGGTCGGCACGCCCTGCCCGGCATCCAACTTGCCCAGCGCCCGCAGGGCCGCCTCCTGCACCGCGGGCCGCTCGTCCTCGGCCAGCTTCACCAGCGGCCGGACATCCACCGCGGGCAGCGCCGCCAGTTGGGCGATCGCGGACAGCACCGAGGGCATGTCGCGCCGGTCCTGCTTCCGTTGCGTGACCTCGTTCACGGACTCGAAGAACGTCGCCTGCTGCCGGGCGGTCCAGCGGAAGAAGCCCCTTTGCAGGGGGAGCAGGAAGCGGGTGCGCCCCGTGCTGAAACGGCCGCTGTAGGCCTTCTGGCCGAGGAAGGGCGTCAGCAGATCCTGGCGGCGGCGGTGCAGATAACCGTACACCGCCGGCCGCGTCACCCAGCTCGGGTCACTCTTCACCAGCCGGGGAATGAGGGCGGCCGCGCGCGCCTCGCAGTGGCGCACGAGCAACGTGAGAGTGTATTCCGCGGCCCACTGCGTGCGCGTCGCCTGCACCTCGCCTTCCAGGAGATCCACCAGCCCCTCGAACGCGGGCAGGCGGCGGCCGAGGCTGGCGGCGACCGCGGCGACATGGCCCTGCCGCTCGCGCGTCCGCCACGCCTTGAGGACGGGCAGCAGCGCTGGGGCGAGGCGGCAGACGTCCTCCTCGCGCAGGCGGTCTTGCAGGTCGCCGAGGTGGACGTGGCCGCGCTCCTGCACCAGCGTCGCAAGCCACTGCGTCGCCCACACGGGGTGGAGCGGCAACAGCGCGACGACGAGGCGCTCCGCGCGGCCAGCCGTGCCCGCCGACAGGTCGGCCGCGGAGAGGGCATCGCTGAGCACCTCGCCCAGCGCCTCCAGATGCGCAGCGCCCCAGGCGCCGCGCGGCAGGTCGGCGAGGCCGCCGACCATGCTGCAGCGCACCGGGTCCTGCTCGTGCCGGCGGGCGTGGAACAGGGCCAGCAGGTCCCCCAGGCGCGGGCGCTCGTAGCGGACGGTGGCGGCCAGCGTCTGCAGGGCGACGCCGCGCAGCTCCGCGTCGGGGTGGTTGAGCCACGGCTCGAGCGCCGCGCGGGCCTCTTCCCACGGGACCAACCCGGCGTAAGGCAAGCGCTGCGCCGGGCGCGTGGCGAGCGCGGGCAGGACCAGGTGGCGCCGCGCCTCCGCCTGGCGCAGCAACCCCGGCAGGTGTGCCAGGAGCGGCACGGCGATGCAGCCTTCGTCGTCGCGCCAGCCGGCGGCGGCGACGGCGAACACGTCCGCCCTGTCGGCCGGCGGCAGGCGCCGGAACCAGACGAGGGGCTGGGCAAGGGACGCGGGCCGCCGCTCGAGCAGGGCGCGGAGGCGCGGCGCGTCGAGGCGGTGGGCGGTGCGGTCCAGGCGGACCGGGACGTCGTCGGTGGAGGCGAGCAGCAGGTCGGCGACCGCGGTGGGCCTGCGCCTACCGAGGACGTCGAGGGCCGCGTTGAGGCGGGAGAGCGGCAGGTGCGCGACGAGGGCGCGGGCGAGGTCCAGGGCGAGGTCGGGCGCGCGCGCCGCCAGGGCGCCGAGGACGGTGGTGGCTTCGTGGACCAGCCGTCCGTCCGGCGACTCGGCCCGGCTCAGGAGCGCTTGCAGGGCATCGACGGCGAGGCGGGCGTGGTGGCTGGTGAGGCGCCGCCAGAAGATCGCCCCGCCCAGAGAGCGGGCCTGGGCGAGGTGGCGGGCGATGACCGGCCCCGAGCCGAACGGGAGCAGCACCGCGAGCGCCGCGGGGTCGCGGCCGGCGAGTTCTTCCAGAAAGGCGTCCACGGGGCCGAAACGGTGGCGACGGCGGAGCAAGCGGAGCAAGGTGAGGCGCTGGCCGCGCGGGGCCGACCGCAGCGCTTCGATGGTCTGCGCGTCGTCCGCGAGCAAGGCGATCAGCCGCAGCGCCCTCCCCTGGAGGATCCGCGACGGGTCGGACAGCGCCCGCAGGGCACGCGCCGCGTTGCGACTGCCGTAGCACGACTGCAGAGCAAGCAGGCGCTCGCAGAAGCCGCCCCCGTCGAGGACGTCCAGGGTGGCCGCGATGCGCGGGTCGGTGCGTGCGGCGCTGCCCAGTTCGGCCATGCGGCGCATGCGGGCGTCGTGGGTGAGAGTTTCGAGTTCGCGGAGCAGGGTGTCGGGGCTCATGGCGGGCGGGTGCTCCTCAGGGAGAAGGTTCGCGCAACCAGGTCAGGATACGGCGCTGCCGGATACGACACGCGCGGGGGTCGGGCAGGTTCAGGGACGCCGACGCGAAAAGCGAGAGGGCGGGGGCCGGCGGCAGGCGCCTCGTCGCTGCGTCGCGAGCGCGAAACGGCAAGCCAGGTACACTCCGCCGACGGTGCGCGCCTGGCTTGCCGTTTCGCGCTGACTTCAAGACCCCCTCGCCCCCGAGGGGAAAGGGGAGAAGTAAGGTGCGTGACTCAGCGCGGCGCTGTCAGCCTGGGGAAGCAGACGACGTTGAGCTGCGGGTAGATGTCCATCACGTACAGTGAGCCGTCGGCGCCGACCGCCATGCCCTGGATGTGGTCCATCTTGTAGGGGACGTTGCGGACGTAGGCGTGCCGCACCTTGGTCTCGTCCAGCTTCGACGTGTCCGGCACCCCGACCGTCTCCGTCTGGCGCGTCGCCGGGTCGAAGCGCATGATGCGCATGTGCTGCTGCGCCTTGCCGCCTTTCTCCAGCGGCCCCGTGCAGAGCAGCGTGTAGTACAATTTGCCGTCCTTGCCGAACACGCCCGCATGGATGTCGTCGATGCGGATGCCGGGCGGGGCCGCCGGCGCCACGTTGCGCACCGTCACCTCGGGGAACAGGCCGCGCTTGTGGTTCGCCACGTCGAACTCCTGGATCCACGGGTGCGACAGGCCGGCGCCATAAAGCTTGCCGTTCGGCCCCATGCGGATCACGTACGGCGCGGTGTAGTGGCCCGGCCCCTCCACCTTGACCGCCAGGTCCTCGACATAGCCCGTCTCCGGGTCGTAGCGGCACAGGTAATCGCCGCGGCCGATCGTGTAGACCGCCCCCTGCTTGTCGCCGTCCATGTAACGGCAGGCGGCGCCGACGTGGCCGCGCTCGTGGACCTTGCCCGTCTTCATGTCGTAGGCGAGAAAGAGGTTCTTCGGCTCGGTGCGGTAGTAGAGGCGCTCGCGCTTCGCGTCCAGGAAGCCGCCCATCAGGCCCTCGTGCTTCTTCAGGATGCCCATGCTGCGGCTGAAGCCCGTTTTCGGATCGTAATAGCAGAGATGCCCGCCCGGATAGCTCTCCGCGCCCGCCGCGTACTCCGGCCGCGTGGCGAAGACCTCGTGCGCCTGCTTCGTGACGAACCAGATGCGCCCGTCCGGGCCGACGAGGATGAGGCCGTGGATCTTCCCCTGGGTGAAGATGCCCTGCAGCCATTCGCCGGTGAGCTGCTGCACGTTGAGGACGCGGTGCATGAAGTAGGTGCGCCGCTGCGGGTCGAAGCACAGCAGCCAGGCGTAGCCGCCGTAGCGCGTGGCGCCGACGTAGACGTTGCCGTCCAGGCCGACGTTGATGGCCGTGTAGCCTGAGCCGTCCGTCGTCGTGCCCAGCGGGGCGAAGACGATCGAGCAGTCGAGCTTCTTTGCGTCGCCGGGGCTGCTATCCTTCGAGACCTGCGGCGCGGGTCGCGGCCTGGGGGGCGCCGGTTTGGACGGCGCGGCGGCGTAGCGGACCAGGCGGGCGATGCGGTCGCGCTCGCCGGCGTAGAGGTTGCCCTGGGCGTCGGCGACCAGGGCGCCGACGCCGACCATGCTGGGCTGGCCGTCCACGTGCGGGATGCCGTGCGGAATGATGGCCGACGTCTTGCCGCCGTGCGCGAACGTGAAGCCGCGCGGCATGCCGTCGGGGTTGCCGCCGACGCCGACGAAGGTGTGGCCCTGGCCTTGCCCCTTCCCGCCGCCCTTGCCCCCGCCGCCACCCTTCAGGCTGGGCCGGTAGACGAGGGCCTGGATGGTCCCCTGGGCGAGCGGCCGGCCGCGCGGCCGGAAGTGCATCTTCTGCCGGTCGTAGATGCGCAGCTCGAAGAGGTGGCCGTCGGAGGTGCCGCCGAGCAGCGAGTTGTAGTCGCCCTTCTCGTCGCTGTGGCGCAGGTGGACGACGCCGGCGTCGAGGCTGGCCCACGGCTCGCGCCCCGCCGCCGCGGGCAGCATCAGATCGAGTTTCTCCAGGCGCCGGGCCTGGAAGTCGTAGCGGTACAGCACGCCGTTGGCGCCCGCGGTGTAGGCGCCGGTCGCCGGGTCGATGGCGATGGCGCGCGACACCTGCCGCGGATAGCTCACCTTCTCCTTCGTGCCCTTGTTCAGGTCCTCGGCGTGGCGCGGCTCCTCGAAGGTGCGGTAGCCGGCGATGGCGCCGTGGTCCTTGAACGCCCGCGCCTTGAGGTCGTAGGTGAAGAAATGGCCATCGGGCCAGGTGTTGCCTACGACGATGCCGGTTTTCTCGTCGTGGGCGAGTGTGCAGATCCCCTGGCCGGCGACCGGCACGCCCAGGTCTTCCACCTTCGCGGAACCCTTGCCCGTCACGAGGAAGCGGTAGAGGTGGCCGACCGACTTCGAGTCCGTCTTGACCGCGATGCCGGTCGGGTCGGTCTGCGTCCCGCCCAGCAGCGAGCCGTCCGGCAGACGGAGCAGCGCGTACGCCATGCCGATGCCGCCTTCGAGGCGCGCCAGGCTGCGGGCCTCCTTCGTGGCGGGGTCGTGGACGAACAGGTGGGCGGCGCGGCCGGTGGTGCCGCCGTAGATTTCGCCCCTGGCGCCCAGCGCCAGGCACAGGATGCCGCGCTCGTTGGCGGGGAGGATGCGGTCGAGGTCGATGGCCTCGCCCTTGGCGAACGGCGACTCGGGGGAGGCGGGCGGCGCCTCGCCGCGGAGGGCGAGGACCGTCACGGCCGCCAGCGCGATGCACCATCTCATGGCTGTCCTCTCAACAAGGAACCCAGGGGGCGCAGCCCCTGGGCTTGGGCTTGCTATTGCTTCTCGGCGCGCACGCCGCGCAGCCGCACCTCACGCCAGTTGCCGCTGTCGTCGAACGAGCCGAGGCCGATCCGGCCCCAGGTGAACGTCCCGTCGGTCGCCGTCATCGCGGGCGTCTTCATGTCGTCGAAGTAGACCGCGATCTTGCCGTCCGCCACGGTGCGCACGACCTTGACGCGGTGCCAGCCGTCGTCCCACGGCGTGCCCGGCGTGGTCTTCGTCGAGATTTTCTTGCGGTCGGCGCCGTTGACGACGAAGATCTGGTTCGCGCGGTCGTCGGTCTTCTTGGCGAGGTGGACGTAATAGAAGTGGGCGGGATCCTGGTAGTCGAAGAACAGGCACACGTCGCGGTGGGCGCCATCCTTGCCGGTGCTCTGCACCAGCGCTTCCAGGACGAAGTCGCCGACGTTCACGCCCTTGACGAGGGAGATGTTGTACGGACTGCGGTGCGGCGGCTTGTACTTGCTCTGGGCGAACTGGCGGTACGCCTTGCCCTTGCCGGTGTCGATGACCTTCCACGCCTTCGGGTCGGTCGGCTCCCAGGCGACGGCCCCCTTCTCGAAGTCGTCCTGGAACAGCAGCGGCAATTCGCGGGGCGGATCCTGGGCGGCGGCGAGTGCCGCGCCGGCGAGGAGGGCGAGCGCGGCGAGGGGGGAGCGTCGCATGGCGGTCTCCGGTTCGGCCAGGGAGGTTCGGGGCGTGGGGCGGGGTCTTTCTAGCGGTTCGGCGCGGACTGGCCACACTCCCGCCGCCCTTGACCGGGCCGCGCGCGGGTGTCATAATCATCGAAGTTAGCCCTCACGTTCCAGGGAGGTATCGGTCATGGTGAAGCCCGAAGAGATGAAGGCCCTGTTGAAGCAGCGTCCGTTCCGACCTCTGCGCGTCCACGTAAATGACGGCACTTCCTACGATATTATCTATCCGGAAATCAACCTTGTGGCGAGTGATACGTTCGCGATCGGCGTCCCGCTGGCCGTGAGGGCGGAACCTTGGCCGATGGCCCAGCGCCACATGCTGCTGGGCTGGGAGGTCATCGACCGCGTGGAAGTGCTCCCGGCCGTCCCGTCCTCTACCTGATCCCGCCCGCGAGGTTTCTCCCATGGGGCAAGCCGACTTGATGGAGTGGCTGCGCTGCCAGCCGTTCCAGCCCTTTCGCATCCACCTTAGCGACGGGGCCTCGTACGACATTCGACATCCGGATCAGGCTTCTCCCGGGATTCTCTCGGTCTTTGTTGTGACCCCGGGCCACGACCCGTCCGGAACCCCGTGGGACGTGCTGACGACCCTTTCCATGATGCACATCACCCGCCTTGTGCCGCTGCCGCCCCTCGCCCCGCCTTCCAATTGACGCCGGCCAGACGCGGACGCGATTCCGGCGCTTGTAGGTGCGCCGGCGCGGTGATACTCTGAGGGGGAAGACCTCGCCCGCCGACCCACGACCCGAGGACGACCGACATGGCCGACCCCAAGACCATTCTCATCGTGGACGACGACCACGAACTGAGCGACGGACTGCGGACCGTCCTGGAGCGCCAGGGTTTCCGCGTCTTCCAGGCCCGCGACGGGCAGCAGGGCAAGCAGCTGATCTACCAGCACCGCCCCGACCTCGTCATCCTCGACATGATGATGCCGCGCATGGGCGGCTACCCCGTGCTCGAGCACTTCCGCGACAAGAACGATGCCCCGCCGATCATCATGATCACCGCCAACGAGGGCAGCCGTCACAAGGCCTACGCGGAACACCTCGGCGTCGTCGATTACATCCGCAAGCCCTTCGCCATGGAGCGCCTGCTCGAGGCGGTCAACAGGGGCCTGAACCCGCCGCCGGAAGAAGAGGCGCCCCCAGCCGCCCCGAAGAAGGCCGCCGCCAAGGGCAAGACGGCCGAAGACCAGGAATGAGCGATGCGCGGCCAGCGCCGGCGTCTCCCCGCCGCGCGGGCCAGATCGCCGAGGCGGCCAGCGTGCTGCTGACGCGCGGCCCCGGCTCGCCGGAGGTGTTCGTCGTGCGCCGCGCCCCGGCGCTGCGCTTCTTCGGAAGCTTCTGGGCCTTCCCCGGCGGCCGCGTCGATCCGCGTGACGCCGTGCTGTCCTTGCAGCCCGGCGCCGGCGCCGACGGCCTGGCCGCCCGCCGCGTCACCGCCGCCCGCGAACTGTTCGAGGAGACCGGCGTCCTCGTCGCCCGCACTCCCGGCGGCGCCTTTCCTCCCGCCGTGCCCGAACTCGACCGCTGGCGCCGCGAGGTCATGGAGGACCGCCTCGGGTTCGCGGAATTGCTAGCCCGCCTCGGCCTCACCTTGCACGCGGACGACTTCCGCCTCATCGGCAGCGTCACCACGCCCGCCTTCGCGCCCGTCCGCTTCGACACGACTTTCTTTGTCGCCCATTTGCCGTCCGGCCAAGAGGCTCTGGTCTGGCCCGGGGAACTGGACCAGGGCCGCTGGACCGACGCCGACGCGATGCTTCGCTCCTGGGAGCGCGGCGAGTGTCTGGTGTCGCCGCCGACGGTCATGATGCTGGAGTCGGTGCGCGGCCGAGCCGCCGACGAGGCGCCCGCCCGCCTCGGGCCGCTGCTCGAGTCCCTGTCAGGCGGCCGCCTCCACCCGATCTTCTTCGCGCCGCAGGTGCAGCTCATTCCGCTGCGCACCGTCGCCCTGCCGCCGAGCACGCACACCAACGCCTATCTCGTCGGCCGCGACCCCGCGTACCTGATCGACCCCGGCCCGAACGACCCCGCCGAGCAGGAGCGCCTGTTCGACTTGCTGGACGCCCAGTGCGCAAGCGGCCGCCGAATCGCCGCCGTCGTGCTGACGCACCAGCACCCCGATCACGTCGGCGCCGTGGCCGCCTGTGCGCGGCGCTACGGCGTCCCGGTCTGGGCGCACCGCCTCACCGCGGAGGCGCTGCGCGGCCGCGTGGAAATCGCGCGCGTCCTCAATGAGGGCGAGCGCCTGGACCTGGGGGCTTCTCCCGACGGCGCGGGGACGTGGTATCTGGAAGCGATCCACACGCCGGGGCACGCCGCGGGCCACCTCGCGTTCTACGAGCCGCGCTACCGTCTCCTGCTGGTCGGCGACCTGGTCTCGACGGTGTCCTCCATCGCGATCGCGCCGCCGGAAGGCGACCTGGCCATCTACCTCGACTCGGTACGGCGGCTGCAGCGATTCGACTGCCGCCTGCTGCTGCCCGCGCACGGCAACGCCAGCGCGCGGCCCGCCGACACGCTGCGCGAGTGCCTGGAACATCGTGCGAAGCGCGAGGCCCAGCTACTCGAAGCCCTGCGGGCGGGACCGCGGACCGTGAACGAGCTGGCGCCGGAGCTGTATCGCGGACTGCCCGATGAACTGCTGCGTTTCGCGCGGCTCCAGATCCTGGCGGGGCTGCAGAAGCTCCAGAAAGAGAGGCGGGTACAGCTCGTGGGTGATGAGAAGTGGGAGCTGCTCGGCGAGCGGCAGGAATAAAGCTCCCCTCGCCCCTGTACGCGGCAATAGCGTTCGGCACAATTATTGCTAACGGAAGGAGATTTATTGCAGAGGTTGCTAGGCGGCCCTATGAGGCAACGGCTCGCTCCTGTTGGGGTTCGGTTCTGGCCGATGAACAGGGCAAGCAACGCCCGCCGACGTAATGGTCAGCCGAAACCAGGGATATTAGAACTCTGCAATTTGGAATCCAACTTTCCGTAAGTCTCCTTCAAGCAGGAGCTTGTGGCTCCTCAAAAACTGTGCCGAACACTATTGCCGCGTACAGGGGAGAGGGGGGAAACCAGCCGGCTGACGCCGGCCGTTCGCCTGGCCACTCGCCAACAGGTCGTTTGACGATGCACCCGGGCGGGGGCAATGGACTTGCCGTGCCAGTGCCGGCCCTCTTAACGGTAAAGCCCCTTCGCCGGGCGGATTTTATCGCGCCGCGCCGCGCCGAAGCCCTGTCGGCGAAAGACTCGCCGATGTTGCCCAGCGTTCGGGGCCGATGATACCCTGCGCACGCTTGACGTGTACCCTGAGAAACTGCGCGAGCCGCGGGAGGGGGGAGCTGCCAACGGCGCCTCGCCATCCCGCGCGGCCCCCCCAGCGGCCCCCGGCGGGCGCCGCGCAGAACGGCCTTTTCTCTTTAGGCGATTTATGGTTCCTTTCGCGCCCGCCGGGATAGCCCGGGCACATTTGGGCGGAGAATCTTGGCGTCGGCGGGGCTCGGGGGGAATAATGATAACAGCGTCGCCGCCGGCAACCGGAGAGGGCGGCGCCGTCGCCCCCTCGGGCCGCCCCCGTCCTCCCGCAAGAGAGGTTTTACCCATGTGGCATCCCAGGCATTTCCGGCAGATCCTGATCGGCTGGGCGGCCCTCGGCGCCGCTGCTTTCCTCGGCACGCTGTCGGCCCCGGCCGCCCCGCCCGAACCGGTCGAGGCGCTGCGCGACGACCTGCCGTTCCAGCTCGGTGAGGACCGCAACCCGGCGGCCCTGGACCACCGCCGTGAGACGCTCAAGAAGCGCGTCGCGGCCCTCAAGACGATCGGCGAACTTCGGCGGGCGCTGGCGCTGACCGAATGGAAGGACACGCCGGGGAACCCGGCGACCATCCGTGCGATCGACCAGGAGGCACGCACCCTCGTCGGCAAGCGCTTCCAGGCCTCCGTCGAGGCCGTCGCCGCCAAGGGGGATCCCGTCAGCCGCCTGGCCGTGGCGCGGATGCTCGCCGAGATGGGCACCGGCGTCCGCGCCCTGAACGGCGACGACACCTCCGGCTTCGGCCGGGCGCTGGCGCCGCTGCTGGTCCGGCTGACGCGGGACCCCGACCCGGCCGTCCGGGCGGCGGCGGCCCTCGCGCTGGGGAAGGTCTACCCGGCGCCGGCGGACGCGGCCCCGGCCCTCAAGAGACTGCTCGAAACAGACGGCACGGCCCAGCGCCGCGCGGCGGCCGCTGGGCTGATGAGCCTGGTGCAGAGCGTCACGCAACTCCAGAAAAAGGGCCGCACCCAGACCGGGATCGAGGCCGCCCCCAAGGACGTGATGGACACCAGCACTGCGGTCGTCCAGGTCGCGGGGGTCGGGATGCACGACCGCGACGCGCAGGTCCGGCGCTCCAGCCTCGAGGCGCTGCTGGCGGCCACGTTCGCCTTCAGCGAGCTGGTCCCCGAACCCTACGCGGTCAACTACTTCCCCCCGGAGGGGCGCCCGACGACGCCGGCCGAGCGGGTGCAAATCCGCCAGGCGCTGGAGCAGCTCAAGAAGGAAAAGGAGCTGTTCGCGCCGCTGATCGGCGCCATGCGCAAGGAGGGGGGCAACCTCGCACGGGCGCTGTCGGACCCGGACCCGGAGGTCCGCATCAACGCCCGCCGCTCCCTGGAGATGATCGGGAACACGCGGCAGCGCCTGCAGCGGCGCATGGACAGCGTGCCCTTGATGACGACCGAGGTGAACGCCGGCGCGCCGCCGGTCGTGCCGGTGGCGGCGCAGCAGAAGGGCGAGGCGCCGAAGGATGACCCGCTGGACCAGGCGCTGCGTCCCGGGCTGCAGGTCATCGCCCGCGGACTCACCGACCGGGACGCGCGGGTGCGCCTGGCGAGTGTCGATTTCCTGGAGATGCTCGAGGACGGCGCCGCCCCCGCCGTCCCGGCCCTCGCGGGGGCGCTGGGGGACTGTGACCGCTTCGTCCGCTGGGCGGTGGCGCGGACGCTGGGGAAGATTGGCCCGGTCCGCGTTGACCTGACGGTGCCGGGCCTGGCGCGGCTGCTGGCGGACGGCGACACGGACGTGAGCAAGGAGGCCGCGCTGACCCTGGGCAAGTACGGCCCCAAAGCGAAGGCGGCGGTGCCGGCGCTCGTCACGGCCACCGGCGCCGGCGACCCCGACATGCGCATCGCCGCGATCAAGACGCTGGCCCTCGTCGGCCCTCAGAACGCGGCCCCGTCAGTGCCGGCGCTCGCCGCCGCGCTGGCGAACGAGGACGCCGGCGTCCGGGTGGCCGCCGCGGAAACCCTCGGGAAGCTCGGCGCGGTCGCCCGTTCGGCCGTCCCCGCGCTGCGCCGCGCCCTGGACGACGAGGACGCCGACGTGCGTCGGGCCGCCAGTGACGCCGTGCTCGCCATCCTCGCCGCGGACCTGACGAGTCCGACGGCGGCCGTCCGCCGCGCGGCCGCGGAGGCGCTCGGGCGGATGGGGCCGGCGGCCCGCGCCACCGAGGATGCCCTGCGCCGCGCCATCGAGGACGAGGACACCACGGTGCGCCGGGCCGTCCACGGGGCCCTGGATTCGATCAACCCGCCGCGCTGAGGGTCGGTTCCCTCACCGGGGGAACGAAGGGGCGTCCGCCCACTGCGGCAGCGAT
>JBBRPS010000193.1:0-13906 GCA_038227745.1 Gemmatales bacterium | reverse complement strand
GAGCACCGGCGTCAGGTCGCCGGGCGCGCTGTGATTGACCAGCGGCGGCTGGGTCGCCAGGTTGTGGATGGCGTCCCAGTCGGGGGGCACGAGCCGGCAGGCGGCGCGGAGCGGCTCGAAAAGGGACGCTTCCAGAACGGTGTTGCCGTCCCCAACCGGCGGGAACACCGTGTCGATGACGACCTCGTCGAAGATGGCCCCGAAATCCTCCCCCCCCGCGGGCGGATAACCCGAGGCAGGCCCCTCGAGCGCGGTGCCGGTCGTCGCCAACGGCAACGGCGTCGGGGCGGGCCGGGGGCCGGGGTTGGGTGTCGGGATCACGGTCGCGGACCTGGTCCAGATGACGGGGCCGGGTGGGGGCTCCGGGCTGCGGACGACTGGCTTGGTTTGCGGCAAAGCCGGCTCCGTCTCCGGCTGGAACGCCGGGATCACGTGGAAAGGTTGGTCGGGCAGACAGGCGCGCAACTGCCTGGCCCAGCCCCGCACCTTGGGGGAGCGGGCCGCCAGCAGCCGCTGCCACAGCGCCGACCGCTCGGGGTCGAGGTGGTCGGCCTCGGTGAACAGGACGTTTTCGTTCCCGGTGGCGCTTACGAACGCCTCCCAGAGCGACGGGTCGTCCGCGACGGCGCGCAGGCCCAGGAGAATGGCCCAGGCGGCAAAGTGATCGACCGTCAGGGACAGGCGCTCCTCGCGGCGCCGCGGGTGCTGGTAGGCCGGCTTACCGTGCTCCAGGGCCTCCAGGCCGACGAGCTGCGGCACGCACATGCCGTCGTAGTCCACCAGCACTGGGGCGTCCCGCACCACCAGGACGTTGTCGTGCTGCAGGTCCCCGTGTGCCACCCGGGCGGCCTGCAACTCCGCCACCAGCCGGGCCCAGCGGTGGGACATCTGGCCCAGCCGCTCCGTCTCGCGCAGCCGCACCCGCTCGCCCATCCACTCGGCCAGGGAGGGGCCGCTGACCCAATCCATGACCAGCACGGGATACCACTGGCCGACGACGCGGATCCCCTGCGGGTCGTAGGCGAAGCCGACCAGGCCGCGCGGCCGCGCTTGCCCCACGTGGTCGGACACCGCCCGGTAGCGCTCCTGCCGGTCCGCCTGGGGGTCGCGGAAGACGCGGACGGCCTTGGCGTCGATGCCGTTCACCAACTTGTAGACGATGGCGAATTGCCCGGAGCGGGCGCGCGGGACGCCCATGCGGTTGGTTTCCGCGCGGGCGGCCTGCAACAGCGGGTCGCGGAACGCCTGCGCGGGATGCTGCAGGGCAGCCTGGTAGTCGGTGGCACTGGGCCAGACGGTCATGGGCTCAGCTCCCTCCGCAGCTCACTCGAGCATGCAGTAGCCGTGCATGTGCAGCAGCCAGAGGATGGGCTCCAGCACGCCGAACGGCGCGAACGTGCGGTTGGCCAAATTCTTCACGCCGAGCTCCTCCAACCCCACCGGCGTCATGGGGAAGAACAGGAAGCGGTCGCCGAAGGCCTCCTGGAGGGTCTTCTTGATGTTCCACCCGGGGAACATGGCGGGTAGGACCTGCTCACACATCCGCGAGCGCGCCCGCAAGAGCTTCAAGGAAACCGGCTCCGCCGTCGTGGACCGCAGGGAGCGGATCCAGGGCTCCGCCTGGCTGCCCAGGGGGTTGGAAACCGTCAGCAGGTCCAGTTTGGAGATGCAGACGGCCACGGGCACGCGCAGCCGGGTGCCGACGTCCAGCTCGCGCATGTCGCGCATCTCCTCGTGGAATTGCGCCAGCACGCGGTTCTGGTAGTCGATGCCGGAGTTCTTCCCTTTGCCCTGCACCTGCGTCGGATCGAGGAAGAGCACGAACCCTTCCATTAACAGGGCCCGGCGGCGCAGGGTGTCCTTGTCGATACGCTGGTCCATCAACTCCCCGCTGAAATCGAACAAGTTCAGCAGGGCCGCGCTCGCCCCGAACCGGTCGGTGTCCTCGACGTGGAAAGTCAGCGGGTAGGGCAGGTCGCCCTGCCCGGTGGCTCTGGCACCCTGGTGTTCTTTGAGTATGGTCTCGATCAGGACGTCGAACTCTTCATCCGCCAGGGAGGGCAACTTCTCGAAGACCGCGGGTACGGGGACATTCTTGTTCTTGATCAGGTCGTAGGCCGTCACCAGCCAGTGGGTCTTGCCGCTGCTGACCACGCCGACGGTGGGGAAGCAGAAGCGCGGCAGTTTGCGGTAGCTGGCCCGGAACCTGTAGTCGCACTCGGGACAATGCACGTGCTTGGGCTCGGGATAGCGGTCGTCCTGGGCCTCGCTCGTCTCGATCTGCAAGCCGCCGACGGCCAGGCAGCGGGGACACTGTTCGGCCTCCTCACGCCGCTGTTTCCGCAGCCGCTTGCGGACGCGGCGCAGGGGCAGGAAGCCGAGGTAGACGAAGCCCAGGCACATGCCGACCCGGGTGGCGGTCTGCGCGAGGGAGTGAGCGCGCGCCCGCGAGACGAGGTTCTCGAGGGCGTCTTTCTCGGCGCGGACGGTCTTGAGGGCCTCGAGGCCTTTCTCGGCGGCAAGCTCCGCCGTCCGGGCCGCGGTCAGGATCTCGCGGAGCTGTTTGTGGGTCTCCCCTTCCGTCTCCAGGAAAGTCGCGCGCAGGTTGCCCGGCGCCGCCTCCGGGGCGAGCAGGTCGGCCCAGAAGAGCTCCGCCTGCTTGCGGCCCTCCCCCACCTCCCCCTCGAGCTGGCGGCTGCGATCCTTGACGCGCTTCCTGTCGCCGGCGAGCTTCTTCTGGGCGCCCTCCAGCGTCAACCGCTGCGCCGCGAGACGCCCGGGCCCCGCGGCCCCGGCCGGGGGCGCAAAGGGCAGCCCACCGCACCCCGCGGTTGTGGCCGCGAGCACCACGGCGGCGGCCGCCCCCATCTGGCCCCGGAAGCGCAGCCGCTGCCGCAGGCCGCGCCGGCCCTCGTGCGTCGCCAGCACCAGGCCCATCAGGACGAGCAGGCCTCCCCACAGGACCACCCACAGCATGGACTGATCCCAGAAGGGCCACGCGGTGCGGCCGTCCAGGGCCAGGCCGAGGTGCGCTTCCGCGGCCACCAGCTCGTCCACGCCTGCCAGCTCCGCCGCCCTGGCCTCGCCCCAGCTCTTGAGGGCGGCGTCACACTTCTGGCGGACGCTGTCCGCCAGTTGCTTCAAGGCGTCCCGCCGTTCCTCCTGGGCTTTCGTAAGCCGGTCTTCAATACTTTTCAGGAGCGGCGCGTAGCGCTCGCCGACCGCCGTCACGGGAGTCTCCTTGCCCCGCCCGCTCCGCCGCGCGTCGAGCGCCGCTTTTTCAAACTCCAGGACGTCCAGGAAAGCCTGCGCCTTCAGCACCTCGCGGCCCAGGTCAACCACCTTGGCGCGCACCTTGGGGAGGTCGGGACCGCCTGCGTCCTGCGCGGTCACAGGCGGCGGGAGGAGGAGCTGTATGCACAGAGGGCCGAGGACGGCTACCAGGCAAAGGCGATGACGCATGACACACTCCCGGTTAGGTCCGGGACGGGCGCAGGTGTCTGGCTGCGGCCAGTCAACGGTGAAAGAGGAACGCCACGAACGTCACAGGAGAGGGCGCGGGCCTCTCCGCCCGCCGTGGTCAAGGGCTTATCCTAAAGGCCGGTGGTGGACGATGCAACCAAAAAGAGTTGAAAAAGGGATTCGCGCGCGGACCATCAGTGGATGTCGCGGGCCTTGAGGATGAGGTGAACGGCGACCACGAGGATCACCAAAAGGACGCCCAGGGTCCCCGCGGCCCCGCCGGTCCCGACGCGCCCGTCCTTCTTGGGGAAATGCTGCTCGGCCATGTCCTCCGTTTCCGCTGCCGGCCCCGGGGGGGGCGGCGCGGGGGGAACGGCCCCGGGGACCGGGCCGAGCTCCGGGCGTGCCTTCGCCTCGAGGACCAGCATCGCCTCAAAGGCCCAGCGCGACGGGATGGCGTAGCAGACGGGCCGGACGGGCGGGCTCATTTGTCGCACGGGGAGCAGGGCGCCGCCGAGGATGATCATCGACAGCAGCGCCAGCGTGAAGGAGGTGCCGGCCAGTTCCGGAGTCGAAGCCAGGGCGGAGATCATCAGGCCGAGGGCGACCCCGACCAGCGCGGTCAGCAACAGGACACCGAACATCTCCAGCCAGGAGGCCTTGAGCTCGCAGCCCCAGTGGGCGATGCCGAGCAGCAGGACGCACTGGACCACGCACAGCAGGCCGAACACCGTGAACTTGGACGCCACGTAGGGTACGATCTTCAGGTTCACCATGCGCTCACGGCGGTAGATGGCCCACTCGCCGACGATTTCGCGGACGGAACTGGAGGTCCCGAACCAGAGGGCGCCCAGGGCCAGGATGAACATGATCTGGGCCAGCGCGGCCCGAGCTTCGAGGGGGGATTTCGACTTGACCAACCGATCGCCGAACACGAGCCAGACCAGGCAGGCGATGGTGAAGGCCGTCACCAGGGCGACCATCAGGTTCGCCCGGTCACGGGCCTTGATGGCCAGGCAGCGGCACACCAGGGTCCACCACTGCGACCAGCCGAACGAGCGAATCGCCGACCGGGCGCGGTCGCCCCCGGCCTCCGGCGGGTGCTGTCCGGCGCGTTCCTCGACGTACTTGCGGTGGTACTCGGAGGCGGCGTAGCGCTTTTCCCAGTCTGCGGTCCGCACGCCGGCCCTGGCGGAGCGGGCCAGGCCGCGCAGGACCTCGTCGGGGGACGGCGGCACGGTCGCCGGCACATTGAGGACCTCCGCACACCGGGGGCAAGGGACGCGCACGACCTCGTCCGCCGTCCCGGCACCGCCGCCCGTGCCGTTCGACCCGTCCGGCGGATTGAAGAAGCGCACCGCGTCCGGGTAGGCCGGGCCGTAGTAGACCAACCTGCCCGGGTCGGCGGAGTTGGCGTCCTTCGACACGATCGCCAGGTGGGTCAGCAGGCGGAACACCTCCAGGCTGGGCTGATGGATGGTGATCAGGATCGTCTTGCCGGCCTCGGCCAGCTTCTTGAGCACCTGCATGACCAGCAGCGCGTCCTCCGAGGACAGCCCGGAAGTCGGCTCGTCCAGGAACAGCACGAGCGGGTCGGTCAGCAGCTCCATGGCCAGGTTGACGCGCCGGCGCTGCCCGCCGCTGATCCCCTTCTTTTCCGCGGAGCCGATCAGGGTGTCCGCCGTCGCCTCCAGCTCGAGCTGCTTGAGGATTGTCTGGACGCGCCCGCGGATGTCGGCGTCGCTGGAGTCGCGCGGCAGGCGCAGCTTGGCCGTGTAATAGAGCGCCTGGCCGACGGTCAGGTCGCGGTGGATGATGTCGTCCTGGGGGACGTACCCCAGGTGGTTGGCGAACTGGCCGTAGTTCGCGTACAGGCTCTGGCCGTTCAACAGGACCTCGCCCTCCGTCGGCGGGGTGTAGCCGTTGAGCGTGTTCATCAGCGTGGTCTTGCCCGCGCCACTGGTGCCCATCAGCCCCACGAACTCGGACGGATAAATCGTGAGCGAGACATTCTCGATCAGGCGCCGGCCGGGCACATCGACCGTGAGGCCGTGTGCCTCCAGGGTCAGGTTACCGCTGAGGTCCCGCTTCTCCAGTTGGCCTTCGTCGTTGACCGTGAAGGTGTAGCCGGCCACTCCGATGCGGTCGCCCGGGCGGACGGCGACGGGCTGCCGCACCCGCTCCCCGTTGAGGAACGTGCCGTTGGCGGAACCCAGGTCCTCGAGCAGCAGCCCGCTGCCCGAGGGCGTCAGGCGGGCGTGGCGCCGGGAGACCATCGGCGAGTCCAGCACCTGAGTGCAGCCGGGGTCCCGGCCGAAGACGATCGCTTCCCCGCGGAAGGCGATGGTCTGGTGCGGCTGCTCGCCCAGGGCGAGCTTCCCACTGAGCAGCCGGGCGGCGGGCACGCGCAGCGAGCCGAAGAAGACGACGTCGTCCTCCGTGAGGGGAGCCTGGGTGATCTTCCGGTCGGGGTGGCCGATGGCCGTCCCGTTGCTGGACCCCAGATCCTCAATGCGGGCATGGTCCCCCATGATGAGGATGCGGGCATGGCGTGACGAGACCGTCGGGTAATCCAGCCGGATGTCGTTGCCGGCCCCACGGCCCACCGTCCGGACCAGGGGAGCCCCCGACGCCGGCGCGAGTTGCGTTCGCCCCATGGCCGGGGCTGGGCCCGGGGCGGGGGTCGGAGGGAAGACCGGCACGGGCACGGGCACCGGGGCCGGCGGCGGTGCCGGGACCGGCATGGGGGACGCCGGCCAGGGCATCGGCACGGCCCGCCCCAGCGTGATCCGGTCCGAGGGAGACACTTTCACCCGGGAAGCGATCTTCGTACCGTTGACGTAAGTACCGTTGGAAGAGTGGAGATCTTCGAGAAAGAAACCTTGTCCCGTCGCGGTCAGACAGCAGTGGCGACCGGACACGCCGGTCTGATCGACGGCGATGTCGCAGTCGGGGGCTCTTCCGATCACCCAGTGGCGCGCGGTGTCCATGGCATCACCTGGTCCAGTTGTGGAGTACCCCTGCGGGATGGATTGAGTGTCTGTCTATTTCAATCTCTCGCGGGGGCAAGCCGGAGAGTCGGAGTGCCGGCCGCCGACCGCGGCCGGGCAGGCGGAGACCTGCCGGGCGCGGCCACCTGGCGATCCCTTGTTGATCTGTCCCCGCGCGAAGGGGAACGGATTCCCGAAAACGCTTGTGGCGGCGCGGCGGCGGGAGTACACTCGACTATTATCCGCCGAGGAACACGGGCCGGGAGTGATCCACCCGGGCAGCCCGTTTCTCCCCCCAAGGATCGTCGGTCCGAGCGAACTTTCCTCGCACGCCGGAGACAGCGTCATGGAACAACGGTTTGAAGGCACGCCGCGCGCGACCCTCCAACTGGAGGGCCGCCGCGTCACCCGCAGCGACGTGACCAACGACTGGGGCCTGCGCTTGCAGTGGGAGGTCCGCCGTAACGGGCAGGTGATCGCGGCCCCCGCCGCCCGCGCCGAGGCGAGCTACGAGCACCCGGACACGGCCCCGGGCAACTACGAGGTCGTCCTCCAGATGTGGAAGTACGTCGATTACCGCAAGCGGCCCGACGGCGAATTCATCAACAGCCGCTTCATCGAGATTTCCAACCGGGTCCGTTACACGATCTGACCCCGGCCCCGCCACCGACCGCTCACCCCCGCGCGAGGCGCCGACGCCTTCGCCAACGCTCCGGCCCGAAGTCCGCCGTACAACCGCCGAGAGAAGGAGATGGTTCCATGCTGAATATCGGGAACGTGAAGGTCCCCGTCTGCCACGGCGTCACGCGCCGCAGCTTCTTGCAGGTCGGCACGGCGGGCCTGGCCGGGATGGCGCTGCCCAGCCTGCTCGGCCTGGAGTCCGCCGGCGCCGTCGAGCCGCGCCGCGACCGGATCCGCAACTGCATCACGATCTTCCTCGTCGGCTCGCCCGGCCACCTGGACACCTGGGACATGAAGCCCGACGCTCCCGCCGAGGTCCGCGGCCACTTTCGCCCCATCCGCACCAACGTCACGGGCATCCAGATCTGCGAGCACTTCCCGCTCATGGCCCGCATGATGGACAAGGTGGCGCTGATCCGCAGTCTGCACCATCGCACCGGCGCCACGCACGAGAATGGCCAGCGCTGGATGATGACCGGCCACGACTTCAATGCCGACAGCGTCCAGCCGCACACCGGCAGCGTCGTCTCGCGCGTGTTCGGCCAGAAGAGCGAGCTGCCGGCCAACGTGATCCTCCCCGGAGAGATCGGCAACACGGGCGCCGGCCCGCTGCACGGCCAGACGGCCGGCCACCTCGGCAGCGCCCACGAGCCGTTCGTCCTCCGCGCCGACCCGGCGCAGCCCAACTTCCGCGTCGCGGACCTCGAGGTCCCCAACGGTCAGTCGGGGGCGCGGCTCGACGCCCGGCGCCGCCTGCTCGGCCAACTCGACCAGCTCCAGCGCCGCACCGAGACGCGCAGCACGCAGATGCACAGCAGCGCCTACGAGCGGGCCTTCGGCCTGCTGACGTCGCGCCGCGCCAAGGAGGCGTTCGACCTCAACCGCGAGGCGGCGCCGCTGCGCGACCGCTACGGCCGGAACACCTTCGGCCAGAGCTGCCTGCTGGCCCGGCGGCTGATCGAGGGGGGCGTCCGCTGCGTGACCGTCAACCATTTTGACACGGTCTTCAACCTGTCGTGCTGGGACATGCACGCCGACGGCGGCGGCCTGAATAACACCTACAAGGATTACGAGCGCCACCTGTGCCCGCAGTTCGACCTGGGCTTCACGGCGCTGATCGAGGACCTGGACCGGCGCGGCCTGCTGGCCGAGACGGTGGTGGCGGTGCTGAGCGAGTTCGGCCGCACCCCGCGCCTGAACGGCCGCGGCGGCCGCGACCACTACCCGAACGCCTGGACGAACTTCCTGTGCGGCGGCAACATCCGCGGCGGCCAGGTAGTCGGGGCGACGGACCGGATCGGTTCGCGGCCGCACGATTACCCGGTCGAGCCGCCGCAGATCCTGGCGTCGATCTACCACGGCATGGGCATCAACCTGGACACCACGATGATGCCGGGGCCGGGTGAGCGGCCGGTCCGCCTGATCGACGCGCAGCCGATCCGGCAGTTGTTCTCGTGAGGACGGGAGCTATCGAGATGACACTGACCATTGACGTACCACCCGACATCGCGCGCGTGCTGGAAGAAAGGGCGCACCGCGCCGGCCAGAGTGTTGCCGAGTTCGCGGCGGCGGTTCTGGCCCAGGTGGCACGCCTCGGCCGCGAAAGTGGCCCGATCGAGCGCCAGGCCGAGATTGCGGCGCGCCTGGCGGCGCTAGACCGGATCGGCCGCTACGACACGCGCACCCGGGCCGGACTCCCGCCGCTGTCCGACGAAGGCATTTCCCGGGAGAGCATCTATGAGGGGTGAGGCCTGTGAGTTCCGTCGCTTCGAGTTCTCCCGAGATCGTCCAGGGCTTTGTTCGCGGCGCGGGCCACTGGCTGGCGCTGCTCGTCGTCTGCCTGGGGGCGCCGGCGGGACTGTGGGCCGGCGAACCGGTGATCCGCAACCTCAACCTCCGCGGTCTGCAGGTCAACGGCACGACCACTCTCACCCTCGACGGGGATGACTTCGGGACCGCCCCGCGTCTGCTCCTCTCCTTCCCGGCCCGGCAGCAGTTGCAGAAAGGCGCCACCGACAAGCGGGCCACCTTCGACGTCACGCTCGCCGGGGACGTGACGCCGGGGTACTACCAGCTGCGCGTCGTGGCCGCGGGCGGAGTCAGCCCACCCGTCGCGATCGGCGTCGATCGGCTGGCGCAGCGCCCGCTGACGCCCGCCGTCGAGCAACTGCCGGTCGCGCTGCACGGCGCCGTCAACGGCAGTGCCACCGTTGAGGCGCGGTTCGCGGGCAAGGCGGGGCAGAAGGTGACCGTCGAGGTGGAGGCCCAGCGGCTCGGGAGCAAACTGCGCCCGGTGGTTCACCTGTACAACGCGAGGCGCCTGCAGCTCGCCTGGGCGTGGGCGACCCTCGCCGTGTCCGGCGACGCCCGGCTCGAAGCCACGCTCCCGGCGGACGGCACCTACACCGTCACGGTGCACGACACCGAGTACGCGGCTGCCGCCCTCGGCTTCTTCCGCCTGCGGCTGGGCCAGTGGTCCTTCGTGGACCAGGTCTTTCCGCCGGTCGTCGCGAAGAACAAGGCGCAGGCGGTGGAGCTCCTCGGCCCGGCGTCGCCGACGCGGCTCGACGTACCCGCGACCCCGGCCCCCGGCGTGCTGCCCCTTGCCTGGCCCGCGGACGGCCTGTGGAGTGGGCCGCGCCCCTTCGTGACGGTCAGTTCCCGCGCCGAGGTCATGGAGCAGCCCGCGCCCGGGAAAATGCAGGAACTGCCGCCTGGTCCCGTGGGCGTTTCCGGCCGCCTGCTCACCCCCAATGAAGAGGACCGCTATCGCCTTCCTGTCACGCCGGGGAGCAAGATCCGCCTCGAAGTCTTTGCCGAACGCCTCGGCTCGCCGCTCGACGCCGCCCTCGTCGTGCGCAACGAGCGCGGTGACCTGCTCGCCCGCGCGGAAGACGGCCCGGGCACTCTCGACCCGGTGCTGGACTACACCGTCCCCGCGAAGGTGAATGCGGTAATCGTCGGCGTCGTGGACGCGCAGGGCCGCGGCGGGCCGCGCGGCGTCTACCGCCTGACGGTCGATCCACAGGTGGAGACGGCGGGCAAGGGCGATTTCCGGCTGCTCACCCCTGCCCCGAGCCTCACGCTGCCGCTCGGCGGCCGCGCCGTGTTCCCCGTGCTCATCGAGCGGCGCGGCTATACAGGCGGCGTCGAAGTGTCGGCAGCGGGACTGCCGGCCGGAACACGGTTGGAGGGGAACGCGATTCCCGAAGGCGCCGACGGGGCGCTCGTCACGGTCTGGCGCGGGGAGGCGAGCGGCGACGCGGTCATCACCCACTTCCGCGGCCGCGCCGCCCACGGCGAAGAGCGGCCCGTCTTCGTCGCGAGTTCCCCCCTGAAGCGTCTGCAGCCCTGGCTCGCGACCGAGGTCGCGGTGGCGCTGACCCCCGCGAAGGCGGCGGACTTCCAGGTCGATTGGCGCGACTTGCCGGCCGACACGGGGCTGGTTCCCGCCCGGAAGCTGACCCTCCCCGTGAAGGTGACGCGCCCAGCGGGGAACACCGTCGTGCGCCTGAAACTGCTGACGAGCCAGTTGCCGCCGCTCCTGAACGGCAACCCCGATCCGAACAAGTCCCTGCGGCTCGACAAGGCGACCGAGCTGCCCGCCAAGGCCAACGAGGGGAACGCCACGGTGCTCGTGCCGGCCGAACTGCCCGCACCGGTCTACGACGTGGCGCTCGAGGCCGAGCTGCTCGCCCCCGACAAGAAGGTGCTGGCCGTGGCGTACACCTCAGTGAGGCGCCTCGCGGTGCGCCTGCCGCTGGTTGTTCGCCTGGACGGACCGCCGCGTCTGGAGGCGACCGTCACTCCGCAGAAGGGCGCGACCTTGAAGATCCAGGGGCAGGTGGAGCGGCGCGAAGGGCTGAAGGGCGACGTGACGCTGACCCTGACGGGGCTGCCGCCAGGCGCCCAGGCGGGCGCCGTCATCGTGAAGGCCGACGCGACCGCATTCGCCATCAACCTGGTCCTGCCCCCTAACCTGCCCGCCGCCGAGGTCCGGGGTGTGAAGCTTTCCGCGACCGCGGCGGCGGACCCCAAGCAACCCAACATCCGCGTCCGCAGCCGCGAACTCGAGTTGACCCTCGTCGTCCGCGCGGCGGCGAAGTGAGTGATACCCTCACAGGCCCACCCGTTGCAACGGGTGGGCTTGAAGCAGAGATGATTCTTCAGGAGCCTGCCATGCGACTTTTCCGCTCTCCCTTCGTCCTGCCCGGTCTGCTCGCGACGGTCCTCCTGGGGACGGCCGCAGGAGATGCCTGTCGGGCCGCCGACGAACCCGCCGTGCTCGCAGGCCCCGTCACCGTCCACCCGACGGCCCTCGACCTCCACCATCAACGTCACCTCCACTCGTTGCAGGTGCTGGGGACGACGGCCGACGGCTATGCGCTCGACCTGCGTGCGCAGGCCCGCTTCACCAGCGCCGACCCGCGCGTCGCCACGGTGGACGAGCGCGGCCTCGTCCACCCCGTCGGGAACGGCCAGACGACGGTGACCGTTGCCGCCGCCGGCCAGACGCGCACCGTGTCCGTCAAGGTGCAGCTCCCGCCGACCGAGCCGGCGTACAGCTTCCGCCACGAAGTCATGCCCGTCCTCTCCCGGGCCGGCTGTAACATGGGTTCCTGCCACGGCTACTCGCTCGGCAAGAACGGCTTCAAGCTCTCGCTGCGCGGCGCCGACCCCGAACTGGATTACGTGGCGATCACGCGCGACGCCTCCGGCCGACGCCTCGTGTTCCAGGACCCCGCCGCGAGCATCTTCGTCGCCAAGCCGCGCGGCGACGTCCCGCACGAAGGCGGCACGCGCTTCGACCGCGGCAGCCTGTCGAACGAGATCCTGCTGAACTGGATCCGGCAGGGCGCCCCGGGCGACCTGGCCGACCCGGCGCGCGTCGTCGGCGTCCAGCTGGTGCCGGACAAGCTCGTCCTCCGTCCCGGTCAGCGGCACCGGCTGCAGTTGCTCGCTCGGTACAACGACGGCACCACGCGCGACGTGACCCGCCTGGGGATCTTCACCGCCAACAACACGCGCTTCGCCGAGGTCGATGACGAAGGCCTCGTGGTCGGCGGCGAAGCGGGCGAGACCGCCATCGTCGCCCGCTTCGAGCGGACCTTCGCGGCGACCGGCGTCCTGGTCCTCAACTCCGTCCCCGGCTTCGTCCCGACCCCCGTGCCGCAGGACCACCCGATCGACCGCCATGTTGTCGAGAAGCTCAACCGCCTCAAGATCACCCCCTCGCCGCTGGCCGGCGACGAGGAGTTCCTGCGCCGCGTCCATCTCGACCTGATCGGCGTGCAGCCGAAGCCCGACGAAATCCGGGCGTTCCTGGCCGACAAGGGCCCGAAGAAGCGCGCGCAGGCGATCGAGGCCCTGTTCGAGCGCCCCGAGTTCGTCGATCACTGGTCGCTCAAGTGGGGCGACCTGCTGCAGAACTCGCGCAACAGCGCCAGCCCGGCGTCGGTCTTCCTCTTCCGCGAGTTCATCCGCGGCGCGGTGGCGTCGAACATGCCGCTGGACGAGTTCGCGCGGCGCATCCTCACGGCGCGCGGCGGCGCCCCCGACGACCCGGCGAGCGTCTATTTCACCATCAGCAAGGACGCCAACGACACGGTCGAGCGCGTCACGCAGGTCTTCTGCGGCGTGCGCATGCTGTGCGCCCGCTGTCACACCCACCCGCTGGAGAACTGGACCCAGGCCGACTACTACGGCCTCGCCAGCTTCTTCAGCCAGGTGAGCACGCGCCCCGACGGCCGTTTCCCGAACGTGCAGAAGGCGAAGCTCCTGCAGCTCAACCTCGCCGCCGGCTCCGCGACCAACCCGCGCACCGGCCGGCCGCAGCCGCCGAGGTTCCTGGGCGGCGAGGAGCCGAAGCTGCCGGTCGGCGCGGACCGGCGCCCGGCCTACGCCCGCTGGCTGACGTCGCCGCAGAACCGGTTCTTCGCGCGTGGGCTGGTGAACCGCGTCTGGAGCTACTTCTTCCACCGCGGCATCGTCGAGCCGGTCGATGACGTGCGCAGCACTAACCCGCCGATCAACCCCGCGCTGCTCGACGCCCTGACGCAGGACTTCGTCGCGCACCAGTTCGACGTCCGCCACCTGATGCGGCGCATCGTCACCTCGGCGACGTACCAGCGGACCAGTGTGCCGACGCCGTCGAACCGCGGCGACGACCAGAACTTCTCGCACGCCATCCCGCGGCGCGTGCCGGCCGAGGCGCTGCTCGACTCGCTCGTGCAGGCGACCGCGGTACCGGAGAACTTCGGCGGCGCCCCGGCCGGCTTCCGCGCCGCACAGTTGCCGGACGGCAATGTCGAGAGCGCGGTGCTGAAGCTGTTCGGCAAGCCGCAGCGGATGGAGGCGTGCGAATGCGAGCGCGACAACGGCTCGAACATGCTGCAGGCGCTGCACTTCATCAACGGCAAGAGCATCCTCGGCCGCGTCCAGAGCCCCGCCGCCCGGCCGGCACTCCTCCTGAGACAGAAGATCTCCGACAAGGAGCTGGTGACGGAACTCTACCTCTGGTCGCTGGCGCGGAACCCGAGCGAGGCGGAGGTGCGCGTGGCCCTCGACTTCATCCGCTCTTACGAGGCCCGGCGGGCGGAGGCCGCACAGGATCTCATGTGGGCCTTGCTCAACAGCCGGGACTTCCTCATGTCGCATTGAGGGCGATTGTTCCTCCGGCGGGGACACGAGCCCGACGCGCCAGCGAGGGGATCCCTCGCTGGCGCGTCGGGCTTGTGTCACGGGCCTGACGTGAGCCATACAAGCCCGACGCG
>JBBRPS010000192.1:0-13918 GCA_038227745.1 Gemmatales bacterium | reverse complement strand
TCAGCGCCGCCGGCAGCGAGAACGCCAGATGCACTTTGAAGGCGGTCACGGAGTCCGTGCGCACGAAGTAATCCTCGAACATCTCCGGCTGCAGCAGTCGGACGACCACTTCGAGGCCGAGCAGCGCGGCGAGCGTCAGCACGAAGAACACGGTGTTGATGCGGCCATGCAGGCGGTACTTGCCCAGCGCCAGGGCCAGCAGCGAGGCGAGCAGCAGCACCGTGACGGCCGCCACCGCGACCTTCAGGGCGATCAGGACGTTCACCGCGGTCAGCACGTGCGCTCTCCAGGGCGAAGAGGAACGGGACCTGCCATTGTCATCATAGGAGAGCGGGGAGACAAGGCCCGTCCTCGGCCGAAATGGTCATGCCGCCCGAGGCGCTCGGCCCTGGCGGCGCCTGGCAAGCCTGCGAGGGCATTGGCCCGAAACGGCCTGAACCGGCCGCACCCCTGGCCGCCCCGAACCCGCAGAACCTCAGCACAAGAACATCGTGGCGGCCGAGAATTGTCTGGCTTTCTCGCCGTCCCGGCGTATGCTACCCCAACGTTCCAGGGGAGAAGTTGTCCCGTGTTATCGGGCCTCCGGGACGTCCGGCGGCTGTAAACGGCCGTTCATTATGCTACAATAGCAGGAGTGCATGTGGCCCGAGGGACTCGCCGCGAGCGTTCGCGGTGATCGCTGAGCCGACAGGGCATCCGCGTTGTTGCCGCCAGACTCAAGGGACGGTCTTGAGCGGTATACCAACTGATCGTCCCTGAGTTGACGAGCCATGAGAGCCGAGCGCACCAATCCACGTCGGCTGGGGCATCGGTGGACGGTGACCGAGGCGCGCCCCCTCCTTCCTGCCGCGCAGGAGTTACTCGAAAAAGTGAGGAAGGGGACGAAGAGCATTACCGCCCACATGTCCCTGGTCGAGTTCCCCAGCCAGAACGTGGTTCCCTTCGCCGCGATCGGGGCGAATAGCTCTCTCTACAGGCGTTCCGAAGCCATTGTCAAGGAGCGGATAGCGCGGCGCGCCCTGGAGAAGAGGCAGCCGGAGTTTATCGCGGACATCCAGACGACCGAGGAATGGCGCGCGGCGAAGAAAGTTGCCGAAGAAGCGAAGGACCGGCTCTACCTCGATTACCTCCACTCGTACAGGTCGGAAGCGACGATCCCGTTGCTGGGTTCCCACAGGGCCGGCGCGGGCCTCGGGGCGATCAATCTGCACCACCCCGATTGCAACTACTACACCCCGGAGCGGGTGCGGTCCATCGCGGATTTCATCGAGGCCGCCGCACGCGCCATCGAGAACGCCCTTTCCTACCAGGACTGCCGGCAGCAGCCGAGCTGGAAAGACGGGCTCGAGATCCAAGCGGTCAACATTATTGCCCACTCCCTTGACGTGCAATCGCTGTGCGACTATTCCGTCCGCAAGGCCCTCGAGCTCTCCCACGCCGAGTGTGCCGCGCTGTGGCTGCTGCACCCGCCGACCGCCGAGTGGCACCTCGCCGCGCTCGTCACGGACACGCCCGTCCTGCCGGGAGACGTGCTCAACAGCAGGGCCCTGGCCACGACGGGGATACGCGGGCAGGTCTTCCAGACGAAGAGGCCTTATTACTGCCGAGACACGGTCGGCGACCCGTTGTGGTCGCGCTGCGTCTCGGGGGTCCGCTCCTGCTACACGATGCCTCTCTTTCACGACGGGCGATTGTTCGCCGTCTTGTGTGTGGACAGCTACCGGCTCGACGCTTTTGACGAGACGCTGCGTGAGGTGCTCGATCTGTTCGTCCGACTCCTGGGGACGCGGCTCGGGATCGCGTTCCGTGCTTCCCAGGAGCGCGTCGAAGAAACCTATTCCCTCGACCTGCTGCGGGCGGTGAACCGGGAAGACCTTTGCCGCCGTGCGGTCGATCGCGTGCGCTCCCTCGTCGGTGCCGAATCCGCCTCGCTGTTCCTGTTGCAGGGCGGCCCGGAGCGGTCCGCCGTCTTGGCGGCGACGACCGGACTGGCCCCGGATTTCAGCAAAGACTTCACGTACCGACTGGGAGAAGGGATTACCGGCTGGGTCGCGCAGAGGCGTGTCCCCTTACGCCTGCGGAACTGTGGGGATAAGGAAGAGCTCCGCCGCTGGGACGAGCACCTGCAGTGGCTTGGCAGGACCCGGGAAGTCGCTTCGCAAAAAGGCTACGAACGGCCCCTCCTCGTCGTTCCCGTTCTCGACCTCGATGGCCGCTGCCTTGGGGTCTTTCGTGCCAGCGGCAAACAGGACGGGACCGAGTTCCTGGAGGAAGACCTGATCCTGCTGCAGCAGTGTGCGGGGGTCCTGGCCCGAGAGTTAGTCGAAGCCGATGACGACCCCAGGCTGGCCTGCGGCCAGGGGGCGACGGAGTATTTGCAGAGTTTGTTGGAGCAGGCTTGTCGAAAATGCGCCGCCACGGCAGGGAGTGTCGGGGTCGTGCAACAGGGCTTCTTGATCAACGTGGGCCACGTGGGGGCCCTGGAGGTTACCCCGCAGCACCTGTCGCGCTCGTTGGCCCAGGGGTCGGTGACCACCCTGTGTGCGAAGTCCGGCCTCGTCCAACTCGTCCAGGACGTGACGGACGAACGGTGGCGAGCGATCTATGAGGCTTGTTTCCGTCAAACCCAGTCCGAATTGGCCGTCCCCGTCGTCTGGGACGGCAAGGTGCTGGCGGTCCTGAACCTGGAATCCGAACAGATCAGTCACTTCACGCCGGAGCACCAGGCCCGCGCCCAGCGGCACGCCACGCGGCTGGCGCTGCACCTGCAAGATCACCCCTTTCACGTCTCCCCGATAGAGCTGGCACTGGTGGCGTTCCGCAGAGACTTACCGGAGCTGTTGAAGACGCACGCGGGTTTCTGGGTCGCCTACAGCGGCACGGAGCGCTACGGCCCCGTCCCGACGAAATGGGAGTTGTACGAAAGGTGCCTGGAGAAAGGCTGGGACCGGGCGGACTTCATTGCCGGCTGTGTTGAGCCTGAGGTCGATGAGATCGTTGTCGGTCCCGGCATGGCAAGGGTCGATGAGGTGTAGTGAGCGACGCGAGGACGCCTGTGGAACTGTTCATCGAGGACCAGCCCTTCCTGGCATGGACCGATAACACCAGGGTCCCGCCCCGGGTCCACCTGTTCGTCTCGGTCGATGTCATCCCGAGCGACCCGGCGGCCGAGCCAACCCGTCCCCAGCCCCAGCGCTGGTTTCTGGACACTTGCTTTTCGGGGGAAGCTTATGCCTACGGGTATCACCTGGACAACGCCGCGGTGGCCCCGCTCCCCCCGGCCTGGAAGGTCATGAGCCGATTGACCTCGTCCGTCTCCTCGGACGACCCGAAACTACTGCCCGTCCAGCCCGCCGACCTCTGGCTCGTGAGCAACCGGGCCGGCGCGGATAAGAAACTTCGGCTCTTCTACCTCGCGCTCAACCAGGGCATCACGCGGGACGACCGCACGCTCACCTCCTGCGATGAGATCCACCACCGCGCTCTCATCGGCGTGCCTGCCCTCGTGCGTGCCGGCGTGCGCGTGGAAATCGACTTCCGCAGGAAGGTCGTTTCCGTTTGGGTGCCGCCGGAGGGTAAGTTCTGTGAGCAAGCCCTCCAGGCTGAGGCGTTGTGACGCTGCCGCCGCGGCCCCCGGCCAACTCCTGAGCAACACCAGGCCGAGGGGCACCGAAGGGTTGCCGAACGGTATCCTCGTGCCTGCCCCGCAGGCGTCCTCGTCGCGACAGAGCAACGCCCGACTGTTGGCGCGCCCGGCTGTGGCCATGCTCACGCCGCCTTCCTGGGCTTGCGCGGCGCCGGCTGGTGCTTCCAGCGCCGGTGCAGCCAGAAATACTGCTCCGGATACCTCCGCACCAGCCGCTCCAGCGCCGCCGTAAACCGCTGCGTGATGGCGCGGACAGCGTCGGGACGGCCCTCGTAGTCCTCGGGCAAAATGACCTCCTCGGTGACGACCTCGTAACCCAGCGGCTCGGCAACGCGCGGCGTGCCGGCCACCGCCAGCGCCGCCCCGTGCTCCAGCGCCAGCAGCGCCACCGCCTTGTGCGTCGAGGCGGCCCGACCGAAGAACTCGACGAACTGCCCGCGCTGCCCGGCGTCCTGGTCCGCCAGCGTCGCGACCACGCCGCCCTCACCCAGAACCCTCTGGATCTTCGCGTAGTCGCGCTCCTTGTCGAGGATCGTCTGCCCCGTCTTGGCGCGGAACTTCAGCAGGAAAGCGTCGAGGTACGGGTTGTCGAGCGTGCGGGCGATGGCGTGGGTGCGGAAGCCGAGCAGGCCGAGCGCGAAGCCGGCCATCTCCCAGTTGCCGAAGTGCCCGGTGACGATCAGCAGCGGCCGACCCGACAGCAGGCAATCGACCATCGGCCGGCCGCCGACCAGCTCGATGTAGTCGCGCCAGTTCTCGGCGTGCAACCGCCGCGGGAGGTGGATGATCTCGACCAGCACGGTGCAGAAATGGCGGTAGACGGCGCGCACCATGCGGTCCAGCTCCCCCTCGCTGTGTTCGCCGGGATAGGCCCGGCGCAGGTTGTCGAGCGCGACCTCGCGGTGGCGGCGGTCCATGTGGTAGGCCAGCCAGGCGAGGCCGGCGGCCAGCTTGCGCGAGGCGTTCAGTGAGAGAGACTGGATGAGGCAGACCAGCAGCCGCACCGCGAGGTAGACGGTGTAGTCGGCGAGACGGGAACGCTGCTTCGGCATCGCGTCACTCCTTTGACGGATGAGAGGGCCGGGCTACCGCAGGGCCAGCGTGCCGAGGTCAGGGTCGGCGAAGAAGGCCTCGATAGCGGTATGGTTGCTCCGCAGTGCGCCCTCGACCTGCGCCGTCGTACAATTGCCGAGCAACAGCCAGATCACCTTGGGCGGATACCCGCGGACGACGGCCAGATTGTTGAAGTCCGCGTCCTTCGTGACGATCGCGTAGTCGTTGGCGCGGGCGTGGTTCCAGAGGGCATCATCGGACGAGCAATCAAGGCCCAGCGACAAAACGTGGGCCGAATCCGGGTACAGGTCGGCCAGGCGCGTCACCAGGCGCGGCGACAGGTTCTGGTCGATGAGCAGCTTCATGTCGATACCACGAGCATTTGCCGTTCACGCTCCGCCGCGTAGCTCAGACAGGCGTTGATATCCGGTTCCGTCAAATAGGGAAAATCGCCCAGGATCTCCTGGACCGTCATGCCGGCGGCAAGATACGACAGGACGTCGTACACGCTGATACGCATCCCGCGGATACACGGCCGGCCGCCGCGCTTGCCGGGTTCAATGGTAATGAGACTTCGCCAGCCGTCGTTCATGGCCGCCTCCCGACACGCATGGTTCATCGCCCGCCCGCAGGCAGTTCGACCGTTCGCCCCGTCGCCGCGGCGCGATAGATCGCCAGGATGATCTCCACCGCCTTGCGCCCCTCGCGGCCGTCCACCCGCGGCGTCCGCCCGGACTCGATCGCCTGCACAAAATCCGTGAGCTGCCGCGCGTGCCCCTGGTGCGAAATCGCCGCCGGGTTGCTCGCCCCGCCCGACGCCCCGACCTTCTGCGCGAACCGCTCCTTCACCTCCCGGTCCGCCGCCGTCTCCAGCGTGAAGTCCCAGCGCAGCACGTCGTCCTGCTCGATCACCGCCGTGCCGCGGTCGCCGTGGACCGCCACCGTCTTCGGCAGCCCCGGGTGGACGCTCGTCGTCGCCTGGATCACCCCCAGCGCCCCGCTGGCGAAGCGCAGGCAGGCGACCGCCGTGTCCTCGACCTCGATGCGCTCGTGCGCCAGCGTGGCGGTGAAGCCGCTGAGGTGCGTCACCGGCCCCATCAGCCACTGCAGCAGATCGACGTTGTGGATCGCCTGGTTCATCAGCGCCCCGCCGCCATCGAGCGCCTGCGTCCCCTTCCAGCCGCCCTCGTCGTAGTACGACTGCGGCCGCCACCACTTGCACGTCGTCTCGCCCAGCGTCAGCCGGCCGAAACGGCCCGCCTCGACGGCCGACTTGAGGGCACGGTTGGCGTCGCCGAAGCGCGACGGGAAGATCGTGCAGAGCTTGACGCCGTGGCGGTCGCACGCCTCGATGATGCGGTCGCAGCGCTCGAGCGTGATCTCCAGCGGCTTCTCGACGACGACATGCTTGCCCGCCGCGGCCGCCGCCACCGCCGGCTCCATGTGGGCGCCGCTCGGGGTCGTGACGATGACGACGTGAACGTCCGGCCTCTTCAGCGCCTGCGCCAGGTCGCTGTAGACGTCGCAGGACAGGCGCAGCTCGTCGGCCATCTTCTTCGCGTTGGCGGTGCTGCGGCTGACCAGCGCGACGACCTTCGTGCCCGGCACCTCGGCGAGGGCGCGGGCGTGAAAGCGGGCGATCATCCCGCAGCCGACGATGCAGAAGCCGGGCATCGGAGACTCCTTCAAAGCCCACGGGTTGCCACCCGTGGGCTTGACTGCCGGATTATCAGCTGTAGTTGCTGGTCCTGAGCAGTGCCGCGGCCTTCCAGAGGTACTGCAGCCCGCTCAGGGCCGTCGCCGCCAGCATCGCGTAGATCAGCACGTCGCGGACCACGCCGGTCGGCCGCACCAGGTCCGCCGACCACGCCGGGGCCTGCAGCGCCGCGAAGATCGCGAACAGGGCCCCACACTGCAGCACCATCTTGACCTTCCCCATCCAGTCCGCGCCGAACGTCGCCCCCTGGTTCTCCAGGAAGCTGCGCAGCCCCGTGATGATCAGCTCGCGCGCCACCACGACCGTGACCATCCACGGCACTAGCCCCGCTCCCACCACAGGCAGCAGGAAGATGTATGCCCCGCAGATGACCACCTTGTCCACCAGCGGGTCGAGGTTGCGGCCCAGGGTGCTCCCCAACTGCAGCTTGCGCGCCAGGTAGCCGTCGAGCCAGTCGGTGATGGCCGCCAGCGCGAAGACTACGGCGCACCACACCCACAGGTCGCGCAGCTCGATCAGCGCGAACAGCACGATGCCCAGCACGAAGCGCGACGCGGTCAGCTGGTTCGGCAGATTGAACACGTGTGGGCGGGTCGGCGTCACGGTGGCCATGCCTCACCTCCCCGGGCCGATGGCCCGCCCCACCAGGTCGTACCCATCCGCACCCGTCACCTTCACCGTCACCAGGTCGCCCGGCCGCAGCGCCTTGCCCTTCACCCGGACCAGGCAGTCGATGTCCGGGGCGTCGGCGTGGCCGCGCGCCAGCACGTGGCCGGGGATCTCCGGGTCCGGGCCGTCCACGAGCGCCTCGATCTGCTTGCCGACCTGTTGCTCCGCCCAGCCCATCGCGATCTCCTGCTGCACCTCCATCAGACGACGGCGCCGCTCCTGTTTGACCTCGTCCGGCAGGTGTCCGTCGAGTCGGGCAGCTGGCGTGCCGGGCTCGTGCGAGTAGGTGAAGACGCCGGCCCGCTCGAAGCGCGTCGCCGCCACGAAGCCCGACAGCTCCTCGAACTCGGCCTCCGTCTCGCCGGGGAAGCCGACGATGAACGTCGTCCGCAGCGTCAGGCCCGGCAGCGCCGACCGCAACCGCTCGATCAGGTCCGTCGTCGCCTGCCGGTTGACGCGCCGCTGCATGCGCTTCAGCACGCGGTCGTTGATGTGCTGGAGCGGCATGTCGAGGTAGGGAATGATCTTCTCGGCGCCGGCGAGCGTCTCGATCAGCTCGTCGGTGAAGTGGATCGGGTAAGCGTAGAGGACGCGGATCCACTCCAGCCCCTCGACGCGGTCCAGCTCGCGCAGCAGCTCGGCGAGGCGCACGCGGCCGTAGAGGTCGAGGCCGTAATAGGTCGTGTCCTGGGCGACGACGATCAGCTCGCGGACGCCGTCGGCGGCCAGCTCGCGGGCCTCGCGCACCACCTCCTCGATCGGCTTGGTGACGTGCTTGCCGCGCATGCCGGGGATGGCGCAGAAGGTGCAAAGGCGGTCGCAACCCTCGGAGATTTTCAGGTAAGCGTAGTGCCGCGGCGTGATGCGCAGGCGGGCGGTGTCCTCCTGGGCGCGCACCGGGGCGGGGCGGAACAGCGTGCGCTGCTCCTGGCGCTGGGCGACGGCGCGGTCCACGACCTGGACAATCTCCTCGCGGCCGAAGACGCCGACGATATGATCGACCTCGGGCACCTCCGTGAGCAATTCATCCTTCTTGCGCTCCGCAAGGCAGCCGGCGACGACGACCGAGCCGACCCGGCCCTGGCGCTTCAGCTCCAGCATCTCGCGGATGACGGACAGCGATTCCTGGCGGGCCGCCTCGATGAAGCCGCAGGTGTTGATGACGACCACGTCGGCGCCGTCTGCGTCGGGCACGAGGGCGTAGCCGTCCTGCGTCAACTTCCCGAGCATGCGCTCGGAATCGACGGTGTTCTTCGGACAGCCGAGGGAAACGAAGGCGAACGTTCGGGGGGAAGATTCGTGGGAAGGTGCCTTGCTCATTACGCCCCCTGTGGACGGGCCGTTGCGTCCAGCGGTTCGACGGATTCGGTCAGCAGAAGCGAGACATCAACCTGTCGTTCCTTCGTTTCTTCCGGCTCGTGGCCGAGGAACGTGAAGATGGTCATCGTGGACCGCCCCAACTGGATCATCTCCGGGTGGCGAATGTCAATGGTGCGACCGCTCGTGGTGGTGATCCGAAACGGTCGGAACGGTTCGGCCCCCACATAGCTGGCCATGCGTTGAAAGGAAATCATCCGCTGTTCCTCGCTGACTTCCGTCGTCTGGGTGGCAATCGCCTGCGCCTTGGGGAGGTCATTCATGCGGCGGGAGCCTCTTCCGGGGTACGGTTCGGCGTTGACGGGACAGGGGAGTGGAGGTGTTGCTCTTCGTGCCAACCATCGACCCGCCGGCGCGTCAACCGTATGAGTTGGTTATATCGCAGCCGCTGCCCGGGCGTCAAGTTGGGGTGAAGGGAGGGGACGCCGCCGGGCGTTCAGGACGCCTTCGCTTCCAGGGGAGTGAGGGATTCCACCAGGGACAGCGACACGGTTTCCCACCGATCATAAATATCCGGATTGTTGCTCACCCAGGTGAAGAGGATCAGAGAGTCGGCCCCGACGCGAACCATCTCGGGGTGGCGGATCTCGAAGGTCCGACCGCTCGTCATGCGGATGCGGAAGGGCCGAAACGGTTCCGCACGCACGTAGTTGAGTACTTCCTGAGGGGGCATGGACATGCGACATCGTCTCCCTTGCGCTGCGGTCGTGGATAAAGGGGTTATACCGCAACCGCCGCCCGGGCGTCAAGTTGGGGTGAGGGGCGCGACGTCCGGCGGGAGAGAGGAAAAAAGCCGGACCGGCCCAACCTCGAGGACGCTGCCAACCTCGCGGCCAAGCCGGTCCAGACAGCACCATGGCCACGCGGTGAAGGGGGCTTGCCGATTCGCGTCACAGCGGTCGCTCTCCGGCCCGGCGAGGTTTGAAGACCTCTCTACCCCCCGGTATCGGGCCATCGGCGCGACCGTTGAGGCCCCCCCTGTCGCGTGTTCATCCCTACGATGCGCGCCGGGGCGAAATAATTGTGGAAACTTTTCCGCTCTCGTACCTGTTTTCCCCGTCCGGCGCGGGAAGTGCGACCGCTGAGACGGGTTGTTCGCCCCGGTCGCTTGACTAGGATAACCGCACAACCAGCCCCCAACGCCGGCCCCGCGCTCTTCCCGCGGCCAAGGAGTGTTGCGCCATGAGCGAAACCAACGACCCTCCAAAACCCTCCCACCCACTGCGCTGGTTCCCCGAGTTCTGGGAACTGGGCCGCCGCCGCATTCGCCCCCAGGCACGCCTGCTCGGCCTGTCGCTCGTCGTCGGCGTCGCCGCCGGCCTCGGCGCCATCGTCTTCTACCTCGCCTGCCAGGTGGTCGTCCACTACACCCTGGAAGGCGTCGTCGGCTACCACGCCACCAGCCCCAAGGGCGAACCACCCGTGTTCGCCGAGAAGCCGGCCCCCGACGCGCCTGGCCCCGCGGCCGCGCACTCGAAGAAGGAACCGCCGCAACTCGTCACGCCGGAGCCGCCGACCTACCCCTGGCTGCTCCTCGTCGTCCCAACTGTCGGCGGCCTCCTCAGCGGCTGGCTCGTCTTCACCTTCGCGCCCGAGGCGGAGGGCCACGGCACCGACGCGGCCATCGACGCCTATCACCACAAGCAGGGGCGGATCCGCCCGCGCGTGCCCGCCATCAAGGTCGTCGCCAGCGCCCTGACCATCGGCAGCGGCGGCTCGGGCGGCCGCGAGGGGCCGATCGCCCAGATCGGCGCCGGCATCGGCTCGTTCCTCGGCGGCTTCCTCCGCCTACGCCCCGCCGAGCGCCGCATCCTGATGGCCGCCGGCATGGGCGCCGGCGTCGGCGCCATCTTCCGGGCGCCTCTGGCCGGCGCCCTCTTCGCCGCCGAGGTGCTGTACCGCTCGCCCGACTTCGAGTCCGAGGTCATCATCCCCGCCGCCCTGGCCACCATCACCGCCTACTGCACGTTCGGCCTGTACTCCGGCTGGGAGCCGCTCTTCACCATCCCGCAGGTCATCCTCGACCAACTCTCCTTCAACAACCCCCTGCAACTGCCCCTCTACCTGGTCCTCGCCCTGTTGATGGTCGTGCTGGCGATGATCTACACGCGCAGCTTCTACGGCCTGACGCACCTGTTCCACCGTCTGCCGATCCGCCCTCACTGGCGCCCTGCCCTCGGCGCCTTCCTTACCAGCGCCCTGGGCCTGCTGCTCTTTTTCGTCTTCGGCAACCCGCAGGTCCTGTCGGTACTGTCGTTCGGCTACGGCGTGCTGCAAAACACGATGGCGGCGCCCGCCGACAGCCTGAGCCTGTCGTTCGCCGCGGTGCTGCTGGCCGTGGCGCTCGGAAAAATCCTGACGACGGGGCTGACGATCGGCAGCGGCGGCTCGGGCGGCGTGTTCGGGCCGTCGATGGTGATTGGCGGCTGCGCCGGCGGGGCGCTGGGCATTTTCTTCCACCGGCTCTGGCCGCAGATGGCGCCGCACCCGGCCGCGTTCGTCATCGTCGGCATGGCGGGCTTCTTCGCCGCCGCCGCCAAGACCCCCTTCTCGACGCTGGTGATCGTCAGCGAGATGACGGGCGACTACAAACTGCTGCTGCCGACGCTCTGGGTCTGCTCCCTGGCGTTCCTGCTGTCCGACGAGCAATCGATCTACAGCTCGCAGGTCGATAGCCGTTCGCGCTCGCCGGCCCACCAGGGCGACTATGTCCGTGAGGTGCTGGCGGGGCTGCGCGTCAGCCAGTTCCTGACGCCGGGCCGCGAGTTGCCGGTACTCCACCCCGGCGACCGCCTGCCGCGGGTGCTCGAACTGCTCGGCAACAGCACGTTCCACGGCCTGCCGGTGACCGACGAGGCGGGCCATTACCTGGGCCACGTCAGCCTGGAGGAAGTGCATCTGGCGTCGCTGTCGCCGCACCTGTTGCCGCTGGTGGTGGCCGCCGACCTGATGCGCACCGACGTGACGCCGTTGCGGCCGGAGGACACGCTCGACCGCGCCCTGGAGTTGTTCGTCGAGAGCGACCGGCTGGCGCTGGCGGTGGTGGACGGCTCGCCGGAGAAGAAGGTGATCGGCGTCGTCAAGCGCTCGGAGATCTCGAGTACATACCTGCGTTACGTCCACGGAGCGGCAGCCCACGAGGGAGCGGCAGTGGCGCCGTGAGAGTGCCTCTGCCCGGTTCGTGGGCGACTCGCTCCGCGAGTCGCTACCTGCACGGGGGTCAAGGAACGCGCCCACCCCGAAGCGACTCGCGGAGCGAGTCGCCCACGAACCGGGCACTCAAATGATCCGGTGCAGCGGTCCCCCAGGCGCCGCCAGTGCGTCCACGCGCTTGCTCACCGCGGGGTCCTCCTCCAGCGGCGGCGCGTGGTGCGGCTTGATGCGCGCGTCGATCACCAGCGCCCCCTCGCAGCCCCAGTGCTTCTGCCACGTATACGCCCCGATCCCGTGGACGTCCGCCGCCGGGTTCGAGCGCGTGAACGTCACCCACAAGTAATTGTTCAGCGTCCCGGCGGTGAAGGCGCTGTCGTCCACCAGCACGACCAGCGGGAAGGCGTTGAGCGGCTCGCCGGGCTGCACCGCCTTGCAGAAGCGCTTCACCGCCGCCTCGCGCTCCGGCGCCCCCTCTTGCTGCCCACCCGTGTCCGCCTTCGTAAAGCGCGGCGCCTGCACCGCCAGCACCCCCGGCAGGCAGACGTGTGCCGGCCCGAATCCGGACGGCAGCGTGAATCCCTCCGGCAGCGCCGCCGGCAGCGCACGCCGCCGCGGCCCCGCCGCCGCGATCACCAGCTTCGAGCCCTGGTTGAAGCCGCTGCCGGAATAGTCCAGGGTGTCGATCGTCGTGCAGGTCTGGAAGTGCAGATCGGTCCGCCAGTCCACGCGCTCCAGCAGGTGCCGGAAGAACGCCGCGATGTCGTGGACGTCCAGCGCCGGGTCGTCCTCGCGCGCCACGATGAACAGGTACTTCGCCAGCGATAGCTGCCCCTGGCCGAGCAGCGCGTTGGCGGAGGTGAGCAACTCCTGCGGCCGGCGCCGCTCGGCGTAGGGGGCGTAGCGCTCACTGCCGATCGCCAGCAGCAGCGGGTGGACGCCGGCCGCATCGACTGCGTGGACGGCGTGAATGCCGTGGACGACGGTCGGGATGATCGGCCCGGTCAGCTCGTGGATGATCTGGCCGAAGCTGGTGTCCTCCTGCGGCGGCCGGCCGACGACGGTGAACGGCCAGACGGCGTCCTTGCGGTGGTAGACGTGCTCGACGTTCAGGACCGGGAAGGGGTGCGCCAGACTGTAATAGCCGAGGTGGTCGCCGAACGGCCCCTCGGGCAACTGCCGTTCCGGATCGACCGTGCCGGTGATGCAGAAATCGGCGTCGGCGGCGAGCGGGGGGTGTGAGCCCCCCGGTCCGGGCGGGTAGAACAGGCGCACGCGGCGGCCGCCGAGCGCCCCGGCGAAGGCCAACTCCGGCAGGCCCTCGGGCAGCGGCATGACGGCGGCGAGCGTCAGGGCGGGGGGGCCGCCGACGAAGACGTTGACGCGGAAGGGTACGCCGCGGCGCAGCGCCGCCGCGTGGTGGACGCCGATGCCGCGGTGGATCTGGTAGTGCAGACCGATCTGCCGGTCGGGCTGGTACTCGTTGCCGGAGAGCTGCACGCGGTACATGCCGAGGTTGGAGTGCCGCCAGCCGGGGCGGTCGGCGTCCTCGGTGTAGACCTGCGGCAGGGTGACGAAGGCGCCGCCGTCGCGCGGCCAGCAGACGAGCTGCGGCAGCTCGCTCACCTTCGCCCGCCCGGCCAGGATCGGGGCGGTGCGGACCGTCTTCGGCCGCAGTCGCCAGAGCGTGAAGGGCACGTCGCGGTAGCGCCACGGCCGCCGCCAGAACGCCGACGGATCGACCTTCAGCTCGACGAGGTGGCGGACGGCGGCGAGCGTATCGCGGAAGAGGTAGCGGGTGCGTTCGAGGGTGCCGAACAGGTTGCTGACCATGGGGAAGCGGCAGCCCTTGACGCGGGCGAAGTAGACGGCCGGCCCCTGGGCCTGGTAGACGCGGCGCTGGATCTCCGCGGCTTCGAGGTGAGGGTCGATCTCGACGCCGACCCGCACGAGCTGGCCGATCCGTTCGAGGTCGTTGAGACATTCCCGCAGGCTGGCGTAACCCATGCTCCGTCGCGCTCCCTGGCGGCCGGCCGACGGTACCCCCGCGCCGCCCCCCGTCCCTATTATGGAACTCGGGGCCAGCGCCCGGCCATGCGCCGAAGCGATTGCCGGGCGTGAATCGTCGATCCCGGGAGGGGACGGCAAACCGATGGACACAAGCCCGACGCGCCAGCGAGGGGATCCCTCGCTGGCGCGTCGGGCTTGTGTCCGATCGGTTTGCGGGGATAGGAACGGCGGCGTCACGCCGCCTTGAGCACCAGGCAGGTGTTGCTGCCGCCGAAGCCGAACGAGTTGGACACCGC
>JBBRPS010000191.1:0-13941 GCA_038227745.1 Gemmatales bacterium | reverse complement strand
GCAGCAACACGATCGGCGGCCGGTACGCGGCGCGCGACAGCTCGCTGCGCATCGTACGCTCGGAGCTGACCGACCGCGTGCCGCGGGCCAACGTTGACGACGTGTGCCGCATCGCGCGGGACTGCCGGGCGACGATCAGCTCCTCGTTCGTCGGCATGATCCACAGCTGCACGCGGCCGCCCAGCGCGTCGATGCGCGACTCGGCCTCGCCCTTGGCGTTCAGCGCCGGGTCCAGGGCGATGCCGAACCAGTCCAGGTTCGCACAGATCGCCTCGCGCATCGTCGGCGAGTTCTCGCCGATGCCGCCGGTGAAGACGATCGCGTCGGCGCCGCCGAGTTGCAGCAGGTACGCACCGAGGTAGTGCCGCACCGCATCGGCGAAAACGCCGATCGCCAGCTTCGCCCGCTCGTGGCCCGCCGCCGCCGCCGTCTCGATGTCGCGCAGGTCGCTGCTGATACCGCTGACGCCCTCCAGCCCCGAGCGGTTCGCCAGGTCGTCGAGCAACTGCTCCAGCGTCTTGCCGGTGTGGCGCATCAGGGCGGGCAGGGCGAAGACGTCGAAGTCGCCGACGCGGTTGTTGTGGGGCAGGCCGCTCTGCGGACTCATGCCCAGGCTGTTGCCGACCGACTTGCCGGCGCGGATGGCGCAGACGGAGCTGCTGCCGCCGAGGTGGCAGGAGATCACGCGGATCTGCGAGTTGCGCAGCAGCTGCGCCATGCGCTCGGCGATGTAGCGGTGGCTGGCGCCGTGGAAGCCCCAGCGCTTGACGCCGTACTTCTCGGCCCACTCCAGCGGCACCGCGTACAGCCGCCGCGCCGGCGGGATGGTCTCGTGAAAGCCGGTCTCGAAGGCGGCCACCAGCGGCAGCTCAGGCAGCTCCCGCGCCAGCAGCCGCATCGCCGCGACGTAGGGCGGGTTGTGTGCCGGGGCAACGTCGGCGTAGGCCTCCATCGCCGCCAGCACCTTCTCATCGACGCGGTGGACGCCGGTCAGGCCCTCGGCGTGGACGGCCTTGAAGCCGATGGCCGCCAGCTCGGACGGCTCCTTGAGGCACTTGAGGCGCGGGTCGGAGAGCTGCTGCAGGCACAGCCGCACCGCCGCCGCGTGGTCGGGCGCCGCCAGCTGTGTCTCCTCGAAGATGCCGCCCGCCGAGACGTAGCAGCGCGCCTTGTCGGAGCCGATGCGCTCGACGCCGCCCCGGGCCAGCAGGCGCTCATCCGCCATGTCGAAGAGGCGGTACTTGAAGCTCGTGCTGCCCAGGTTCGCGACAAGGATTTTCATGGGTTATCCGGGGAAACCCGGCGCCCCGTTTAGCCGCGAGCGGTGAGCCAGATCCCGCTACGCGGGGGGCGAGCGCGTTGGCTCGCGCTCGCCCGAGGCTCGCGGCTAAACGAGTGGTTAACGGCCCAGGAAGGTGTCCAGCACCGCCTCTTCCGGCCGCGGGATGACGTGGGCAGTGACCAACTCGCCGTGCTGGCTGGCCGCGTTCGAGCCGGCGTCCACCGCGGCCCGCACCGAGCCGACGTCGCCGCGCACGAACGTCGTCACGTACGCGCCGCCGATCTGCACCTGGCCGGCCAGCGTCACGTTCGCCGCCTTGCACATGGCGTCGGTCGCGGCGATCGTCGCGATCAGACCCTTCGTCTCGATCAGGCCCAGCGCCTCGTGGTTGCTGTTCCTCATACTGTTGTTCGCCATCGGAGTGTGTCCTCAGGGGGTTATGCGTGGATCAGCTGACGCCCGCGGCCGCGGCCGCCTGTTTTTTCCCGGCGAGGGGCAGCACGGTGCCGAGGTCCTCGTGCGGCCTCGGGATGACCTGCACGCCGATCACCTCGCCGACGCGGCTGGCCGCGGCGGCGCCGGCGTCGATCGCGGCCTTGACCGCGGCCACGTCGCCGACCACCATCGCCGTCACCAGGCCGCTGCCGATCTTCTGCCAGCCCATCAGCGTCACGTTCGCCGATTTCAGCATGGCGTCGCTCGCCTCGATCAGCGCCACCAAACCCTTGGTCTCGATCATGCCAAGGGCTTCCATGTGGGAACTCGCCATCAGTACCTCCAGGAGTCAGGAGTCAGGAGTCAGGGATTAAAGCCCACGGGTTGCTACCCGTGGGCTTGAACTTGATGTCTATTTGAACAATTCAACCTTGGTCGCGTGCGGCAGGTCGCAGGCGTTGCCCTCGTCGGTGTCCAGGTGGACCTCCAACTTGACGCCGGGTGCCACCCGGACGAGCAGGTCCTCCAGCACCATCGAGCAACCGCTCTGGACCCGCAGGTTCAGCCGGCCGCCGTCCTTGACGCCGTGGTGGGCCGCGTCCGCCGGCCCCATGTGGACGTGGCGCTCGTGCCGGATCACGCCGCGCGGCAACTCGATCATGCCCGCCGGCCCAAGCAGGTAGCAGCCCGGCGAGTCGCGGTGGTCGCCGCTCTTGCGCACCGGGATGTCCAGCCCCAGTGAGATGGCGTCGGTGAACGCCAGCTCCACCTGGCTGTGGTCGCGGCACGGCCCGAGGATGCGCAGCCCGGTAATCATCCGGTGCCGCGGCCCGATGATCGTCACCGTCTCGGCCGCCGCGAAGAAGCCGTCCTGGTAGAGCGGTTTGTGGACCGTCAGCTTGTGGCCCTTGCCGAACAGCTGTTCCAGGTCCTCCGGCGTGACGTGGCAGTGCCGCGCCGAGATGTTCACCACCAGCCGCGGCTCCGCCGTGCGGCCGTTGCCCGCATGACCGTTCGTCAGCTGCTGCGTCAGCGCCTGGCGCACCAGGCGCTCCACCAGTGCGCGGTTGATCGTCGCCGTGCTCATGCGTGAAACCCTTCCCCCGCTCTGCCGTTCTCGTTCTCGCCGGCCACGATCAGCCGGACGTCCGCCCCGTCGATCAGCGCCCGCTGCTCGGCGGTCAGCCCCCGGTCCACGATCAGCGTGTCGATCACCGACAGCTCGCACAGGAACGCCAGCGCCTGCCGGCCGACCTTCGTGTGGTCCGCGACGACGACGACCTCGTCGGCGCAGCGCATCATCTGCCGCTCCGTCTCGACCAGCAGGACGTTGCTGTTGAACAGCCCCTTCGCCGTGATGCCGCCGACGCTCAGGATCGTCTGGTGGACGTGGACGTCGGGCAGCATCCGCATGGTCAGCGGCCCGAGGGCCACGCCCGTGCGCGGATAGATGTAGCCGCCGAGCAGGATCAGCTCGCTCTCGCGGCTGCTGGCGAACAGGTTCGCGATCGGCAGGCTGTTGGTCACGATCTGTAGCGGCCGCCCGATGAGGAGGCGGGCGACCTCGAGCGTGGTCGTGCCGCCGTCGAGGAGGATCGCGTCGCCGTCGCGGATCCGCGCCGCCGCCGCGCGGGCGACCAGGCGCTTTTCATCCGTCTCGCGCGCGGAGCGTTCCTCCAGGGCAGGCAGCGCCCCGTCGTCGGCGACGACCATCGCCCCGCCGTGCGTCCGCTTGATCAGCCCCTTCTGGTCGAGGTGGTCGAGGTCGCGCCGCAGGGTCGATTCCGACACCCGAATGGTCTGGGCCAGGTCGGCCAGAGAGGCGAAGCCCTGGCGACAGATCAGGTCCAGCACACGTTGACGGCGTTCCTCGACAAGCACTGCACGATCCTGAGAGATCTTGATTGAAAAGCGTCACGCGATGATAGCTTTCGCTAGAATACGCGCGGAAGAGAGTGCCTGTCAAGCATTATCCTTCGACTTTTTCCATTTTCATGGGAAACCAGCACCTGCCGCTCGCCTTACTGGTGCCATTCCCCGACGAAGGGCTCGTAGGCGCGGCGGAACTGGCGGTAGTGCCACGCGGGGGCCGAAGGGAAGCCCTCCTGCCCCAGGGCGTCCACCGCGACGATCCAGTAGCGCCGCGTCACCTTGCCCGGCCCGGCGTCGGTGAAGCGCGTCTCGGTCACGGGCTCGGCGGTCAGGCGCGTCACCTTCTGCCCCGGGCCATTGATCCGCGGCGACTCCATGCGGTAGACGCGATAGCCGCGCACCTTCTGTTCGGGGTTGGCCGCCCACTTGAGGTGACAGCGGCCGCCGTCCTCCCGCGCGAACAGCCATTGTGGGGCCGACGGGATCGTCAGGGCGTACGGCCCCGCGCCTCCCTCGACGCCCAGGCGGTTGACGGCGCGGACGCGGTAGGCGTAGACGCCGTGGCGGTACGGCTCGCCCTTCGCGTCGAGGCGGTCGGCCGGGAACCGGCGCGTGAGCAGCGGCTTCCCCTCGACCACGGCCGGCCTCGTCAGGTCGAGCGTCCGGTCGGTGAAGGTCATCTCCTTGAGCGGTTGCTCGGTCAGCCTCACGAAGGCACCGATGGCGCGGATGGCGCCGACGCTCGGCTCGGCCAGGGGCGGCGTGTCCTTCTTCAGGCGGAGGATCTGGTCTTCGCTGAGGACCTCGACGGGGGCGCGTTCGACGTGATAGCCGGCGACGTCATCGCCCGGCGGCGCGGGCCAGGCGAGGCGGGCTTCGTGCGCCGACAGGACCGAGACGACGACGTCCTCGACGGTCCGCGGCTGGGTGCGAACCTTCAGGCTCGGCTGCCCCGCCTTACCGTCGGCGCCGAGGGCCTCGACGTGGTAGACGTAGACGGTCCCGCGGCGCAGGTCGGGGTCGCGGAACAACGTCCCGTTGCCGTCCACGCGGCCGACCTCCCGGAAGTCAACCTGCCACGGCTTCGCGCCCGCGCCGCGGTGGACGACGTAGCCGGCCACGCCCGGCGACGGACTGGGTTTCCACGAGAGCGTGGCCCCGCCCTTGCTCGTGGAGACGCGCAGATCCATCGGCGGCAGTGGCCCGGGTTCGGGCGCCGGGTCGGCGTAACGGTAGGTCCACATCTGCTGCTCGCGCTCCACGCCCTTGACGCGCTGCGACGGGTTGACGTAGTTCTCCATCAGCACGACGTTCTGGTCAGGCACGTAGACCACGATGCGCCGGCGGTTGCCCCAACCCGGCGGCTCGGCGGGCGGATTCCTCTTCGTCCAGGTGTTCTTGCCGCCCTCGTAGGTCCACGTCTCGTAATGCCCATCGACCACCTCCTTGCCGTCGGTCCGGTCGATCGCGCGCACCGAGGCGATGACCGCGCGGTTGCGTGCGTCGTAGGCGAGGACGGCGTCGTTGCGGTCGGTCGGCGGCTGCACGACGGGCTGCAGGTCGCGCCACTCGTTCTGGCGCAGGTCGTAGCCCCAGGTGTGCGGGTCGTCGCTGAACTGCGTCCCGAACAGGACGTGGAGCTTTCGGCGCGCGTCATAGGCCATGTTGCCGGCGCTGCGGAAGGCGGGCTGCCGCGCCGGGGCCATGCGTATCCAGGCGTTGGTGTAGGGGTCGAAGACAAGCGTGCCGTCGGTGCTGCCCTCGCCGCCGAAAACGACGGCGACCTGGTGATCGCTGTCCCAGGCGGCACAGCGGAGCGGGGAGACGACCGGAGCGGGGACCGTGCGCAGGTCGCGCCAGGTGTTCGTGGCCAGGTCGTAGCTCCAGACGGCGCTGTTGTTGAGATAGATTTCCTTGAAGTATTGCCATCCGTGATTTCCGCTGAAGCCGGCGAAGCGCAGGAAGCGGCCGCGGTCGGCGTCGAAGACGTTCTGCTGGGCGCAGCAGACGCCGGGCGGCGACGTGTTGGGTTCCTTCAGCGCCCAGCGGGCGGTGGCCGGGTCGTAGGTCCACGTCTCGGCGTTCTGCTCACCGCCGCCGCCCTGGTTGTGGCCGGCCCAGCGGATGACGAGCTTCGCGCGCGGGTCGTAGGCCAGCGACGCCTCGTAGCCCATGCCCGGCGAGGGCGGCCCTCCCGGCAGCGGGCTGCGCTTGATCCAGGTGTTCGGCTCCTGCTTCAGCACCGGCCCTTCGCCGGCCAGCCCCAGGCCGGCAGAGGCGGCGAGTGCCAAACAGACGGCCACGTTCGCGACTTTCATGGCAGGCTCCGGGTGAGGCCCACGGCTAGCGGTTCGGGCTTGAGTTCCTCGGCCCAGCCGCCTTCGAGGCTGGCGCCGGACAGGCCGGTGAGACGTAGGTCGGTTATCCTCATGAGCGGGGAGGCCACGGAACACACGGAAAGAAGACGGAAGGAAGCGGATCGTCAGTGGATGATCCGTTTGTGGTCCAGCCTCGGGGACGGACCGAAGTCCGTCAACAACCCGGGCTGCGCGCCGGCGGCGTTGAGGTAATTGTGGGCTCGGGCCCTGGGTTCGTCCATAGGGCCCGAGGCGCCGTGACCGGGCGGCGAGCGGCGCAACTAGGGGTGCGAGCCCGGCCCGTTTCGTTCAGTTGTTCATGCTCTCCGTCTCTTTCGCGATGTCCAGGTGGAAAAAACTGGCTTCCGAGCGGCGCGATTGGGAGAATTCCGTTACCACTCTGGAAGAGATTCATTATGAGCCGCGGCACCCAAGACCCCGTGCAGCTTCTCGCCCAGGCCCGGTCGGGCAATAGCCAGGCCCTCGGCGAACTGCTGGAGCGCTACCGCAGTTATTTGACCCTCCTGGCGCGAGTGCAGATCGGCCGGCGCCTACAGCGCAAGGTGGACGACTCGGACTTGATCCAGGAGGCCTTCCAGGAGGCGGTCCGTCACTTCGATCAGTTCCGCGGCACGACTGAGGCGGAACTGGTCAGCTGGCTGCGGCAGATCCTGGCCGGGAGCCTGGCGAACCTTGTCCGGCGCTACCTCGGCACGAAGCAGCGCGACGTGCGGATGGAGCAGGAATTGGCCGCCGACCTGGACGAGTCGTCGCGGGCGCTGGAGCGGGGGCTGGTGGCCCAGCAAAGTTCGCCCAGCGAGGAGGCGGCCCTGCGGGAGCAGGGCGTACTCCTGACCGAGGCGCTGGACCGACTGCCGGACGACTACCGCGAAGTGATCATCCTGTCCCACCTGGAGGGCCTGAAGTTCCCGGAGGTCGCCCTCCGGATGGGCCGGACGGTCCACAGCGTCAAGAACCTCTGGGCCCGCGCCCTGGGAAAGTTACGCCGCTCACTGGGGGAAAGCCATGAGACCGAATGAGGACGGCCTGGCCTCGCACGCCGGGGGGCTTTCCGGGGCCGCAGATGGGCTCGCGCTGAAGGCGGAGGACACGCGCCTGGCGAATGCCCTGGAGGAATACCGGGCCCTGCTCGAAGCGGGGGCACGGCCGGACCGGGAAGCGTTCCTGGCCGGCCATGCGGACCTGGGCGATTCCCTGGCGGAAGGCCTGGACGGCCTGGAGATCGTCCACCGGGCGGCCTCGGACCTGGGCAGGACCGCCGACATCCCTCGCCCCGTCCCGCCCGGGGAGAGATTTCAGCCCGCCGCCCAGCTGGGCGACTTCCGCATCCTCCGCGAGATCGGCCGCGGCGGCATGGGTATCGTCTACGAGGCCGAGCAGGTCTCGCTGCGGCGGCGGGTCGCCCTGAAGATCTTGCCGTCCGCGGGGACCATGGATTCCCGGCAACTACAGCGGTTCAAGAACGAGGCGCACCTGGCGGCCCAGTTACACCACCCGCACATCGTCCCGGTCATTGCCGTCGGCTGCGAGGGCGGCGTCCACTACTACGCCATGCAGTTGATCGAGGGACAGAGTCTCGCCGAACTGGTCCGCCGGCTGGCCCGGCAGGCCGGCGCGGCGGACGGGCATGCCTCCGCACGTGACGACCCGGCCGCCCTCCCCTCGGACCGGCCTGCGGGGACGGCGCCGGCAGTCCCCCCGCGCAAGGCGCCGGAGACTGTCGTTGACGCGCCGGGGCAGGCGCTGTCCCGGCTGTCCTGGGGAGACGGTGGGTACTGCCGCACAGTCGTCGAGCTGGGCATCCAGGCGGCTGAGGCGCTAGAGCACGCCCACAGTCTGGGCATCGTCCACCGGGACGTCAAGCCGGGGAACTTGCTGCTCGACGGGCAGGGCAGTCTGTGGGTGGCCGATTTCGGGCTGGCCCGCCTGGGCGCGGATACCGGCCTGACCTTGACTGGGGACGTGCTCGGGACGCTGCGCTACATGAGCCCCGAGCAGGCACGCGCCCGGCACGGGCTGGTGGACCACCGGACGGACATCTACGCCCTGGGCGCCACCCTGTATGAGCTGCTGACCCTGCGGTACGCGGTCGATGGGAAGGACCGGCAGGAGATCCTGAACCGGATCGCCGCCGAGGAGCCGGCGTCGCCGCGGAGCCTCAACAAGACCATCCCCGTGGAGCTGGAAACCGTGGTGCTCAAGGCGCTGGCGAAGGAGCCGAATCGTCGCTACGCGACCGCGCAGGAGATGGCGGAAGACCTGCGCCGCTTCCTGGACGACCGGCCGGTCCTGGCCCGGCGGCCGGGGCTGACCGAGCGGGTGCGGCGCTGGGCCAGCCGAAACCGGATGGCCGCGCGGATCGCCCTTGCGGCGGTGGTCCTGGTGGGCGCCGTCGGCACTGTCCTGGGGGCGCTGTTGTGGGACGCCCACGTGCGCAGGATCCATGAGGCGCGGACGGCCAATGAAGCCAGGGTAATGGCCCTGCTCGAAGCCGCCCGCCGCCGCGTGCAGCAACCCACGCAGGGTCGGCGGCTCGAAACGCAGAAAATCCTGCTCGGGATCGCGCCACACCGCAAGGAGATCGTGGCCGGCCCGCGGACGGAGCAACTGGACCTCGAAGCGCGCTCGGCTTTCGCCGCCGCCCTGGGGATGCCGGACCTGAAGGTGCTCCAGGCGGACCCTAAATTACCGCATGTCTTCCAGTGGAGCTGGTCGGCCGCCCTCCACCCCGACGGCGACAAGATGGTCGTCGGCGCGGACCCGCTGCTCTACTTGGAACGGGGCAAGCCGCTCCAGGTTCCCAAGAGCGTGGACGCGACGAAACCGCGGCCCCTCGTGGTGTATAGCCCGGACGGTCAGTACCTGGCTTGCGCCCCCGCACACGGCGGGCTGCAAATCTGGGATCCGGCCGTGACCCGGATGAGGGGGCAGTGGCAGCCGGCCGACACGAGCCGTGTCCTGGGCGTGTCGTTCGACCTCGCAGGCAAGACGCTGTGGGCGTGCCGCGCCGACGGGTTGGTGCAGGCGCTGTCGTTGCCGGGGCTCCAGGAGAAGGAGCAGCGGAAGCTCACGGCGAAACCGAGGCGGTTCACCGCGGCGGCCTTCAGCGCGGACGCCCGCCTCCTGGCCGTCGGTGATGGGGACGGCCGGGTGGTCCTGCACCTGAGGGGGGAAGGGAGCACGCGCGAATTTGCCACCCACCAGAGCGCGGTCGAGGCGCTGGCCTGGTCGCCGGACAGCGCGCTGCTCGCCGTGGGGACGCGCGACGGGAGCGTCCATCTCTGGGAGAAAGACGGGGTGCCGGCGCACCGCTTCCTGGCGTTCACGGCGGGGGTGGAGAGCGTCGTGTTCGACCCGGCAGGCCGCTGGCTGCTGGCGGGCCTCCGGGGAGAGGGAATGCGGATGTGGGATGTGGTGACGGGGGAGCAGCTCCTGACAGGGGAATTTGTCCCGTGGGGGTTCGCTCGCGATGGCCGGCGCTTCGCCGGGGGAGACACAGTCAACGTGGTCTTCTGCGAGCTGCTCGCGCCGGAAATCATTCGCCGGTTCAGCGGCCACCGGACCCGGCTGGCGCATCTGGCCTGGAGCAGAGACAACCGCCATCTGGTTTCCCTGGACAATGCGTTTGATGTCCGCGTGTGGGACGTAACCAGAGCCGCAGCGCTCGATAGCTTTCACGCGCCCGCCGGCGGGTATTACGCGGAGAACGCCGCCGTGGCCCTCAGCAATGACGGCGGGCTGCTCGCCTACGCCAGTGGTGGCCCGGAGCCCCGGGCGCTCGTCCGCGATGTGAAAGCGGGGCGGACGAAGGGTGCCTGGTCCTTGCCATCGGGCTTCGAGCGGATGACTTGTGACGCCGGCGGCAAGTTCTTGCTCGTCCGGGAAGAGGATGAGCCGGCAGGGACGGTGCGGACCGTGGCGTATGAGCTGACGGCCGGCAAAGGTCCCAGCCTCCTGCGGGTCGTTCGGGCGAGTGAAGTGGCCGACGGGCGGAAGTTCCTCTACAGCGGGCTGACCCCGGACGGGAAGTATTCCTGGTGGACAGGGCCGCGCTCGCGGCCCGAGAAACGTCGAGTCGAGGTCCGCGCGGTCGCCACGGGCCGGCTGGTCGCGAAAGTGCCGCGACCGGCCGCGAAACCTCATCACGAACTGCGGGCCTTCCTCAGCTCCGACGGCCGTCACTTGTGGGTCGCGGACGCGGACGAGGCGTTCCACCGCCACGATCTGACCGGCGGCGGACCCCCGGAGCCGGTTTCGGCTCGTCCCTGGGCCGTGTCGCCGGACGGTCGTTGGCTCGTGTACGTTATCTCTCACGACGAGGGCCAAGGGGTGTCGTCGCTCTCGCTGCGCACCTGGCCGGGCAAAGAAACGTGGCTCGACTTCGCCGGTGGGGAGCAGCCCTGCTTCAGCCACGACGGCGGTCACCTCGCCTGGGGGAGCCGGAACGGCACCGTCATGGTGGCCGACCTGGCCGCCCTGCGGAAGGAGATCAGGGCCTTTGAGGAGAAGCTCCGCGCGCCGTAGGCGGAACGGAGCCCCGTGGCCGTGCATTCAGTCTGTCTTAATGAGTTCGGCGAGAGCTGGTCTTACCCGACCGGCAGAGGCTTGCAACCAGTTGGCGCGTTGTGCGGCGGCCTTCTGGGTGTTCTATGGTGCACACGAGGAGCTTTCGTATGTCGAAACGGTTGCTGTTCTTGACCACGATGATCGGGTTGGCGGCTGTCCCGCCCGCGTCGATCATCGGGCAGGACAAGGGTTCCACCCCCAACGCCAAGAACGAGGCGGCTCTGGACGGAGAGTGGACCCTCGATCAATCCTACAGCGTCTACACCGGTCGGGAGAAAGACGCGCTGCTCGTCAGCAGGGAACACAAACTCTCCATCAAGGGCAGAATGCTCGAAGTGACCGGGTACATCGAGGGGAAGAAGAAGACTGTCAAGTACACCCTGGAGGTCGATTCCACTGCGAAGCCGAAGCGGTTCAAGCAGACGAACCATTCCAACGCGAATGACTCGGAGTCCGGCATCTAGATGGTGGGCCAGGAATGTTGCCAAGTGCCGTTTTCCCTGGATTTTTGCGCACCGCGCCATCGAAAAACTCAGGAAAAATCGGGGTTGGCAACATTCTTGGCCCACCACCAGAAGCCCGTCGGCGCATTTTTTTCGTGGCAGGCTTGCGGGGGTGACGAATCGAAAGACCAGCCCCTGTCCCTCGTCGTCTGTGAATTAACCCTCTTCGGGCGATAGGTATCGTCCGACCATTTTTCCGGGAGATACGCGCATGTTCTTCAACTGGCTCAACTGGCTGAATCGGAAATCCACCCCCCTCACCGCCCGGCGCCGCGCCACGGCCCGCCGGCGGCCCTCCTCCCGGTTGTGGTTGGAGGCGCTCGAGGACCGGCTTCAGCCGTCCGGTTTGACACTCCTCGGTCAACAGTTCTCTGGAGGGAGTGGCAATGAGATCGGCACCGGTATCGCCGTCGTGGACGCCGGGACCAATTTCAGCGTCTACACTTCGGGCCATGCCGAGTCGACCGATGGGGGCGAGGGCCTTCTTTCCAAGTACAGCGTGCCCCACAGCCTCGGCGCCCCTTTACCGGTCTGGAACCAGTCCTGGCCCGGAGCGGCCGGCGAAGACTCTTTTGATGGCGTGGCAGCTACCCCCACGGCGGTTTACGCCGCCGGATACAGCGATTCACAGACCACCGACATCGTCGGGGGCAAGGAGCATAAAGGAATCATCGCGAGCTTCTCGGCGGCCGGGGGCACCAGCACCTGGGTGCGGCAGGCCCCAGGCACTCCGGGCGCGTTCCCCTACGGCGGCATTGAGGGGTTGAATGCGGTGACCGTCACGACCGAGGCCGGGCAGCTGGTCCTCTACGCTACGGGGTACGCACAAGACACGGGTAACAGCCGCCTTCTTTACGTCTCGAAGCTCGACGCGGCCGGCAATGTGCTGTGGACACAGACAGACCCGGCCGGAAGTTCCCCCGACAGCAACGGGCTGGCCATCGCCGCTTCCGGCGGCAACGTGTACGTCGCGGGCCGTAAAAACGGCTCCGGGACCACCCAGACGTACCTGAAGAAGTACGACCCGACTGGGACGCTCCTCTGGTCCCACACTTCCACCCTCGGTGTGTTCAACGGCCTGACGGTGGACGCCGGCACGGGTTCTCTGTATTCCGTGGGCCAGACCTCCGGGCCGAATGCTAATTTCCTCGTCGAGAAATGGGACGCCGCCGGCAGCCGCGTATGGTCGCAGACGTACGACCGTAGCGGAGCCGACGACATCCTCAACGGCGTTACCCTGCTCAACGGCCGGCTGTATGCTGCCGGCTCGACCAGGGGCGGCACGGCCGGCGGTTCGGATGGCGTGGTCCTGGAAATCGATCCCGCCACCGGCACCCTCCTGGCCACCACCCTGTGGGGCGGCGCGGCGGACGATAGCTTCCAGGGCATTGTGGCGACACCGGCAGCGATCCACATCGTGGGGACAACGAATAGCTTCGGGAGCGGCGGCTCGGATGTGGCGTACGTCCTGTACTCCGCTCTGTCCAATCGACCGCCGGTCCTGGACGCCATCGGCGACAAGACGGTTGACGTTGGCTCGACCCTCTCTTTTGCCGCGCACGGCACGGACCCGGATGGAGATGGCCTCATTTACAGTCTGGACCCCGGTGCCCCGGCAGGTGCGGGCATCGACCCATCGACCGGGCTATTCACGTTCACGCCCGCGGTCGGCCCAGCGACGTATACTGTCACAGTGCGCGTCGGCGACGGCGCGCTGACGGCCACGGCCACGGTCACGATCAACGTGGTCGGGGTCGCGCCCCCGCCGGGGCTGGTCGCCTGGCTGCCCGGCAACGGGAACGCCAACGATATAGTTGCGCAGACTTCAGGAACGCTGGGAACCGGCGTGACCTTCGGTGAGGGAATGGTGGGGCAGGCCTTCAGCTTCCTCCAACCTTTCAGTAAGGTAAGCATTCCCGACAATCATTCTCTCAATTTCGAGAGAGATCAGCCGTTCTCCATCGCCGCTTGGGTTAAGACAAGTGATCCGGCAGGGGCCGCCCCAGATAGCGCCGTGTCCATCTTCGAGAAGGGGATCTTTCATACTGGCGCGTCCCCGGCTTACGGGATGGCCCTGAGGCCCGGGCTTGGGAACATTGACATCTATTTGCAAGGTGTGAATAACACCAACCGCATTTTCTGGCGTGGGCCTGTCGGCGTAGATGTCAGCGGCTGGCACCACTACGCCATGAGCTATGACGGTAGTTCCCAGGTCGGCGGGATTCACGTCTACGTGGATGGGAATGAGATCTTCCCCACGCTCACGGAGAGTACCCTTACGACCTCGATCCAGAATTCTACCACGGCAGCTTTCGGCAATGGGAACTTCCAGGGCGACCCCGCCAATCAGTTCATACCGAGTTCTCTCGACGAAGTCCAAGTGTTCAATCGTGTGGTCAGCCAGGGGGAGTTCCAAGCGGTCTTCCAGGCACCGGGCATCGTCAAAGTGGACGCTACCATCGTCGTCAGCCCCTACGCGGGGATGTACGATGGAGTGGCGCACGGGTTGACCGTGACCGCCACGGGCGTGGGTGGGGTGGATCTGTCCGGGCTGTTGAGCCTGGGGGTGGCCCAGACCGACGCCGGCACCTACGCGACCGCCTGGTCGTTCGCCGGCAATGCCAACTACAACGCCGCGTCCGGGATGGCCCCCATCCAGATCGACAAGGCGACGTCCACGACCGGCGTGATCGGCGATGCGTTCACCTACGACGGCAGCACCCACACCGGCGGGTCGGCCATGGTGAGCGGGGATGGTGTGGTCACTGGCAACGCGGTGTTGAGCTACACGGGCGACCAGATCGACGCCGGGACGTACACGGTGATCGGCACCTACGCCGGCGACGCCAACCACACCGGCAGCTCCGGCTCGGCCACCATCAGCACCGACAAGGCGTCGTCCACG
>JBBRPS010000190.1:0-13945 GCA_038227745.1 Gemmatales bacterium | reverse complement strand
GGATCTTCCGCGCCGGTGTAATACAGCTCCTCGCGACCCGCATCAGAGGAACATGCTCGCCAGCGCCTCGACCAGGAACTCGTAACCGACCAGCGGCAGCGGCTCGTGGACCTCCCAATCCGGCCGGAAGTCGGCCAGGAACAGCCGCTCTTCCAGCTCGGCGACGAGCGGGCCGTGGCTGATGGCGACGCCCATCTCGCGGTTGTGGCGCAGGCTCAACGGGTCGAAGTTGCCCGTGCCGACGTACCCCCACATCCCGTCCACCACCATCACCTTGGCGTGCGTCTGGCCCGGGTAGAGGTAGACCCGGATGCCCAGGTGGATCAGCCGGTTGACGGTCACGCGGTTGGCGACGTCGATGATCTTGCTGCCGCTGTCGAGGGTCAGCACTACCCGTACGTCCACGCCGCGCTGTCGCGCCCACGCGAGCTTGACGAACAGGTGGTTGTCGGTGAAGTAGGGGTTCTCGATGTAGATGTGGTGCCGGGCGTGGTCCACGGCGGTGTAGACCGTGTGCGCCAGGTTGGACTCGTAGGGCCGCGTCCGGACCTGGCGGGCCAGGGTGTTGGCGTCGGGGACCGGCAGGGGCGGCGGCGTCGTCGGCCCCGGCGGACCGCCCTGTTCGCGCCAGTAGCGCTCGTAGCGCTCGGCCATCTCCCCCGTGAGCGGCCCGGTCAGCACGTACGTCACGTCGTGGGCCTCGAAGAACGCCCCCCAGGTGAAGTTGCGGCCGCCGCTCCAGGCGATACGGCCGTCGATCAGCACCAGCTTGCGGTGGTCGAAGCGGAAGAACGGATTGCGCGTGCGGATCACCTGCACGTACGGCTGCCGCGCCAGCCAGCAGACGACCGCGTTGGCCCGGGCCGCACTCGCCGTGCCCGGCTCGCCCTGCAGCAGGTTGCCGCCGCCGTCCACGAGCACGCGCACGCGCAGGGTGGGACTCGCCCGCGCCGCCAGCCGCCGCGCCACGCGCCAACCCAGCGGGTCGTTGTCCCAGAGGTACATGAGCACGTCGATCCGGCACGTCGCCTCGTCGATGGCCTCTTCCAGGGCGGCCAGCGCCTCGTGGCCGTCGGTGATGAGCCGGATGGCGGCGGGCTGCAGCTCGTCGCCGGCCACGCGCCGCAGCTCCGCCTCCAGGGCATCGACGTCCAGGGTCGGGCGGCACGGGGCGAGCGGACGGGGCGAGGGCGTCAGGTGGAGGGCCAGGCGCTTGCGGAACACCCCCGTGAGGGCCTCGGCCGCAGCCATCGCCGGCTCGATGAGCACGACGCCCACGCTGCCCACCGGATGGCAGGCCGTCTGCACGGCGGTGTCGGCGGCGAGTTGGCCCGCGACGAGGGCCGCGCGCGGGATGGGGAGGTCCGGTCGGCGGCTGGTGGCGACGTGGGCCGGCACCATCTGGCAGCCCGACAGGACGCTCACGAGGCCCGCGCGCAGGCGCCGCCACAGCGCCGCCCCGCGCCTCGCCCTGCCGTGCTGCTGCTCCCGAGCCATCGCGACTCCTTCCGCTGGATCGTCTCGTCCGTTCATCGACCGGCAGCAGGCCCGGGGAGGAGGGGGAAATACACTCTCTGGGTCGAGGAGGGGAGGCCTGTACTTATTATGCGGCCTCGGCAAACTTTTCGGCCGCCTCTGGTAAGTGATGAATGATGAATGATGAATAAAAGGCAAGCGGCTCTTCCATTCCTCATTCCTCATTCCTCATTCCTCATTCCTCATTTCCGATCGCCCCGGCGCATGCCACAATAGAAGTAGGCCCCCTCTCCGGCCTCTGCAGCCTCTGCACGGCCGGCCGGCCCAAGTACGCCCCGAGGCCTCCCGGAGACGACCCCCGTGGACACGCCGCCGCAGGCCCTGGACCGCTCCGACGCCGCCGAGGTCGGCCGCGCGCTCTTCCAGGAGGCGGGCGATCCCCTGTTCCTGATCGACCCCGAGACCGACCGCGTGCTCGACGCCAACCCCGCCGCCGAGCGCCTGACCGGCCTGCCCCGCGGCGGGCTCCTGGATCAGCCCGCCACCTACTGGTTCCGCTACGGCGCTGAGGGCCGCGGCGGCAACCAGCGCCTGCGCCGCGCGGTGTCCGAGAGCGGCGTCTTCAACGCCCAGGACGGCTTCTTCCTGCGCACCGCCGCCGACGGCGTCTGGATCCCCGTCAACCTGACCGTCTCGCGCCTGCACCTGCGGCCCAAGACCCTCGCCCTGATCACCGCCCGCGACGTCCGCGCCCAGCGCGAGGCCCACGCCCGCGTCGAGGAAGCCGAGCGCGAGCTGCGCCGCGTTCTGGCGTCCATCCCCGACTGCCTCTGGAGCGCGGCGATCGATCGCTATGGCTACTGGACCTACCGCTATTTCTCCCCGGTCGTCGCCCGGCTCACCGGCAGGCCCGCGGAGTCCTTCCTCGGCGAGCCGGGCCGCTGGCGCGAGATCATCCATCCGGAGGACCGGCAGCGCTGGGAGGCGGCGCTGTCGCAGCTGCACGCCGGCGGGGCGGGGCAGGAGGAGTACCGGATCGTCCGACCGGACGGCGCGGCGCGCTGGGTGCGCGAGAGCGTGCTGGTCAGTCCCGGCGAGGACGGCTCGCTGCGCCTCGACGGCGTGCTCACCGACGTGACCGAGGCGCGGCTGGCGGCCGAGGAGCGCGACCGCCTGTTCGAGCTGTCGCTGGACCTGCTGTGCGTGGCGGGCTTCGACGGCTACTTCAAGCGGCTCAACCCCGCCTGGGAGAAATCGCTGGGCTGGCCGCGCGCGGAGTTGATGAGTCGCCCCTACATCGACTTCGTTCACCCCGACGACCTGTCGGCCACGCTCACCGAGGCGGCCGGGCTGACGACCGGCGAGCACCAGACGGTCCTGTTCGAGAACCGCTACCGCTGCCGCGACGGCTCGTACAAGTGGCTGCTGTGGAACGCGGCGCCCTTCCCGGAGGGGCGGCTCATCTACGCTGCCGCCCGCGACATCACGCGGCGCAAGCAGCAGCAGGACGAGCTGCGGCGGACGGCGGAGGAGCTGGAGCGGGTGGTGGCGTCGGAGCGGAAGGCGCACCGCGAGCTGCGCGAGGCGCAGGCGCAGCTGGTGCAGGTGGAGAAGCTGGCCGCCCTGGGGCAAATGGTAGCCGGCGTGGCGCACGAGGTGAACAACCCGCTGGCGTTCGTCATCAACAACACCGAGGTGCTGCGCCGCGACGTCGCCGCGGTGCGCGAGGCGCTGCGCCTCTACCGCGAGGCCGAGGCCGCCGCGGGCGCGCCGGGTGCGTTCCGGCGCGTTCACGAGCACGCCGAGGAGGCCGAGTTGGCGTACACGGAGGGCAACCTCGACCGACTGCTGGCGCGGTCGGCGGAGGGGCTGTCGCGCATCCGCCAGATCGTGATGGACCTGCGCGACTTCGCCCGCCTGGACGAGAGCGCGCTGAAGGAGGCCGACCTGAACGAGGGGGTGCGCTCGACGATGAACATCGTGCGCGGGCGGGCGGTGCGGGCCGGCGTCGAGCTGACAGTGGACCTGGCGCCGCTGCCGCCGGTGCTGTGCTACCCGGCGAAGGTCAACCAGGTGGTCCTGAACCTGGCCGCCAATGCCATCGACGCCTGTGCCGAGGGCGGCAAGGTGACCGTCCGCACGCGCCCCGAGGAGGGGGGGGTCGCGGTACACGTGCTGGACACGGGACACGGCATCGACCCGGCCATCCGCGAGAAGATCTTCGACCCGTTCTTCACGACCAAGCCGCCGGGGCAGGGGACGGGGCTGGGCCTGAGCATCAGCCACGCGATGGTGCAGGACCACGGCGGCCGCATCGAGGTGGAGTCGGCGCCGGGGCAGGGGGCGCACTTCACCGTCCACCTGCCGCTGCGGCCGCCCGCGCTCGCCAACTGCCGCCGGCCGTAGCCGACCTCCGTCCGCTTTCTGTTCTCGCCGTGGTGCAGCGGCGGTACAATACGCTCCGCCCATTGATGAGGAGAAGCTCCGCGAGCGTGCTCGGCACTGCGACGAGGCGAAAGGGTGGGTGAGCTTCGACAACGCTCTGGCGGAACTGTAGAAGAGCAATGGTTATTATACCGCAGGCGGTTCCGTTGTTCCCCCCTCGCCCCCGCGTACAGGGGCGAGGGGAGGAAGAAGTCAACTGCCTCCACTATAATGGGCGGCACAGATTCGTGTCCCACGAAAGGGAGGGCGGCGATGGTGGTCGTGATCCGGTGTCCGAACCCGGCGTGCGGCAGGACCGGCAACGCCCCGCCCGCGCTCGCCGGCAAGGCCGTGCGCTGCCCCGCCTGCCGCACCAAGTTCAAGGTGCCCGACGCCGCGCCCCCCACCGACGCCGCCCAGACCGGTTCGGTCGAGGCCCAGAGCACCCTCGGGTCGTTCACCTCCGCCTCGGTCTCTTCCCTCGGCTCCGCCGACGCGGAGCGGCCGTCTCTGCCGGCCGCGCCGTCCGCCGTGCCGGCGCGCGTGGGGCGGTTCGAGGTGCGGGCGCTGCTCGGGACGGGGGCGTTCGGGGCCGTCTATCGGGCGTACGACCCACAGCTCGACCGCGACGTCGCCCTCAAGGTCCCCCGCGCCGAGGCGCTGGACAGCCCGCAGCGCGTCGCGCGCTTCCTGCGCGAGGCCAAGGCGGCGGCACGCTTGCAGCACCCGCACATCGTGCCGGTCTACGAGGCCGGCTCCGACGGCGGCCGCCACTACATCGCCGCCGCGCTGATCGAGGGCCGTTCGCTGTCGGAGGCGGCCGCAGAGTCCCCCCTGGACTTCCGCGCCGCCGCCCGCGTGGTGCGCGACCTGGCCGACGCGCTGGCCTACGTCCACGGCGAGGGCGTCGTCCACCGCGACGTCAAGCCGGCCAACGTGCTGCTGGACAAGCGCGGGCGGCCGTTCCTGACGGACTTCGGGCTGGCGCACCTGGAGAGCAACGCGGAGCGCGTCACCCGGCTGACGCGGCTGGGCAGCGTGATGGGCACGCCCGCCTACATGCCGCCCGAGCAGGCCGCCGGCCACAGCGGCACGGCGCAGCCGGCCAGCGACCAGTACAGCCTCGGCGTCATCCTGTACGAGCTGCTGTGCGGGCGGTTGCCGTTTGAAGGGCCGCCGCAGATCGTGCTGTTCCACGTCATGAACACCGAGCCGGTGCCGCCGCGGCAGGTCAACGCTGCCGTGCCCGCGGACCTGGAGGCCATCTGCCTGCGGGCGATGGCGAAACGGGCCGAGGATCGCTACCCGTCCTGCCAGGACCTGGTGGACGCCCTCGACCGCTGGCTGGAAGCGACCCGGGCCGGCGCGGGCGAGAGCAGCCTCCCCGCGCTACCCGCGACCGCGCCGCCTGCCCCGCAGACGACCGCCCCCGTTTCGCCGCCGCAAGGCGAATCGCCGCTGCTGCTGTGGTGTCAGCGGCACCCGGGCGCCCTGCTCGGGGGAGTGGCGGCCCTGATCCTGACGTTGCTGGGGACGGCGCTGCTGCTGTCCCTGTTCCGCGCCGGCCCCGAGACGCCGACCGCGCCGGAGGTCGCTGCCCCCGGACCGGGACAGCCGCAGAAGGGCGGGTTCGAGGGGCTGATGGAGCGCGGGCGGCGAGCGAAGAAAGCTGGGCAGCTCGACCAGGCAATTGAGGCGTTCTCCGCTGCCAGGGACATGAACCCGACCAATCCCGACGCCGCGCGCTGCCTCGAAGAGGCCCAGGCCGCGCAGGTTGCCCAGGGGAAAAGTCCGCCGGACAAGGATGTCGGGCAGAAGCCACTGGAGGCGAAAGCGCCGCCGGACAAGGATGTCGGGCAGAAGCCGCCAGACCTGCTCCCGAAAGCAAAGGACGTGGAGAAGGAGCCACTGAAGGGGAAAGCGTCGCCGGAAAAGGACGTGGAGAAGAAGCCACTGAAGGAGAAAGCGTCGCCGGAAAAAGGTCCTGTTGGGGCTGACAAGTTAGATGGCACGTGGGAGGTCTCCGAAATGGCAAAGGACGGCAAGGCGAACCCGGTCCCCCTGGGCGCAGGGAAAGGCAGCCTCATTTTCACCTTTACCGGAGGCAAATTGACGATGAAGCTGAACATCGGCGATACGAAGGTGAAAGTGGAGGGGACCTACAAGATCGACCCACGCCAGAATCCGAAGCACATCGACATGACCCTGGAGAACGGCAAGGAGAAGGTGGTGCAGGGCATCTACAGCGTCGAGGGCGACACACTAAGGATTGGCGGGTTCGATGCGGCGAATGATCGCCGTCCCGCCTCCTTCGATGCCAAGGGTATCGAGACTATGATCCTCCGCCGCACGAAGTCCTGAGCCTCCTGATCTCACTCGGAGCGGGGCGCAGGACACGCCGCGGGGGCGCCGCGGTCGAACACCGTTCCGTCCGTGTCCAGCAGCCCCCAGCACACCGCAGCCGCCAGGTAGATGCCGGCGAAGGCGAACAGCACGGGATCCCACCCGCCCGCGGCGCGCACCAGCGGCGGCACCAGCAGCGGGAACACGAAGGCACCGAGGTTGCCCGCCATGTTCATCGTGCTGAACACCGGCGCCACGTGCCGGCCGCCCATGTCCATGGTGATCGTGTAGGCGCACGGCGCCGCGAACGAGGCGCAGAACGAGCCGGCGCTGATCACCAGCACCGCGAGCACGGCGTTGTCGATGAAGTACGCCGTGACGATCAGCAGGGCGCACGCCACCATGCTCGTCACGGACAGCCCTTGCCGCGCCAGCCGGCGGCTGCCGGTGCGCTCCAGGATCGCGTCGGACACCGCACCGCCCGCGAGCGTCCCCACCACGACGCCGAGCAGCGGCAGGCTGGTGAGGATGCCGGCCCCAAGCGTGCCGATCCCGCGCGTCTCCTTCAGGTAAGTGGTGAACCAGCTCGTGAAGAAGATGTAGCCGGCGGCGCGGAAGAACTGCTGGCCGCAGATCGCCCACATCTTGCGGCTGCTGACGAGGGCGCCCCACGGCGTCGGCTCGGGCGGGCGGCCGACGTCGGCGGCCTGGTCCGGCGCCCCGGCCTCAATGAGGGCCAGCTCCTCGGCGTTGACCGCGGGGTGCTCGCGCGGCCGGTCGCGGAACCACAGCCAGAACCACGCCGCCCAGAGCAGTCCCGGCACCGCGTACAGCGCGAACACCCAGCGCCAGCTCAGGTAGCAGAGGAGGAACCCCGTCAGCGACGCGCTGATGACACTGCCGACCGACATGAAACTGCCGAGCGCCCCGCTGGCGAAGGCGCGGCGCGTGGGCGGGAACCACTTCGTCGTCGTGCTCGCCGAGCAGGGGAAGATGCCCGCCTGCGCCGCCCCCATGCCGAGGCGCGCCAGGAGCAGCCCCGGGAAGCCGCCCGCCAGCGCCAGCAGCCCGGTGGCGGCGGACCACAGGACCGAGAAGACGGTCAGCGCCTTGCGCGTGCCCCAGACGTGGCCGAGCCAGCCGCTCGGCACCTGGAAGACGGCGTAGGTCAGGAAGAAGCCGCTCATCACCCAGCCCATCTCGTCCATGCTCAGGCCGAGATCCCGGCGGACGTCCTCTTCGGCGATGGCGATGCAGTTGCGGTGGATGTAGGAGACGGTCGCGGCCAGGCACAGCGCGCCCAGTACGCCGTAGCGCACCAGGGTCGGCCGGATGGCGACAGAGGCGGCGGAAGGCGCGGTGGTCACGGCTTCATCCTCGGGGGTTGCGGGTCGGGGCTGATTGTACCCCGCCGAAGGATCCGACGCAAAGGCGCCAGGCCGACACAGAGACTTCCCTTCCGGCGCCACGGCATGGGCTTGCCGTTTCGCGCGCCGGCGCGCGAAACGGCAAGCCCGTGCCGTGGCGCCGGGCGCAGAACCGAAGTCGAAAAAGAGAAGGCGGGGCGCCTACAGCTTCCCGCCCTTGCGCGGCCCGGGCACGGGCGGTCGGCGGAGCGTCTCGAGCGCCGGCGGGAACGGGACGGACGGCGGCAGGTTGGCGCGGTTGTGGTTGAGCGCCTCGGCGATCATCTCGCGCATCGGCCCATATGTGTACGGGGAGTTCGGGCCGGTCAGCCACTTCCCGGGCCGCTCCACGAGGGCTTTGCGGAACAACTCCATCGACTCCCGCGCCCGGTCCTGAAACGCCAGCGCCATCGCCTCACCGAGCTGCCCCAGGTGGCGGTACTGCGGGACGCTGGACGGCTGGCGGAGGTGCTTGAAGAACTTCGTCGCCTCGTCCAGCCGGCGTTCCTTGAGATAGAGCACCCCCAACTCCATCCGGTCCCCCAGTCCACGGTTGAGGTCGAACCGCCCTTTGGGGGCCGTGTTGTTCTTGACGCGGTCCTGCAGCTCGGGCTCGGTCGCGGCGGCGCGCAGCGGGTCGTCGCCGGGGGGAGGCGGGGGCGCCGACCGCAGCGCCGGGGGCAGCGGCGCCTGGCCGGTGTTGCGCCACCAGCCGAACAGGAAGCTGCCGCCCAGGGCCAGCACGATACTGAAGGCGGCGGCCCACGCCAGGCCGCGGCGGCGCCGCGGCGGGCGGAGGGTCTGCGTCGAGACGGCGTCGCCGGGCTGCGTCGCGATCGGCCCGACCGCGAGGAGCGAGGAGCCGGACGCCGTCCCGGTCACGCCGACCAGGGCGTCGCGCAGCCGGGCCGCCTCGCGGGCGATCTCGCGCCCAGTCTGGAAGCGGTCCTCCGGCTTCTTGGCCATCATCTTGTGGACGAGGGCGCACAGCTCCGGCGGCAGGTCGGGGCGAATCTCCGCCAGCGGCACCGGCTCCTTCTGAACGTGCTGCAACGCGACCTCGAAGGCGCTCTGGCCGCGGAAGGGCGGCTGGCCGGCGAGGAGGTGATAGCAGGTGACGCCGAACGAGTAGATGTCGGTGCGCGGATCGACGGGCTTGCCCTCGACCTGTTCGGGCGACATGTAGAGCGGCGTGCCCATGGTGACGCCGCTCTGGGTGAGGTGGAGCGGCTGGCTGTCCTGGGCGAAGCAGCGCGACAGGCCGAAGTCTGCCACCTTGACCTCGCCCTTGCGCGTGAGCAGGAGGTTCTCCGGCTTGATGTCGCGGTGGATGATGCCCAGCTCGCTGGCGCGCTGCAGGGCCGAGGCGACCTGGCGGACGATGCTCAGGGCCATCAGCACCTCGGGCGGGCCTTTCTTTTCGAGGTACTGGCGGAGGTTGCGGCCCTCGACGTACTCCAGGGCCATGAAGTGCAGGCCGTCCGCGCGGTCGATGGCGTAGATCTGGACGATATTGGCGTGGGTGGCGCGGGCGACGGACAGGGCCTCGGCCTGGAAGCGCTGCAGGGCGACGGGGTCGGCGGCGAGGTCGGCGCGGAGGAGTTTCAGGGCGACCTTGCGCTTGAGGGAGATCTGTTCGGCGAGGTAGACCTGGCCCATGCCGCCCTGGCCGAGGCGGCGCAGGAGCTGGAAGTCGCCGAGCGTGCGGCCGGTGAGGTCGGCGCCGTCCTCGGCCGGCGTGTCCGCCGCGGTCGAGGAGGCGGCGGTGCGCGGCTCGCTGGCGTTTCCCATGGTCCCAAGCTCCCGATCCTGGCGGAGAGCGCACGGTGGTTGGGGCGACGGACCCGCGCCTGCGGCGGGGCCGTACAGGTTAAACGCCGCCGCGGGCCGGGCGTTTGCACGGCCGCCGCGCCGGCGGGGCGCGAGGCCCCACCCCTTCAACCCCGGCGCCGGGGTCGGGGACGTGCAGGTCTCATGCCTTTCTCATCTTAACCCGTGCCGGAAGGGCTGGCAAATAGAATGGGCGGACGAGCGGCGGCACGCTCTTTCTCCCCTCTCCTCCGCTTCGAGGGAGAGGGGCCGGAGGTGAGGGGCTTGGAGCGAGCGCGAAACGGCAAGCCAGGCGCGCTGTGCCGGCGGAGCGCGCCTGGCTTGCCGTTTCGCGCTCACCGCGCGCTACTCGACACCGGCACGATTTGTCCGCTTGCAAATTCCACACAATCGACTATTCTCGCACCACGTCGGTTCTGCTGACCCACAACCTCGCCGACAGCGACCACACCCCGATTGCCCCCACGCTTTTCCCGCCAGGCTCTGCGGCACCCGCCGCGGGACCCCGGAGGTCGTTCGCTTCTGCTGCGGAACCACGGCTGGACGGATGGGGTCGGAGAGAAGAGGCCGCCCTCGCCGCCGGGCCGGAACACGTGTACTGTGCGCCTAACGCAGCCGCCCGTGTTCCGGCTCGCGCCGTCTCCCACCCGGGCCGGCGCCCCAATCTTCATTCGCTTTTTCATTGACAACAGACCACTTTCGTCGCCGGGCCACTTGACACCCTTTCACTCAGGGGAGTACACTTTTTTAGGGCCCGTCGGGTGCAGGGGGGTGGTGCCGGCGTAGACGTCCGGCCCGGGAAGTCTTCCCTCGCACGGACGGGGCACGAACGCGCCCTGATCCGCCACACCCACCACGGGGGCCTGCGGGGGCGAGTTGCCTTGACACGCGGCCATCCCGGGAGTCATAACTTGAAGGCGCTCATCAGCGACATTCACGGAAACCTCGAGGCCCTTCAGGCCGTCCTCAAGGACATCGAGAAGCACAACGTCAGCGAGATCTACTGCCTCGGCGACGTGGTCGGTTACGGCCCCAACCCGCGCGAGTGCATCGAGCTGGTCATGCAGTGCAAGGTTGTCCTCCTGGGCAACCACGACCAGGGGGCGATGTTCGACCCGGACGGCTTCAACCCGCCGGCCGAGCGCGCCATCTTCTGGACGCGCGGCCAGCTCGAGGCCGGCACCGACGCCCGCGAGGCCCGCGCCCGCCGCTGGGAGTTCCTCGCCGACCGGCCGCGCCTGCACCGCGAGAACGGCTTCCTGTACGTCCACGGCTCGGCGCGCAACCCGCTCAACGAGTACGTCTTCCCCGAGGACATCTACAACCAGCGCAAGATGGACCGCATCTTCGCAATGGTCGAGCGCAACTGCTTCCAGGGCCACACGCACGTCCCCGGCATCTTCACCGAGGGCGTCCCCGAGGACCTGTACCAGTTCCACGCCCCCGACGAGATGGACTTCGTCCACCGCCTCGATGGCCGCAAGACGCTGTGCAACGTCGGCTCGGTCGGCCAGCCGCGCGACGGCAACTGGCGCGCCTGCTACGTCCTGCTCGACGGCGAGACGATCCGCTACCGCCGTGTCGAGTACGACATCGACACCACCGTCAAGAAGATCTACGCCATCAGCGACCTCGACAACTTCCTCGGCGATCGCCTGCGCGACGGGCGCTAGAGCGCCGGGCTGTCGTCCTCGCACCTTCCTTCTCTTTCCCCCACTCGCTATGTTAACCCGTAGCCCGCGGCACGGCCCCACGGCGGGACCGGGGGCGCTTCCCGTTCGCCGCCAATGCTCCCTAGCCAGCGCCGACCATGCAGCAAAAGAACCTCGTCGTCTTCCTCGTCCTTTGCGTCACCATCCTCGTCGGCTGGGGCTGGTTGCAGCAGCAACTCTGGCCGCCGCCGCCGAAGAAGGACCAGAGTAAGGAGAAGAAGGCGCCCCAGGACGAGGGCAAGCCGCCCGCCCCCAAACTCACCGTCGCCGACTTGCAACACAAGTTGCCGCAGTTCGCCGCCGGCGCGGTCGGCGAGGCCGCCGGCCCGCTCGGCATCCTGACCGCCACCGCGGCGGCCGGGCGCGTCGAGACCGGCGCCGACGAGGTCCGGGCGGATGTCCGGCGCAAACTGAACTACGCCGCTCAGGCCGCCGCCCTCGTCGGTGCGCCCCATCCCCTCGCCTCGGCCGCCGTCCTGCGCCGCGTGGACGTCCATCCGAACTTCCGACCCGCCGCCGGCACCGGGGAAGCGCCGCTAGAAATCGACCTTGATGACCCTCAGGACACCAAGGGGCTCTTCTATCTCAAGGTCAAGCTCAACACCCGGGGCGGCGGCATCCAGCGGCTGACGCTGCCCAAGTTCCAGGCCGCCGACGAGTACGGCAGGCCCCTCTACCACAAGGGGGCCAAGGGCGCGGAGCCGGTCCCCCTCGACCTGATCCCCGCGGACTCGATCCGCCCCTCGTTCCTGCTCTTCCACTACCGCGACGCCGACGGCGACCCCGATAACCCGTCCCCCGCCAAGCGCGCCGTCCCCCTCCCCGACCTCGGCGTGGCCGTCTGGAAGCTCGAGGGCAAACCCAGCTGGGACGGAGACAGGAAAGTCCGCCGGGCGGTCCTGTCGGTCACCGGCATCCTCGGCCACGACGGCCTGACGATCCGCAAGACCTACACCCTGAAGCCGAAAGAGTACCACGTCGGCCTGCAGATCGAGATCATCGACGAGCGCCGGCCCGACCCCGGGGCGGACGTCCGCCCGTTCCGCTACCAGCTCACGGGCGCCCACGGCCTGCCCGTCGAGGGGGAGTGGTATTCCAGTCTCTATCGCAACCCGCTGATTGGCCTGCTGAACAAGCGCGGCAACCTGTGGCGCGACCTGGACGAGACGCAGTACCGGATCGCCTTCCGCAATGGCGGCGACCGCGTGCCGCTGCAGCGCGGCGACAGCCACATCCAGTACGCCGGCGTCCAGGACCAGTACTTCGCCTCGCTGATCGTGGTGGACAACGAGCAGGGCAAGGAGCGGGACGAGGTGCCGCCGACCGACGTGGTCGATTACGCCCGCCCGACCCTGGAGAGCACGGAGCGCCTGGGCATCTACAAGGGCCCGAAGTTCGTCGGGGAGGACACCCTCCTGCTCCTCCAGACCAAGGAGTCCCCAGACCTGGAGGAGTACCGCCTCCTGCCCGCGGCGCGGAAAATCATCGAGGAGCGCAAGGTCAACCCCGGCGACGCGGTGATCGTCAACTTCTACGAGGCGTACCAGGGAGGCAAGGTCGCCACGGGAGTGCGGCCCGGCCACACTCTGCGGCCGCACCTCGACGACATCACCGTGCGCGTCGTCTCCAACGTCTTCAAGGAGCTCAAGCCCGGCACGCGCGTCCTGCACAAGTACCTGCTCTACAACGGCCCGGTGAAGGTCAGTCTGCTCGACCAGTTCACCGGCGACAAGGCGGTGGCCCCCGAGCTGGTCAACCGCTACTGGGACACGCTGCACCTGCGCACCCTGACCGACTACCACTCGCCCGGACCGATCGGGAAGTTCGCCAACTCGATCTTCTGGACCGACCTGATCGTCCTGTTCACGCGGCTGATGCACTGGCTGCTGAACGTGCTGCACTTCATCCTGCCGAACTACGGCCTGACCATCATCCTGCTGACGCTGATCGTGCGCGGCCTGATGTTCCCGATCAGCCGCCGCCAGGCCATGCTGAGCATCAAGATGCAGGAGCTGGGGCCGGAGGTGAAGAAGCTCCAGGAGAAGTACAAGAGCGACCCGACGGCCAAGACGAAGGCCACGATGGAGCTGTATCGCAAGCACCACGTCAACCCGCTGGGCGGCTGTCTGACGCTGCTGTTGCAGTTGCCGGTGTTCATGGGGCTGTACTACGCGCTGCAGGAGAGCATCCACTTCCGCCTGGCGGGCTTTTTGTGGATCGACAACCTGGCGGCGCCGGACATGCTTCTGTGGTGGGGCGAGTCGATCCCGATCATCAGCAACCCGGACAGCATGGGCGGCATCGGCTACCTGGGGCCGTATCTCAACCTGCTGCCGGTGTGCGCGGTGGCGCTGATGCTGGTGCAGCAGAAGATGATGACGCCGCCGGCCGCCGACGAACAGCAGGCGATGCAGCAGAGCATGATGAAGTACATGATGATCATCTTCGGCTTCCTGTTCTACAAGCTGGCGGCGGGGCTGTGCCTGTACTTCATCGTCAGTTCGCTGTGGGGCCTGGCGGAGCGCCGCTTGCTTCCCAAGAAGCCGCTGCCCGGGGTCGCCGGTGCGGGGCGCGGCGGCAGTGGCGGGGGTGGCGGCGGTCCTGGCCCGCGCGGCGGCCGCAAGCCGGGGCCGGGGTCCGGCAAGAAGGGCCAGGAGCCGGACGGGGCGATCCAGAAGGTCCGCAACTGGTGGCAGGAGGTTCTCAAGCAGGCGAAGAAGAAGTGACGGCGCTGATCCGGCCCTCACGTTTAGC
>JBBRPS010000189.1:0-13970 GCA_038227745.1 Gemmatales bacterium | reverse complement strand
ATAATACGGCGGGCAAGTTCCATCACCCAGCGAACGCGGAGGGGCGGATCATGGACCAGGCGCTGTCGGTCGAGCAGCTCCGGGACCAGTTCCTCAACGCCATGCTCCAGGCGACGTTCCCCCTGCAGCAGGGGCCGGACTCCGAGGTCGTGCTGGAGGCGCTGATCGCCGCGGCGGGAACGCTCCGGGAACGCTTCGAGCAGGAGCTGGCGGAACTGCGACAGGAATCCGCGGATTAGCGGGGCGGCGTGGTCTCACGGTTGACCAGGGACGGGCGGTGCCGCCGCCTCGGCGCCGCCGCCGAAGCGCTTCAAGTAGCGCTCGACGTTCCGGAGCCTGCCGGAGGATTCATCGAGGTGGGCCTCGACCTTGCGCAACTCGGCCGTGGTCTCGCCGAGCTGGCTGTTGGTGGCGGCGAGCTGGCGCTGGATCTCCTCCAGGCGCTGGTTGGTCTCGTCCAGGCGCCGGGTGACGGGGCTGAGACAGCCGGTCAGCGTCAGCAGCAGGACGGCGGGCAGCACAAGTCGGTTCATACGGCCTCCCCCGTCCGTATCGGCCGTGCCGCCCGCACGGCTTGATCCGAAATTGCCGGCCGTCGCGCGCTCCCTCCTTCCGTTTTCAGTCCCGCTGCGGTAAAACCAGGGGCGAGGTCGTTCCGTCACCCCGCCCCGGGAATTCACCGATGCCGAAACTCCTGCCCTTGCTCGCGCTCGCGCTGGCGCTCGCCTTCCTCCTCGCCGCCCACTCCTCCGGCGACGGACGGGTGCCGGTGCGCCTCACCCCGGCCCCGTACCAGTCGGGCCGCTCCGTGGTTATGGCCCCGGGCGCCATGGTCGCCACCAGCCATCCCCTCGCCGCCCAGGTCGGCCTGGACGTCCTCCGCAAGGGCGGCAACGCCGTGGACGCCGCCATCGCCGTCAACGCCGCCCTCGGCGTGGTCGAGCCGATGTCGTGCGGCATCGGCGGCGACCTGTTCGCCATCCTCTGGGATAGCAAGACGAAGAAACTCCACGGACTCAACGCCAGCGGCCGCTCCCCCTACAAGGCGACGCGCGCGTTCTTCCGGGCGAAGAAGCTCAAGGAGATCCCCGAGACGGGGCCGCTGTCGTGGTCGGTCCCCGGCTGCGTGGACGGCTGGGAAGAGCTACGCAAGCGCTTCGGCACCCTGCCGCTGGAGGCGCTGCTGCAGCCGAGCATCGCCTACGCGGAGGGCGGCTTCCCCGTCAGCGAGGTCATCGCCGACTTCTGGCGCCTGGCGGAGCCGAAGGTCAAGCCGTACCCGGACTCGGTCAAGACCTTCCTGCCGGGCGGCCGGGCGCCGCGCGCCGGCGAGGTTTTCAAGAACCCCAACCTGGCGCGCACCTACCGCGAGATCGCGAAGCACGGCCGCGACGCCTTCTACAAGGGCCGGATCGCCTCGGAGATCGTCGCCTACTCCGAGAAGAACGGCGGCCTGTTCGGCCCGCAGGACTTCGCCGAGCACACCTCGACATGGGTGGACCCGGTCAGCACGACTTATCGCGGTTACGAGGTCTGGGAGTTGCCGCCGCCGGGGCAGGGCATCGCCGTCCTGCAGATGCTGAACATCCTGGAGGGTTACGATCTGAAAAAGCTGGGGCCGGCGTCGCCGGACTACTGGCACCTGCTCGTCGAGGCGAAGAAGCTCGTCTACGCCGACCGCGCCCGCTACTACGCCGACCCCGACTTCGCGAAGTTGTCGACCGCCGAGCTGATCTCGAAACCCTACGCCGAGCGCCGCCGCCAACGGATCGACCCGGAGAAGGCGCGCACCGACGTGCCGGCCGGCGACCCGAAGCTGGGCAAGTCCGACACGGTGTACCTGACGGTGGTGGATAAGGACCGGAACTGTGTGTCGCTGATCCAGAGCAACTACCTCGGCTTCGGCAGCCGGATGGTGCCGGGGGAGCTGGGTTTCGCGATGCAGAACCGCGGCACGCTGTTCGCGCTGGACGAAAAGCACCTCAACCGCCTGGAACCGCACCGCCGGCCGTTCCACACGATCATCCCGGCGCTGGTGACGCTGAAAGGACGGCCGTGGTTCGTGTTCGGCGTGATGGGCGGCGACATGCAGCCGCAGGGCCAGGTGCAGGTGCTGGTCAATCTGATCGACTTCGGCATGAACGTGCAGGAGGCGGGCGAGGCGCCGCGCGTGGAGCACGTCGGCTCGGCGACGCCCACGGGCAAGCCGGCGCACCCGGAAGGGGGCATGGTCCAGGCGGAGCGCGGCCTGCCGCCCGGCGTGCTGCATGAGCTGGTGCGGCGCGGCCACCAGGTCCACATCGTGCTGCGCAACAGCGGCGGCTACCAGGGCATCCTGATCGACCCGAAGACGGGGATGCTGCACGGCGGCGCGGAGTACCGGACGGACGGGTGTGCGGTGGGGTACTAAATATACAGCCCACAGAAGGGGAAGGGGGTGCTGGGTGGCATGCTTTCGCGGCCCCTGCAGCCGTCGGAAAAAGTGCCCGACGAGGAGGGGCCGCGAAAGCATGGCACACCGACCCCACTTTCCCCCTTCCCATGCAGCTATTTCAAGCGGTAGGCGCTTGCCTTGGCGAGCCGGGGGCCAACGCCCCGGCTCGCCTGGCATTTTCAGCGCTTCGTCGAGTTCCCCTTGGGCTGGTAGGTGCGCTGGTCGCGGACGACGCGGCGCTCGAGGCGGCGGGGCGTCTGGTTGGGCGACTGGCTGAGGACGCGGATGGCCTTCTCGGCATTCGACACCTTGAACACGCCGATCACCTTGCCGTTACGGCCGCCGGAGCTGCAGTAGGCGTAGTCGATGTTGACGTGCTCGGCGGCCAGCACCTCGCAGACGTGGGCGAGGGCGCCGGGCTGGTTGCGCAGCTCGACGATCAGCACGTCGGCCTCGGTGAAGGGCGTATTCAGCCCCTGGATCACCTGGGCGGTCTTGGCCGGGTCGTCGGTCACGACCCGCAGGACGCTGTGCTCGTGCTTGTCCATGACCGACAGCGCCGTGATGTTCACCTTCTCGCGCGCCAGTGCCGACAGCACGTTCGCCAGGCGGCCCGGCTTGTTCTCCAGAAACACCGTGATCTGCTTGGTCGTCTCCACAGGATGCGCCTCCCACAAATGACATCGCTCTCGATGGCAGCCCGCGCTCGGGGTGACTTCCACCTTTTTGGAGTTGGCCCGTTCATTGTAGACCCCGTGCCGCCACGGTCTAGCGGGCGCCGCGCCGCTTTCTTTTCCGCACCGGGCGCCCGGGCCATTGCAGAACGTGGCCGCGGGGGCTAAAATTGCGGGGGTTGAAGGGCAGTCGGGTGAGAGGATGCCGTTTGTCGGATCGGGTTCCTGGTCGGTGAGGAGGGCGCCCGGAGGGCCGTCGGCCGTCGGCCGCGGCCCAGCCCCGGCCCCTGAAAAGTGGGTTCCGAAGCGGGCCGCCCCGGGGGCGCCCGGCAACAAGGAGTCGAGTCCGTGCAAATCAAAATCTCCGCGCGCCACGGCCACCTGAGCGACGCGACGCAGCAATTCATCCGCGACAAGGCCCAGAAACTCCTCCACCTCTTCGACCGGCTCATGCTGATCGAGGTCACGGTGGACCTCAAGGAAGGGGAGAAGTCCGTGGAGTTCCTCCTGTGGGCGGAGCACAAGCACCAGTTCGTCGCCCGCGAGCTCAACGAGGACATCCTGGCGGCGGTGGACCTGGTGATGAACAAGCTCGAGGGCCAGCTGCGCCGCTACAAGGAAAAGATCCAGGACCACCGCCGTACCCCCTCGACGGGGGAGGTCACCGGGACGCCCGCGCCCGAGCAGGGCGAGCAATGACGGAGGTTAGGGCCATGCGTATGTCGGACTTTGTCGTGCGCGACGCCATCGTCCCCGACCTGAAAGCCACGACCAAGGAGGGCGTGATCCGCGAACTGGTGGAAAGCCTGCGCAACGCGGGCTACTTCAAGGGCGGTGAGCTGGAGGACATCGTCAAGGCCATCCTCAAGCGCGAGCTGCTCGGCTCGACCGGCATCGGCCGCGGGGTGGCGATCCCGCACAGCAAGCACAGCACCGTGGACCGCCTCGTCGGCACGGTCGGCGTCTCGCGTGCGGGCGTCCCCTTCGACAGCCTGGACGGTGAGCCCGTCTACGTGTTCGTGCTGCTGATCTCGCCCCAGGACCGGCCCGGCGACCACCTGCGCGCCCTGGAGAACGTCTCGCGCAGCCTCCGCGACGACGGCTTCGTGCGCGCGCTGCGCCAGGCCACCACGCGCGACGCCATCTGGGCCCTGCTCGACGACGCCGAGCACCAGAGCTAAAGCGGCTTCGGCTCGTGGGTCAGGACTCCGATCCTGACAGGGTTTGTCAGGATGGGAATCCTGACCCACGAGCGCGGACACGGTCTTGCTGCGGGAGAGCCTCCGGGCGGCTGCCTTCCCCCGGCGGGCACGGTCAGGGGCTGGCGGCCCTCGGGGCAGCCCCTGCGGAGGCGGGCGGTGCAACTTCTCTGGGGACGCGCGTGGAACCGAGTTCGGATGCCATGAACGGTCAACCTCTGCGGTCCAAGGTCAGGATCATCAACGCGCTCGGGCTGCACATGCGCCCGATGCAGGGCTTCGTCGAATTGGCCAGCAAGTTCCAGAGCCGGGTCGCCGTCGCCAAGGAGGGCGAGCAGCCGGTCGATGGCAAGAGCCCCTGGGGCCTGCTGAGTCTGCGGGCGGAACAGGGCACCGAACTGACCCTCGAAGTCGAAGGCCCCGACCAGCAGGAAGCCCTCGACGCCCTCGTCGTCTTCCTGAACGAGCTGATCAAAGAGGACGAGGAAGCCTCCGAGTAGTTTTTGGTCCGTTTGCCGCCCGCGGGGCGACCTGTGTGGGACTGACGAATGACGAATGACTAAATGGAAATCAAGCGCGGCATCCCTGTCTCCCCCGGCGTGGCCATCGGCCTCGCCCTGGTGCTCGACAATGAAGGGATCCGTATCCCCCGGCGCTTCGTCGAGGACGGCCCCCTGGACGGGGAGGTCGCGCGCCTGCGCGTGGCCCTCGCCGCCGCCGCCCGCGAGGCCCGCGACAACGAGCGCGCCGCCGCCGACAAGCTCGGCAAGCAGTATGGCGCCATCTTTGCCGCCCATGCCCTGCTGATCGAGGACCCGCACCTCATCCGCGAGGTCGAGGCCCTCATCCGCGAGCAGTCCTTCGCCGCCGAGTACGCCGTCAGCCGCGTCATCCGCCGCCACGTCAAGACCCTGGAGAACCTCGACCGCGAGGGCCACTTCGCCTCGCGCACCGCCGACCTGTTCGACATCGAGAAGGCCATCCTCCGCAACCTGCTCGGCCAGCGCCGCGAGCTGCTGCAGCACCTCACCGAGCCGGTCATCGTCCTGGCCCACGACCTGACGCCCAGCGAGACCGCCGCCCTCGACCCGAAGATGGTCCACGCCTTCGCCACCGAGGCCGGCGGCCGCGCCAGCCACACCGCCATCATGGCCGGCGTGCTGGAAATCCCCGCCGTCGTCGGCGTCGGCAAGTTCCTCAACGACGTCTCCGGCGGCGACGAGGTGATCGTCGATGGCAACCGCGGCTTTTTGATCCTCAACCCCGACGACGAGACGCGCGAGCGCTACGAGACGGCCCGCACGACCTTCCGCACCTTCGAGACGCGCCTGGGCGAGCTGCGCGACCTGCCCGCCGAGACGCGCGACGGCGTCCGCGTGCAACTCCTGGGCAACATCGAGTTCCCCGAGGAAGCCCGCCACTGCCTCACGCGCGGCGCCGGCGGCGTCGGCCTGTACCGCACCGAATTCCTTTATCTGAACAAGCAGACCGACCCGACCGAGGCCGAGCACCTCGACGCCTACCTCACCGTGCTGCGCGTGCTGGGGCCGCAGCCGGTCGTCATCCGCACGCTCGACCTGGGGGCGGACAAGTTCGCCACCGCCACCGAGCAGGTCCACGAGGAGCGCAACCCGTTCCTGGGGCTGCGCAGCGTCCGGCTGTGCCTGCGGAATTTGACCTTGTTCAAAACGCAGATGCGTGCGATCCTACGGGCGAGTGCCTTCGGCGACGTGCGCATCATGTTCCCCATGGTCAGCACGCTGCTGGAGCTGCGCCAGTGCAAGATGATCCTGGCGGAGGTCAAGGAAGATCTGGAAGACGAGGGCATCCCGTTCAACCGGAAAATCCCGGTCGGCACCATGATCGAGGTGCCGTCGGCGGCGATCCTGGCGGACCTGTTCGCCCGCGAGGTGCAGTTCTTCTCGATCGGCACCAACGACCTGACCCAGTACACGCTGGCCGCCGACCGCACCAACGAGGAGGTCGCGTCGCTGTACAGCCCCGGCGACCCGGCGGTGCTGCGCCTGATCGAGAACGTGGTCCGCGCCGCCCAGCGGTACACCCTCGACGTGAGCGTTTGCGGCGAGATGAGTGGCGATCCGATCTACACCTTGTTATTATTAGGCATGGGCCTGCGCCAGTTGAGCGTGACGCCCCAGAACATCCCGGAGGTCAAAAAGATCATCCGGTCGATCACCATTGAGGAAGCCAATTTGATCGCCCAGGAGGCGATGCGCCTGGACACGGCGCGTGACGTGAACAATTACTTGCGGGAACAGACCCGCCGAATCCTGCCCGAGGTAGTGAACTGAGGACGAATCCCCAAGATTTCAGATTGTAGATCTCAGATCTCAGATTTCAGATTGAAGGAAGCTGGTGGCGGCCCCCGGGCCGTCTGACGCGGCTGTTTTGCCGTTCAATCTCAAATCTGAAATCGGCAATCCCCTTGGTTCCGCTCCCTCACCGACACGGCACGAGGATTCGCACACCAGGAACCCGGAGGCCGACGGCCCCGCAGGGCGACGCTGCCCGGCGCCGACCGCCTCCGCTGACTCCCCACCTCGGTGGGGAGGGACCCGATCATGGTGCCCGAGCCGCCGCAAGCCGCCCCCACTCCCCCGGGAGAAGGGGCGGCGGGAAAGACCCCTCGCGAGAAGGTGCGCGTCCGCTTCCGCAAGGACGGCGACCTGCGCCTCGTCAGCCACCGCGACCTGATGAAGTGCTTCGAGCGCATGTTCCGCCGCGCCGCCCTCCCCGTCGCCGCCACTCAGGGCTTCAACCCCAAGCCGCGCATGGTCTTCCCTCTGTCGCTGGCGCTAGGAGTGGTCGGCTGCGAGGAAGCGGTCGAGATCGAGCTCAACGCCCCGCTCGCCCCCGAGGCAGTCCACGACGCCCTGGCCCGCCAGGCGCCGCCCGGCCTCACCATCCTGTCCGTCCGGCAGATCGACCTCAAGACGAGCGGCCAGCCGCGCCGCGCCTGCTACCGCGCACCGCTGCCACCCCCGCACCCCGCGGATCTGCCGGAACGCATCAAGTCTCTGCTCGCCGGCACGGAGTGCTGGGTCGAGCGCACCCGCCCGCAGCCGCGCCGCATCGACATTCGGTCTTACGTGCGCGACGTCCGTCTGCTCGCGGACTCCCTGGAGATCGACCTGTGGGTCACCCCGACCGGCGCCGCCCGGCCCGAGGAGATCCTGCAGGCGCTGGGGCTGCCCAGCCCCCTCGAGACCGGGACCATCCTGGAGCGGACGCTTCTGGAGTTACACGACGAAACAACTACACCGGGCTCTGGGCCGCCGCCGGCGGCGGAGGCCGGGACCGAGGCCGAGCCGGCCGACGACGCGCCGCGCCCGACCTCGCTGATCCCGGGGCCTCTGACTTTTGATACCTGAGCCCAGCACACCTCCAGCCCGCCGCGTGCGGGCGATGGAAGGAAGGACTTGCATGAAGAAAGAAATGCTCATCAACGTGTTGCAGCCCGAGGAGTGCCGCATCGCCATCCTCGAGGACGGCGTGCTGGAAGAGCTGTACGTGGAGCGGACGAGCCACGAGAGCTACGTCGGCAACATCTACAAGGGCCGCATCGTTAACATCGAGCCCAGCATCCAGGCCGCGTTCGTCGATTTCGGCGTGGGCCGCAACGGTTTCCTGCATGTCTCGGACGTGGAGCCGGCCTACTACCGCCACCTCGAACAGCGCCGCTCCGAGGGCGGCCGGGGCGGGGAGCGGGACCGTGACCGGGGCGGGCAGCGCGGCGCCGGTCGGCGCGGCCGGCGCCCCGGGCCGCGCCCCACCGAGGACGAGTTCGAGCCGTCGCCGCGGCACCACCGCGAGTCCACCTCGTCCCGTGAGGACCGGGCCGCGCGGGAGGTCGAGGAGGCCCTTGCGGCGGCCGAGGCCGCCGAGGAGGCCGAAGACGCGGAGCGGGCCGATGCGGGCCTGGGGGCCGAAGCCGCCGAGGGAGCGCAGGCCGGGGCCATCGAGGAGGCGCCCCCCGAAGCGGAAAGCCAGGCCCCTGCGGAAGCGGAACCCGCCGCCGAGGCGGAGGCCGAGCCGGGCAAGGCCCGCCGGCGCCCGCCGCGCGGTCGTTCGCGCCGCGCCCGGACCGAGGAGGGCGCCGAACCGGCCGCCGAGGCGCAGGAGAACCCCCCGTCCACCGGGGAAGCCGAGACGAAGGCCGCGGCGGAAGCCACGAAGGAACCCGAGCAGACCGAGGCGCCGCGCAAGGAAACCAAAGACGCCGAGCCGCCCGAGAAGCCGCGGCTGATGGGTTCGACCGAGCGCCGCACCGACGAGCACGGCGTGTCTCCCAGGCCGCTCGCGTCAGCGCCCGACTTCACGGACGACGACCTCAGTTTTTCCCGCGCGCCGACGCCGCGCCCCGCCGACCCGGCGGAAAGGCCGCAATCCACGCACCGTGAGCCGGAGCCGCGGCCGGAACCCGAGCCGGTGGCTGCCGCCCGCGACCGCGACCAGGACGAGGACCGCGGCCCCAGGCGCGAGCACCGGCGCGAACGTCCCCGCGACGAAGTTCAAGATCGCGGCGAGGAGCCCAAGCAGGAGGAGGCCCCTGAGCAGGACCAGGGCCGCGACGACCTCGACGAGGACTTCGAGGACGAGATGCCCGACGACCGGCTGGAGGCCTTCGACGAGGAGGAAGACGAGGAGACGCCGGAGCCGCGGCGCGGCGGTGGCGGCCGTGGGCGCGACGACCGGCGCGGGCGGCGCATGGGCGGGCGGCGCATGGGCGGGCGGCCGGGCTTCGGCCAGCCCAAGCCGCTGATCCAGGACATCTTCAAGCGCGGCCAGGAAGTCCTGGTCCAGGTCATCAAGGAGGGCATCGGCACCAAGGGACCGACGCTGAGCACGTACATCAGCATCGCCGGCCGTTACCTGGTCCTGATGCCCGGCCTGAACCGCATCGGCGTCTCGCGCAAGATCGTGGATGAGGACCAGCGCCGCCGCCTGCGCGAGATCCTCAGCGAGCTGGAGCCGCCCAAGGGGCTGGGCTTCATCATCCGCACCGCTGGCCTCGACCGGACCAAGAAGGAGCTGCAGCGCGACCTGGCGTACCTGTCGCGGCTGTGGCAGGTCGTGGTGCGCCGCATCCGCAAGCTGAAGGCGCCCGCGGAAATCTATCAAGAAAGCGATATGATTACGCGAACGATCCGCGACACCTTCACGAGCGAGATCGACACGATCTGGGTGGACGAGCCGACCCCGTTCGAGCACGCCCAGGAGTTCCTGACGATCGTCATGCCGCGCTACGCCAACCGCATCAAGCTGTATAGCGAGCTCGAGCCGATGTTCCACAAGTATGGCATCGAGGAGGAAATCGCGCGCATCCAACGGCGGCACGTCCCTTTGCCCAACGGCGGCTCGATCGTGATCGACCAGACGGAGGCGCTGGTGGCGATCGACGTGAACAGCGGCAACTTCCGGGCGGACAACAACGCCGAGGAGACCGCTTACCAGATGAACCTGCTGGCCGCCAGGGAGATCGCCCGACAGCTGCGGCTGCGCGACCTCGGCGGCGTGATCGTCAACGACTTCATCGACATGCGCGACGAGAAGCACCGCCGCGGCGTCGAGAAGGCGATGCGCGACGCGATGAAGCGCGACCGGGCGCGGGCGAAGATCCTGAAGATCTCGCAATTTGGCATCATCGAGATGACGCGGCAGCGCATCCGACCGTCGCTGAAGCGCAGCGTTTACCAGGAGTGTTCGTACTGCCACATGACGGGGCAGGTCAAGACGGTGGAGAGCATGAGCATCGACGTGATGCGCATGCTGCAACTCGTCGCCCACCGCGCCAACGTGCAGCGCATCCAGATCAAGGTGCAGGAGGACGTGGCGAACTACCTGCACAACCGCAAGCGCAAGGAGGTCTCGGGCATGGAAGAGGCGGGCGGCATCCAGGTCTCGGTGGTCGGCGTCCCCGGCGTCTCGCCGGAGTTCCTGGAGTTCCTCTACTACGACAGCAACAACAACGAGATGCGCTTCGTGCCGTACGAGGAGACCAAGCCCCGGCGCCGCTGACCGGAGTCAGGAGTCAGGGGTCAGAAGTCAGAAGTCAGAAGAAAAGCCCACGGGTTGCCACCCGTGGGCTTGGACTTCACGGTAACACGAGCTCCCGCAGCGCCTCGGGGAAGACGATACGTCTCAGCCCGGCGCGCCGTAGCGCCACCTCCTTGCCCGTGGCCGGCAGTCTTCCGCGGATCAGTTCCGTCTCGATGGTCCCGTAGAAGGTCTCCAGGGCGTGCGTACTGACGCGAGCCATCGGGCCTTCAAAGTCCACGAAGCGCACCAGGTCGAACTTCAACGTCACCGAACCGAGGTCCGGCGTGCGAATGGTCAAGGTGTGCGCGAGCGTCAGCTCGCAGACGACCGTCGTCCCGTCCTTGAGTTCCACCGTGGTCAGGGCGGTGGTGGGGAGGACGATTTTCTTCTTGGCCGGCTGCTTCAGTTTCTCCCCGCCGGTCGCGGCCAGGGAGAGCAGGAAGAAGACCGGGACGAGCATCAGGAAGCCGAGACGACGCACGGGATTCCCTCGCGAAAAGGCAGGTTGCCCCCGGCGGTCACGCGCGGGGCGATGCCGGAAGTGAAGGGCGCGGGCGATCTACCTTGTTATTGCCCCCGGGGCGGGCGGCGTCAACGAAATGAGGCCCGGAACCGAAAGAAGCTCGGCGGACGGCCGGGCGCCCCCGGCCCACTCGTTGCCGCCTCTGTCCCGGTCACGTCTTTCCCAGCCCCCCAGTCTGGCGGAACCACGGACTACCTGATAAGCTCATCGTTCGGCCAAAGGACGTGGGGCAAGTTGGCAACTTGCCGGGAAAAACGGCAAGTTGCCAACTTGCCCCACGTCCTTTGAGGGCCTCTAAAGTCGCCGGCGCGATTCCGCAACGCTGAGGAAGGACGACAAGGGTATGCTCAAAGGCAAATGGTACTGGCTCGCCGGGCTGCCGGCGCTGCTCGGGCTGATCGCGGCGTGCTCCTGGCTGGCCCCCGCGTCGGGAGGTCCCGTCAAGAAGGGCGCAAAGAAGGCGAGTGACCCCATCGCTTACGTCGGCGCCCGCATCCACACCGCCGCCGGGCCGATCCTCGAACGCGGCACCCTCGTCGTCCACAAGGGCAGGATCCTCGAGGTCGGCCCCACCGACAAGGTCAAGGTGCCCGAGGGCGCGATCGTCCACGACCTGACCGGCAAGACGATCATCCCCGGCCTGGTGGACACGCACTCGCACGTCGCCATCTTCGGCCGGCCGGGCGTGCCGGCCAACGCCGACGGCAACGAGATGACCGGCCCGGTGCAGCCTGGCCTGCGCGCCCTCGACGCCGTCAATCCCGACGACCCCGGCATCCGCATGGCCCTCGCCGGCGGCGTCACCACCGCGAACATCATGCCCGGCAGCGGCAACGCCATCGGTGGCCAGACCCTCTACGTCAAGCTGCGCGGCGCCGTCGTCGAGGCCATGCGCATCCTCGCCGAGATCGTCCTGGGCGGCATCAAGTTCGCCAACGGCGAGAACCCCAAGGGCGTCTACGGCGGCAAGAACCAGGCGCCCGCCACGCGCATGAAGGTCGCCGCCCTGCAGCGCGAGGCCCTCGTCAAGGCGCGCGACTACCAGCGCAAATGGCAGGCCTACCGCAAGGCGGCCGCCCAGGGCAAGACCGTGGCGCCGCCCGACACCGACGTCAACCTCGAACCGCTCGTGGAAGTGCTGGAGCGCAAACGCACGGTCCACTTCCATTGCCACCGCGCCGACGACATCCTCACCGCCGTACGCCTGTCGCAGGAGTTCAACTTCGAGCTGGTGTTGCAGCACGCCACCGAGGGCTACCGCATCGCCGAGATCCTCGCCCGCCTCGGCATCCCCGTGTCGCTGACCCTCGTGGACAGCCCCGGCGGCAAGCCGGAGGTCATGGGCCTGCTGGAGGAGAACGCGGCCATCCTGCACAAGGCGGGCGTCAAGGTCGCGATCAACACCGACGACTCGATCACCGAGTCGCGCTTCTTCCTGCGCACCGGCGCCATCGCGGTCCGCGGCGGCATGCCCCCTGACGCCGCCCTCAAGGCGCTGACGTTGCACGGGGCGCAGATGCTGCACCTCGACCACCGCTGCGGCTCGCTGGAGAAGGGCAAGGACGCCGACTTCGTCGTCCTCTCCGGCGCTCCCTTCAGCGTTTACACCCAGGTGCTGCAGACCTACGTCGAGGGCGAGCTGGCCTTCGACCGCAGCCGTCATCGGGACTGGACCTACCAGGCCGGCGGCTTCGCGCTCGCCGACGGTACTCGCCTGCCGAAGCAGGCCGGCGCCACCAAACCGCAGCCCCTCGGCGGCCTCCCCGTCCTTCCGACCGGCACGCCGCGCGTCGATGGCAAGCCGAAGCGCTTCGCCGTCGTCGCCGGCCGCGTCCACACCGTTGGTAACGGCACCATCGAGAACGCCGTCATCCTCGTCGAGGACGGCAAGATCAAGCAGGTCGGCCCGCGCGCCGCGGTCAAGTTGCCGCCGGGGACGCCGGTGCTGAGCGCCGCCGTCGTCACGCCCGGCCTGATCGACACGCACGCCGTCGTCGGCCTGTCCGGCGTGCTCAACTTCCCCAAGGCGGACCAGGACCACGACGAGACCAGCGACCCGAACCAGGCCGACCTGCGCGTGCTGGACGGCTTCAACCCGAGCGAACCGCTGCTGCAGTTCGTGCGCGAGCACGGCGTCACGGTCATCCACGCCATGCCGGGGCGGGCCAACGTCATCGCCGGCCAGACGGGCATCTTCCGCACCTACGGCCGGACGGTGGAGCAGATGAAGGTGCGCTTCCCGGCCGGCATCCTCGTCAACCTGGGCGAGGTGCCGAAGAAGACCTACCCGGGCAAGATGCCTTCGACGCGCATGGGGACGGCGAACCTGCTGCGCCTTGCGTTCTCGCAAGCGCAAACCCACATGCGCAAGCGCGCCGCCAAGGACGAGGACAAGAGGCCGCCGTCGAACCTGAAGTTGGAGGCGCTGGAGCCGGCGCTGAAGCGCGACATCCCGGTGGTGTTCAGCGCCCACCGTGCCGACGACATCGTGACGGCCCTGCGGCTGGCGGACGAATTCAAGCTGCGGCCGATACTGAGCCTGGCGACGGAGGGTTACCTGGTGGCGGACCGCATCGCCGCGGCGAAGGTGCCGGTGGCGGTCCACCCGTCGATGCAGCGGGCCTCGTCGCTGGAGACGCTGAACTCCCACCTCGGCAATGCGGCGGCGCTGGCGGAGCACAAGATTCCGCTGGCGATCTGCACCGCCTTCGAGGGCTACGTGCCGAAGTCGCGCGTGCTGCGCTACGAGGCGGCGATCGCCATGGTGAACGGCCTGGGCTTCGACCGAGCGCTGTCGTCGATCACGCTGGACGCGGCCCGCATCCTCGGCATTGAGGACCGTTTTGGGAGTATCGAGGCCGGCAAAGTGGCCGACCTGGTGCTCTACGACGGTGACCCCTTCGAGCACACGACGCACGTGACGCACACGCTGATGGACGGCCGGGTGATCTACGACCGCAGCGAGTACCTGAAGCTGCCGTACGCGCGGCGGGCGTTGCCGCTCATCAGCGGCACGGATTACGGCTGCTGCCTCGGGACGTGGTGAAAGGGTCGTGGGGACGAGCTGCCAGGGTGTCCCT
>JBBRPS010000188.1:0-14056 GCA_038227745.1 Gemmatales bacterium | reverse complement strand
CTACTGCGGAGGTACGCTTCTCGGCGTGTGCCATCCCTGGCCCCTTTCAGGACTTGGGGGGAAAATGGGGTCGCGTTCGCTCAGGACAGTGTAGGACTTCCCCCCGGCAGGTGCAAACCGTGTCGTGCGCCCTGCAGCCGGTGCAGGTCGTCAGGTCGATGACCATGCCCCACTTGTGGTTCGGGTAGGCGTGCGGCTCGTACAGGGTGAGGGGCCGGCGCACGCCGCGCCCGGTCTGCGCGCGGATCCGTTCCTCGTCCAGCTGGGACGCGAAGCGCGGCGTCTGCCGATACTGTCCCACGTCGGCCGCGCGGACGAGGTCGCGGTTCTCCATGAGGTGGTGCTGCTGCGTGCAGGCGACGAGGGCCGTGTCGCCGGTCTTGCGCACCGCCAGGCCGGGGGCGAACCACGGCCGCTCGGAGGTGCGCAGAAGGTAGGCGTTGAAGCCGACTCTGTGCGTGGACGTCCCGCCGACCCGGCCCGCGCTGTCGCGGCCGTAGCCGAGCGCGACGGTGATGGAGCGGTCGGCGTGGCCCGGCACGATCCAGACGGGCGCCCGCACCACCGTGGTGCTGTTCGAGGTCGCGGGCGACCGCGCTGACCCACCGCTCGTGAGGCCCGGCGGCGCCGCCCGCTCCCTGCACTCCCAGCCGGGCCGCGAGGGCGCGGGCGAGGCCCTCGATGTCGCCGGCGCGCACGGCCAGGCGGTGGTCGGCCTTGGCGCCCGTGTTGGTGACCGTCGTCTCGATCGCGTACAGGCGGTTCATCTGCGCCCGCCCCGCGTCCGCCGCGGTGGTCCGCACGCGCCGCCGTCCCATGAAGTCGGCGACATAACGGAGGTTGCCGGGGCCACCGGTCAGGAAATCGGCGTCGAGAGAGAGGACAACGTCGGCGTGGCGGAAGTCGTGGCAGGTGTTGACGTACGCGCCGAAGGCCTGCACCGCGCCGCGGTGGGCGGCGTCGTGGCCGAGCGGCTCGTACTGGTGCCACTTCGCGTTGGGCAGGGGGCGGAGCAGGTCCGTGAGCTGCTGCCCCAGCGTCGGCGAGACGACGGTCTCCGTCAGGATACGCAGGCCGGCCCCGCGGCGCGCGTCCTGCCGCTGCCGTTCCAGGGCCCCGCGGAGGGCAGTGAAGCCCTCGTCCCAGGTGCGCGTTTGGCCGAGGTGCGTGACGGTCTGGGAGCGGTCGGGGTCGTAGAGGCCGAGGACGGACGCCTGGTGGAACGGGTCGGTGGCGCCGAGGCTGGCGGGGTGCTCGGGGTTGCCCTCGATCTTCGTCGGCCGACCCATGTGGCTCTCGACCAGGAGGCCGACGCCTGACCCGCCGAGCGTCATCGCCGTGGCGTAGAACAGCGGCCTGCCCGGCACCCGCTCCTCGGGCGCGCGCACGTGGGGGACCAGCGTCCGCGTGGGGGCCGGCCGCACCGAGCAGCCGCTCAGGCCGGCGAGGGCGAGGGAAGCGCCCATGAGCGATAGGAATTGACGCCTGCTGAGCGACTGCGGCCAGAACGGCGCCTGCTCGGGGTACTCCTGGCGCATCAGCTCCTGAAAGGCCTCGGTGTCGGCCAGTTCTTCCAGGCTGCGCCAGTACTTCTTGCCCCGGGCGTCCCCGAGCTGGTCCTGGAGGGCGGCCAGCCGGGGGGACAGGTCTTTTCTCGGGTTCATCGGTGGCACACGGAGCAGGTGGTGAGGTAGTGGGTGTCGCGGAGCTTGTACGTCCTGGCCAGCTCCCGCCCGCGTTCGAGCTGATTGACCGGCGCCTGCCACTTCATGTTGAACACCTCTGCGCGCGGCCGCAGGTATCGTTCGGGTTGGCGGTGGCAGTCGAGGCACCACTCCATCAGGAGCGACGGTACCTGGTAGGTGAAGGGCATCTCATCGACGCGGCCGTGGCAGGTCGAGCAGCCAACGCCCTTGTGGACGTGGATGCTGTGGTCGAAGTAGACGAAGCCCGGCAGGTTATAGACGCGCTGCCACTTGAGCGACTTGCCGGTCCGGTAGCTCTCGCGCACCGGGGCGAGCACGTCGCTGCCGACCCAGATCTGCGAGTGGCAGTTCATGCACGTCTCCGTGGGGGGGGAGGCCGGCGTTGGGGGCGTGCTCGACGCTGGTATGGCAGTAGCGGCAGTCGATGCCGAGGTCGCCGACGTGGTGCTGGTGGCTGAACGGCACCGGCTGCACGCGGACGATGCCCGCGCCGGTCCCGTAGGAAGAGCGCGTGTAGACGAGGCACAGCCACAGCACGAACGCGCCGCCGAGGGGAATGGCGAGCAGGATTACCCGGGCGATCGTATTGCTGCTGGGCCGAAATATGGGGGCCATAGGCGCCTCATGCTCACGGGCGCGCTCCCGGAGGGGAGCCACGAAGGAAGGCGCGGCTGGGCGCGGCGCCTGGGAACGGGTGGTAGGCAAGTCCAATGCCGCAGTCCGCGACCTCGCCCCGGACGCGCGCGCGAACCGGGCGGACGCCATCGGCGGGCGGCGCGTAATGGATGAGTTTGTCAGCGGTTACAGAGGATCCGCGGCGGAAGTGATGGACCGATGTCAACGGCGTTCGCGACGTCGCGGCTCGATGGGTGAAGTGGACAGAATGGGGCTTTCTTCCCTCCCTCCGGTGAGGAAGAGAGGAAAACGCGCTCTGCGGTTCTCAGGCGTGCGCGAGGCGTTGCCGATGGGGCCATACTGGGCGAGCCCTATGGGGCCGGCGGCCCTTTCCACGTCGGGCGGTATTGTTCGAGGTAGCTGAGCAGGTCCATTTCCTCGTTGAGGTTGGCGTAGCCGTGCGCGATGACCTCGGCGATGGCCTGCTCGTTGCTCCAGTGGTGGAACTCCATGCGGTAGAGGGCGCAGAAGGCGCCGGTGCGGTGGATGCCGGCGAAGCAGTGGATCAGGACGGGGTAGTTGGCCGGGTCGCGCAGGACGTCGAGGAAGAGCTTGACGCCCTTCTCGGCGGGGATGGAGCCGTCGGACGCCCACCAGGGTTGCGGCGTGATGCGGTGGTAGTTCAGCTCCATGCCCTTGCAGTACTTCTCCTCCTCCAGGTCGGGGGGCGGCTGGTCGGGGTGAGCGGCGTCGCGCAGCGTGATGACGGTCTTGATGCCGTGGTCGTGGAGGAGGCGCTTGAGGCCCGACAATGTGAGCTGGCCGCTGCGATAGAGCACGCCGTCCTCGACGACGTGGAAGTGGCGCAGGGCCGCGTGGCGGTAGTTGCTGTAAGCCCAGGGGCCGCCGATGAGCAGGCCGACGAGGAGCGCGCTGAACAGGTACGGCAAGAAACGCGGCATGAGGGGCCTCCATGCACCCGGGCGGTTCGCCTCCGTCGCTCGCGGATTCTAGCCGTTCGGCAGGGAATTGGAAGGGCAGTTAGCCCCCGTGAGCTCACGGCGCGAGGCGGGGCGATCTGACACAAGCCCGAAGCGCAAGCGAGGGATCCCTCGCTGGCGCGTCGGGCTTGTGTCAGATCGCCCTGCGTCGAGTATAACTACCCAACCTTCGTCATGGGCTCGGGCAGGCGCAGCAGCTTGCACGCCAGGCGCTTGAGGGCGTGGCCGGCGCGGAGCAGCCAGTCGCTCTCCGACGGGATCAGCGGCGGCACGCGGTCGGACAGGTTGGGGCGGAACACCAGCAGCAGGAACAGCGGCAGATACCACAGGACGTAAACGCCGCCCTGGTCGGCGTACCAGAACTGGATGCCGACCAGCAGCGCCGCCGACAGCGCGATGAGGTGCGCCAGGTTCTTCGGCGCCGGCCAGAGAACGGTCGCCAGGACGAAGGCCAGGTAGAGAATGAACAGCGGGATGCGGTAGGCCCAGTGGACTCCGGTCCAGAAGCCCTCGGCGTTGGGCACCTTCCACGGCTGCCAGTCGGAGGCGGCGATCGTCTCGCCGAGGTGGCGCGCCAGGTCGGGGCTGCACCAGAGGGCGATGGCGGTGCCGGCCACGGACAGCGCCACCGTGACGAGGAAGGCGGCGCTGAAGCGGCCGGCGCCGCGTCGCCAGTAGAAGCTCAACCACAGCGGAAACAACAGCGCCGGGAAGTAGATCGTGCCGGCGGCCAGGCCCAGGAAGATGCCGGCCAGGAGCGGCCGGCGGTAGACGGCGATCGCCCAGATCAGCAGGGCCGTCGGCCAGACGTGGTGCAGTTGACCGACGTGGTGGCCCGTGTACGGCAGCAGGAGGTAGAACGTCGCCGCCGCAACGCCGGCGTGGGCATCCTGGAAGTGGCGGATGCCGATGTAAACGAGCCCGCCGGCCACGGCCAGGTGGCACAGCACGGCGAGGGCGCGCAGGACCCACAGGGGCAGCGGTCGCTGCGCCAGCTGCAGGGCCACGCTCTCCTTGCCCACCTTCAGCGCACCACTATCGACCGAGGCGTTTTGCGCGACAGGTGTCGTGCCGTTGCGGTCGGGGTAGCGGAAGGCAACGGTCATCAGGCAGACGAACATGGCGCCGCCCAGCCAGGCGAGCCCGCCGTAGGTCAGGTTGGGCGCCAGCGCCGGCCGGCGCACCAGGGCCAGGTCGAGCAGGCAGCGCACCACGAGGTAAGCGGAGCCGCCCAGCAGCCACAGGTAGCCCAGCCACAGCAGCCGCGCGGGGGCGAACTCCGCGGTGCGCGCCAGCGCCGCCGCCATGTCAAGCTTGCCGGCCGGGAGAGACAGCGCCTGCCCGCCGACGGCGCCGACGAGGGAGGCGACGGCGACCGCGGGGTGTTTTTCCGGCACGGACGTATTGGGCCGGGCTTCCTGCAGCAGCAGCAGGCCGGGCACCAGGAGGAACACGGTGACGATGTCCCAGTTGCGTACGCTCAGCGGGCGCGAGAACTTGAAGAACAGCGCCACGGCGAGGAGGAACGAGAAGTAGAACCACGTCGTGGCGTTGGGGAGGTTGAAGTCAAAGAAAATAGCCGACGCCATCATCAGGGGGGTCTCAGGGGGTGCGTAAAAAGGGTATGTTGTAGGCCAGGACGGACGGCCGTCAAGGCCCGGCAACGGAGTTCGGGCGGCCCGACCGACCCCCACCCACAGAGGGACGGCCGCGCCTCAGCAGTCTGTTCCAGATCCCGAGGAGATGCTGCAGGACGCAGTCAAGATGAGATGATTATACCGTCGGGCGCAACAGCGTCACTCCCAAAGGCGGGAGAAACTGGTCAAGGTGCGGCGGTCGGTAGCGGGAAGGCGGGACGTGCGCGATTTGACGATTTCCGCGGAAATAGATGACCATTACAGAAGTTCACCGCCAGCGCCGTAGGGTGGGCACTGCCCACCGCTTCTATGAACTGGTGGGCAGTGCCCACCCTACGGCGCTCACGATGCCGTTCGACGGCCCTGTTCAATCGCCGTAGAGGAGGTAGGCTCGCCGTGACTCGAGGAAGCGTCGCAGCCCCTCTTGCCAGGCTGCCTCCAACTCGCGCCACGCCGCCCCGCTCCGCACGCCCTCCCACGTCGCACGGTGCCCGAGCAGCACGTCGAACCGCTCGACCTGCCACGCCTCCGGGTACAATCGTCGCAGCACGCACGCCACCGCCAGGCCCGTCCGCACCGGCCGGAACGCGGCCCAGTCGTCCACGAAGAGCTGCACGCCGCCGCACGCCTTGCCTTTGTGGACGCTCGCGCTCGGCGTCAGCGTCCGCGGTACGAAACGCACGCCGGGCAACTCCTCCTCCGCCAGCACCGCCACCAGGCGCCGGCCATCGATCCACGGGGCGCCCAACCACTCGAACGGCCGCTCGGTGCCGCGGCCCACGCTCACGTTCGTCGTCTCCAGCAGACCGATGCCGGGGTAGAGCAGCGCCGCCCCCAGGTTGCGCAGGTTCGGCGACGGATTCACCCACGCCAGCCCGGTCCGGTCGTACAGGTCGCCGCGCCGCCAGCCCTCCAGGCGCACCACCTCGACCTCGGCGCCGATCTTCCGCTCCTTGTTGAACAGCAGGGCCAGTTCGCCGACCGTCAGGCCGTGGCGCACCGGCAGCGCGTGGTAAGCGACGAACGACTCGCGACCCGCGTCCAGCACCGGCCCCTCGACCGCGACGCCGCCGAGCGGGTTCGGCCGGTCGAGCACCACCACCTTGACCTTGTGCTCCGCCGCCGCTTCGAGCACCAGGCCGAGCGTGCTGATGTACGTATAAAAGCGACAGCCGGCGTCCTGAATATCGAACACGAGCGTGTCGAGGCCCTGGAGCGTCTCGGCGGCCGGCTTGCGGCGCTTGCCGTAGAGGCTGTAGACCGGCAGGCCGGTGCGGGCGTCTTTGCCGTCGGGGACGTGCTCATCGAGGGCGCCGCGGATGCCGTGCTCCGGGCTGAACAGCGCGACCAGGCGGACGCCGGGCGCCCCGTGCAGCAGGTCGATGGCACTGCGGCCCTCACGGTCCACGCCGGTGTGGTTCGTCACCAGGCCGACGCGCCGCCCCTTCAGCCGGGCGAACTGCTCGCGCATCAGCACGTCCAGGCCGGTCAGCACCGGCTCCCGCTTCGCGTCGCGCGGCCGAAGGATGGCCGCGGCGGCGAGGGTCGCCACCTGGCCGCGCAGCCGCACGACGTTGCCCTTCCCGTCGGGGTGGACGCGGTTGCTCAACACGATGACGGCCGTCTGGCTCGGCGGGTGAACCCAGAGCGACGTGCCGGTGAAGCCGGTGTGGCCGAAGCCCTCCCCCGCGCGGAACAATTCGCCGCGGTTGCTGGAGAAGCGCGTGTACACGTCCCAGCCGCAGGAGCGCAGACCGCCCTTTTTTCTCTCCGGCACGGGATGCGGCTCGGTCATCAGGCGGACGGTGAGCGGGCTGAGGACCTGCCGGCCGCGGTACGCGCCGCCGTTCAGCAGCATCTGCGCGTAGACCGCCACGTCGTCGGCGCTGGCGAACAGGCCGGCGTGCCCCGCGACCCCGCCGAGCAGGGCCGCCCTGGGATCGTGGACCTCGCCGACCAGCCAGCGACCGCCGCGCCGCTCTGTCGGCGCGCAGCGCTCCCTGAGCTTGCCCTGCGGACGGAAGCCCGTCTCGTTCATGCCGAGCGGGGCGAAAACGTGCTCGCGGACGAATCGATCCAGCGGTACGCCGCTGACCTTCTCCACCACCTCGCCGAGGAGGATGTAGCCGACATCGCTGTAGACGAAGCGCGTGCCCGGCTCCGTCACCGGGTTGAGGGCGTCCAGGCGCTTGCGGGCCTCCTCACGCCCGCCGCGGTAGTCGGCCAGCGCGTTGTCGGCGACGAAGCCGGAGGTGTGCAGGAGGAGCTGGACGAGCGTGATGCCGTCCGTCTCCTTGCGTGCAAACGCCGGCAGGTGCCGCGCTAGCCGGTCGCCGAGGCGCAGCTTGCCCTGCTCCACCAGGAGCATCAGCGCCGTCGCCGTCGCGATCGGCTTGGTGAGTGAGGCCAGGTCGAAGACGACTTCCGGGCCCATCCGCGTGTTGTCCGGCTGCTGGCTGCGCTGGCCGTACGCCTTGCGGAAGACGACGCGGCCGCGGTGGACAATGACCACGACAGCCCCCGGCAGGTCGCCGCGCGCGATCGCCTTCTGCACCGCCGCGTCGATCCGTGCCAGCCGCTCCGCGGAGACGCCGAGGGTTGCCGGCGGCGCGGCCGGGAGGGGGAATTCCGCCGCGGGCGCCGGGATGGGCGCACCGAGACCCAGGGCCACGGCGAGGAGGGTGCGGACGAGATACGGTTGAGGAGACATGGGAGATACTCGTTGCGAGGGCGGCGCGAGCGCGAAACGGCAAGCCGGCCCCGTGTCGCGGTCCGCGCGCGAGTCAGTCGAGGTTTTCCAGCAGCCCCTGCATCTCGCCGGCGGCGTGCTCGTTACCGCGTTTGAGCGCCACCGGGATACCGCGCTGCAGCACGTCGCGGGCCTCGTCGATCCGACCCAGGCGGTGCAGTACCCGGCCCGCCTGGTGGTAGGCGGGCGGGTAGTCGGGGCTGCACGCCAGCAGTTCCTGGAAGCAGCGCACCGCCTGGGCATCGTCGCCGAGGCTGGCGTGCTCCATCGCCACCATGTAGTGCAGCTCCGCGTCGTTCGGGTCCGCCGCCAGCATGGCCTGGAGCTTCTCGATCCGCGTCTTGCCGTTCATCGGTTCGCGCCTCCGTCGGAGAAACCGGGTCGCCCGTCGCCATTCTATTGGCGGTAAGGGGATTGGCCCGCGGTGTTGGGCGAGGCCGGCGGCGCGGCGTAAGATGACTCTCCGCGGCCACGTCGCCCTTGTGCAACCCCCAACTGCGAGGACTGTCCGATGAAACGCTGGTGCGGTACCCTCCTGCTCCTGTCCGCATTCGCCCTGCCCGCCCGGGCGCACTTCGTCTGGATCGTCCCGGACCGCGGCGGTAAGCCCGAAGCCCAGGTGGTCTTCAGCGACGACCTGCAGCCCGACGCCAAGGTGCCGGTAACCAAAATCGCGAAGACCGAGCTGTTCGTCGTCACGGCCGGCAAGGCCACGCCCCTGAAGGCGACGCTCGGCAAGGACGCTTACCTCGTCTCGGTCCCCGGCAAGGGCGGCAGCGTGGTGGCCGGCGTGTGCCGCTACGGCGTCACGCAGCGCGGCAAGGCCGAGCCGTTCCTGCTGACGTACCACGCCAGGGCGCTGGTGGGGGCGGGGCTGAAGGGCTCGCCGGAGGCCTTTTCCCAGCCGACGGCGCGCCTGGCCCTGGACATCGTGCCGATCGAGGACAAGCCCCGGGCGCGCGTGCTGTGGCAGGGCAAGCCGCTCGCCGGCGCCGAGGTGGCGCTGCTGCCGCCAGGCCACGAAACCGCCATCGAAACCACGACCGACATGGAGGGCACTTTCAAACTGGAGCAGCCGAAGGAGGGCGGGCTGTACGCCATCCGCGCCCGGCACGTCGAGGCGAAGGGTGGTGAGGAGGGCGGCAAGAAGTACAAGGAGTCGCGCCACTACGCAACGCTCGTCTTCGCGGTGACGAAGGCCGCCGGCCGCGGTGCTTCCCGCGGCGCCGCGGTCCAGCCGAAAGTCGATCCGCTGGCCACCAAGTTGCTGCGCGACGCCCGGGCGGCCCGCGCCAACTGGGAGAACTTCCCCGGCTTCAGCGCCGACCTCGAAGTCAACCACGACGGCAAGGTCGTCCACGGCCGGCTCCACGTGGCGGCCGACGGCGCGGTGAAGGTGGAGCTGCCGGACGCCGCGGCGAAGGCCTGGGCGCAGCGGCAGCTCCGCTCGCTGGTGGAACACCGCCTGGACACCAGCGCCGAGCGCGACACGCCGTGCGCCTTCGCCGACGACAACGTCGCCCACCCGCTGGGGCGCGCGATCCGCGTGCTGAACGACGAATTGCACTCCGGCTACCGCATCCGCGATCGGCAGATCCTCGAGGTGAACCGGCAGATGAAGGACTTCCGCTTCACCATCACGGTCCTCGAGAACCGCCTCACGCCGGAGAAGAAGCATTTGCCGACCTCTTACATCGTCAATAACTGGGACCTGAAGGCGGGGGCGCTGAAGAGCGCGCAGGCGTTCCACCAGAGCTGGCGGCGCGTCGGGGCGGTCGATCTCCCGCACGTCTTGCTGGTGGTCACCGCCGCGCCCGCGGGGCAGGCGCCGGGGGTGGCCACGAGTGCCCTGGAAGCGCGGCAGATCACGCTGACGAACCACAAGCTGCTGCGCTGACCCCCTCCACCCTCGGACTTTATTACCCCGGCACCGAAGAGGGTCATACAAGCCCGACGCGCCAGCGAGGGATCCCTCGCTGGCGCGTCGGGCTTGTATGACCCCCTCCACCCTCGGACTTTGCCCATTCTCCGCGCGGTTCAGGGGCTGCTGAAGTTTTCAGCCCCTCTAACCGATACAGATGATACGCACGGACTGTGCGGAGGAGGGTTGCGCTATGTCCCGGGCAGCGAGGCGGTGGGGGGGGTGGTCGGCGATTCTCTGGCCGGGGCTGCTCCTCTCCGGGTGTATGCCCCACTACCAGGACCCGATGCACGCTGTCCACGCGACGCTGCCGACCGACGTCACCGCGGCCGCGACCCTCGGTCCCCTCCGTCCGGTTGTCGCTACCGCCGAGACGCCACCCGAGCAAGCGCCGCCGCCGCGGAAGCAGGAGGGCGACAAGGGCCTGCCGCCGGGAAAAGCCCCGGATCTGCTGACGATCCCGCCGGCCATCCCCGGCTCCGAGGCCCCGCCGATCCGCCTGCCGCCCCTCGACAGGAAGGATCAGGCCGAGCGCGACAAGGCCATCGACAAGCTCTACCCGGGCCTGCCGCCTCTGGGGGAGGAGATCCAGCCGCCACCCGGCCCCGGCGGTACGGCGCTGACGCTGGCGGACCTGCAGAAGCTGGCGCGCGCGCACAGCCCGACGCTCCGCCGCGCCGCCCAGGACGTCGGCGCCGCGCGCGGCGCCGCCCTGCAGGCGGGTCTGCACCCGAACCCGACCTTCGGTTACGAGGCCGACCAGGTGCAGCCCGGCCCCGCCCCGACGAACAACGTCGGCCAGCAGGGGTTCTACCTCAACCAGCTCATCAAGACGGGCGGGAAACTGGAGCTGGCCCGCGCCGCGTCCGGCATGGACGTCCTCAATGCCGAGGTCGCCCTCCGCGCCGCCCAGGTCGATCTGATCTCCAGGGTGCGGGCGGGCTACTTCGCCGTGCTCGTCGCCGAGGAGTCCATCCGGGTGTCGCGTGCCCTGGCCGAGCTGACCGACGAGGCGTTCCGCATCCAGGTCCGCCAGGTCAAGGGTGCCCAGGCCGCCCCCTACGAGCCATTCCAGCTCTACGTCTACGCCGTGCTGGCGCGCAACAACCTCATCCAGGCGCGCAACCACTCCATCTCGGCGTGGAAGCAGCTCGCCGCCACGATGGGCCTTCCCGACCTGCCGTGTACCGCAGTGGCCGGACGCGCCGACGCCCCGGCCCCCTGTTTCGCCCACGACTCCTCCCGCGCCCAGATGCTCGCCGTCCACACGAACCTCCTGACCGCCGAGAACACCATCCTGAAGGCCAGGTACAGCCTGCGCCTGGCGGAGGTGACGCGCCTGCCCGACGTGGCGACCAACTTCGTGTGGCAGCACGACAACGCGACCGCGAACGACCAGTTCAATCTGCAGATCGGCTTCGCGGTGCCCGTCTGGGACCGCAACCAGGGCAACATCCTCCAGGCCAGGGCGCAGATGGCGCGGGCGCAGGAGGACCTGACCGCCACGCGCAACGGCCTGATCCAGAGCCTGGCCGACGCTTACGAGCGCTACCTGACCAACAAGACCCAGGTCGAGCAGTTCCGCGAGCGGATCCTGGGCAACCAGGTCCGCGTTTACCGGGCCATCCGCGAGCGCTTCCAGCAGGAGCCGGAAAAGATCAGCTATGCGGACATCGTCAACGCCCAGCAGGCCATCGCCAACACCCTCGGGACATACCTGGCGCTGCTGGGCACCCAGTGGACGGCCGTGGTGGACCTGGTGACCCTGCTGCAGGTGGACGAGCTGTACCCGCCGGGCCACGACAGTTGCCCGGCGCCCGGCGGGACCTTACCGGGGCCGCTGCAGGGGACGATCTTGCCTCCCGTGGAAGCATCCCAGGTCGCGCCGGCGGCGGCGGCGGTGCTGCTGCCGCCAAACCTCCTGCCGGTCCTCGACCGCGACCGGGAAAAGGGCGCGCCGGATTGAGCGGCAAGCTCACGGGTCGCCACCCGTCGGCTTTCGCCGGTCCCGACCATCCGCTCTGGAAGTGTGTACGGATGTCGGGTAAGGTGACAGCTTAAGGAGATTGCCGCCATGCTTCCCCCGACGTCGCCTGACCACTCCCTGGACGACCTCAAGCAGGTCATCGAGCGCCACTGGGGCTATCGCACCTTCCGGCCGCTGCAAGAGCCGGCCATGCGGGCCGTGCTGCAAGGGCGCGACTCGGTCGTGGTGCTGCCGACGGGCGGCGGCAAGTCGCTGTGTTACCAGGCGCCCGCCGTGCTGCGCGGCGAGCTGACCGTCGTCGTCTCGCCGCTCATCGCCCTGATGAAGGACCAGGTGGACGGCCTGCAGGCCTGCGGCGTGCCCGCTATCCAGCTCGACAGCTCGCAGTCCGCCGGGGAGCGCTCCAGCTACGAGATGGACGTGCGCCAGGGGACCATCCGCCTCCTGTTCGTCTCGCCGGAGCGGCTCGTCAACACCGACTTTTACCAGCTCCTGAAGCGCGTCGGCGTCCGCACCTTCGCCATCGACGAGGCGCACTGCATCAGCCACTGGGGCCACGATTTCCGCCCCGAGTACCGCCAGCTCAACCGCATCAAGGAGCTGTTCCCCGCGGCGTCGGTCCACGCCTACACGGCGACGGCGACCGAGCAGGTCCGCCGCGACATCGCCGCCCAGCTCGCCCTGAAAGACCCGGAGGTGCTGGTCGGCAACTTCGACCGGCCCAACCTGACCTACCGCGTCCTGCCGCGCCACGACCGCACGAAGCAGGTGCTGGAAGTGCTGGAGCGCCACCGCGACGACCCCGGAATCATCTACTGCTCGTTCCAGCGCGACGTGGAGGACCTCACGGCCATCCTCCAGCAGCACGGCTACAACGCCCGCCGCTACCACGCCGGCCTCAGCAGCGAGGAGCGCCGCACCGCCCAGAACGCCTTCGCCGACGAGGAGTGCAACCTGATCGTCGCCACCATCGCGTTCGGCATGGGCATCGACCGCTCGAACATCCGCTTCGTCATGCACACGGCCATGCCGAAGTCGCTGGAGCACTACCAGCAGGAGACCGGGCGGGCCGGCCGCGACGGCGACGAGGCGGAGTGCATCCTCCTGCACTCCGGCGCCGACCTGATGACCTGGAAGTCCATCCTGGAGAAGAACGCGCAGGAGGCCAGCGTCGATCCGTCGTTCCTGCCGACGGTGATGAAGCACCTCGAGGACATCGACCGCTTTTGCCGCGGCGTGGTCTGCCGGCACCGGGCGCTGGTCGAGCACTTCGGCCAGGCTTTCGAGACGGAGAACTGCGGCCACTGCGACCTGTGCCTGGGCGACACGGCGGAGTTGGCCGACGCGCGGGTGATGGCGCAGAAGATCCTGTCGTGCGTGGCCCGCGTGAAGGAGCGTTTCGGGATCGGCTACGTCATCAGCGTGCTGCGCGGCGAGGACGATGAGAAGGTGCGCAAGTTCGGCCACGACAATCTGACGACGTTCGGCATCCTCAAGGACCAGCGCACGGTGGACCTCCGCGACTGGATCTATCAGCTCATCAGCCAGAAGGTGCTGCAGCAGAACGCGGTGTCGCTGTCGAACGGCAAGACGGTGCCGATCCTGGGCCTGAACCCGGCGTCGTGGGAGGTAATGCGCGGCCAGCGCGAGGTGCGGCTGCTGCAGCTGGTGCGCCGCAAGAAGGGCGAGAAGGCGGAGAAGACCCGGGCCGAGGCGGCGTCCTGGGAGGGCGTGGACCGCGGCCTGTTCGAGGAACTGCGGGGGCTGCGGCGGCGGCTGGCCCAGGAGCGCCAGCTGGAGCCGTACATGGTCTTCGGCGACCACACGCTGCGCGAGCTGGCGCGGGTGCGGCCGTCGAGTCCGGAGCGGATGCGGCTGGTCTACGGCGTCGGCGAGGTCAAGCTGCGCGAGTTCGGCCAGGCCTTCCTCGAGACGATCCGCGAGCACAGCGATGCCCGCGGCCTGTCGCTGGACAACGCCCCTGCGCCCCTGAAGGTCGAGGAGCCGCGGAAGACACCCGCGCGGCCCAACCCGCAGCGCACGCTGGCGTTCGAGCAGTTTCGCCAGGGGGCGGCGATCGAGGACGTGATGCACCAGACCGGGCGGGCGCGCAGCACCGTCATGGACTTCCTGGGCGAGTACGTCCGCGAGGAGCGGCCGAAGTCCATCGCGCCGTGGGTGCCGGACGCCGTTTACCAGCGCATCGCGATGGCGGCGCGGCAGGTCGGCAGCGAGCGGCTCAAGCCGATCTACCTGCAGCTCGGCGAGCAGGTGTCCTACGACGAGATCCGGCTGGTGCTCGCCCACCTGACGGCGGGCACGGGGGCGGCGGCGCCAACCGACGGCGCCGGGTGACCGCGGACCTCGGCGAAGGACACAAGCCCGACGCGCCAGCGAGGGATCCCCTCGCTGGCGCGTCGGGCTTGTGTCTCTCCGGTCG